>JBJMHU010000208.1:0-45061 GCA_045807225.1 Ornithinibacter sp. | reverse complement strand
GGCCTGCTGGCGCATCCGGAACGCTGCGGCGACGCGCCGCCAGCGAACACGTTCGAAAACCGGCCGGGAGGCCGCCTCCCCTCGCATAGGATGGAAACCCGTGGCAGACGCGTTCGAATCGCAGCAGAGTCCGGGGATCACCAAGCACATCTTCGTCACAGGGGGTGTCGTCTCCTCCCTGGGCAAGGGCCTCACCGCCGCGAGCCTCGGTCACCTGCTCACCGCGCGCGGTCTGCGCGTCGTGATGCAGAAGCTGGATCCCTATCTGAACGTGGATCCGGGCACGATGAACCCCTTCCAGCACGGCGAGGTCTTTGTGACCGACGACGGGGCCGAGACCGACCTCGACATCGGCCACTACGAGCGCTTCCTCGACGTCAACCTCAAGGGCAGCGCCAACGTCACCACCGGGCAGGTCTACAACCGGGTCATCACGCGCGAGCGGCGCGGGGAGTACCTCGGCGACACCGTGCAGGTCATCCCGCACATCACCAACGAGCTCAAGGAGCGGATGCGCGCGCAGGCCGCCGGCTCCCCGGGCGTCAGCGACGCCGACGCGCCCGACATCATCATCACCGAGATCGGCGGCACCGTCGGCGACATCGAGTCGCTGCCGTTCCTCGAGGCTGCCCGACAGGTGCGCCACGACCTGGGCCGCGACGCCGTCTTCTTCCTGCACGTCTCGCTGGTGCCCTACCTCGCCCCGAGCGGTGAGCTGAAGACCAAGCCGACCCAGCACTCGGTCGCGGCGCTGCGCCAGGTCGGCATCCAGCCCGACGCGCTGGTGCTGCGCGCCGACCGCGAGATCCCCGACTCCATCAAGCGCAAGATCTCGCTGATGTGCGACGTCGACACCGAGGCCGTGGCGGCCGCCGTCGACGCCCCGAGCATCTACGACATCCCCAAGGTGCTGCACCGCGAGGGCCTGGACGCCTACGTCATCCGCCGGCTCGGGCTCACCTTCCGCGACGTCGACTGGACCGACTGGGACCTCCTGCTCGAGCGGGTCCACCGGCCCGAGCACGAGGTCGAGGTCGCGCTGGTCGGCAAGTACATCGACCTGCCCGACGCCTACCTGTCGGTCACCGAGGCCCTGCGCGCCGGCGGCTTCCACCACGACGCCAAGGTGCGCATCCGCTGGGTGCCGTCCGACTCGTGCGAGACCGAGGCCGGCGCCCAGAAGGCGCTGGGCGAGGTGGATGCCGTGCTGGTGCCCGGTGGCTTCGGCGTCCGCGGCATCGAGGGCAAGGTCGGCGCGCTGCACTGGGCCCGCACCCACCAGGTGCCCACCCTGGGCATCTGCCTGGGCCTGCAGTGCATGGTCATCGAGTACGCGCGCACGGTCGGCGGCATCGACGGCGCGAGCTCGACCGAGTTCGACCCCGAGACCACGGCCCCGGTCATCGCGACGATGGAGGAGCAGAAGGCCTACGTCGAGGGCGCCGGTGACCTCGGCGGCACGATGCGCCTGGGCAGCCAGACCGCCAAGCTCGTCGAGGGCTCGCTGGTCGCCACGGCCTACGGCGCCACCACGGCCGACGAGCGGCACCGCCACCGCTACGAGGTCAACGAGAGCTACCGCGAGGCGCTCGAGGAGGCCGGCCTGGTCATCAGCGGCACCCACCCCGACCTGGGGCTCGTGGAGTTCGTCGAGCTGCCCGCCGACGTGCACCCCTACTACGTGGCGACCCAGGCACACCCCGAGTTCAAGTCGCGCCCCACCCGGGCCCACCCGTTGTTCGCCGGCCTCATCGGTGCCGCCATCGAGGCCCAGCGGGCCTCCCGGCTGGTCGAGGTGGAGCGTCCGCGGCACCACGAGGCCGCCGAGGCGCATGCCTGAGCCGTTGCACGACCGGCTCGACCCACGGCCGGTGCGGTCGTCGGTGCGGTCCTTCGCGGGCCGGGTGTGGGACGTCGTGACCGAGGAGGTCGACCTCGGTGACGGGGGCGTCGTCACGCGTGACTTCATCGAGCACACCGGTGCGGTCGCCGTGCTCGCGCTCGACGACGAGGAGGCGGTGGTGCTCGTGCAGCAGTACCGCCACCCGGTCGGGGCCTTCGAGTGGGAGCTGCCGGCCGGGCTGCTCGACGTCGACGGCGAGCCCGCCCACCTCACCGCCGCCCGTGAGCTGCACGAGGAGGCCGACCTGGAGGCGGGGGAGTGGCACCTGCTGCTCGACCACTACGCCAGCCCGGGGGGGTCGAGCGAGTCGCTGCGCGTCTTCCTGGCCCGCGACCTGCACGAGGTGCCCCACGCCGCGCGCTACGAGCGCGACGGCGAGGAGCTCGGGATGCCGGTGCGTCGCGTGCCGCTCGACGAGGTCGCCGACGCCGTGCTGGCCGGTGACGTGCACAACGGGACGCTGATCATCGCGGTGCTCGCGGCGGTGCGGCTGCGGGAACGGGGCTGGGCCGGGCTGCGGGCCGTCGACGAGCCGTGGCTGACTCGCTCGCCCGGGCGCCGGGGGCACACGACGGACAGCAGCGCTGAGTGAGCGGGTTCGGTTCGGGCGCAACGGCATCCGGCTCGTCGTCGATGCCGTGCCCGTGCGGTGGTGTGCCTCCCGGCGCCCTGCTCACCGAGTGCTGCGGCCCCGTGGTGTCGGGCGAGCGCCTGGCCGAGACCGCTGAGGCCCTGATGCGGTCGCGCTACACCGCCTACGCGCTCGGCGACGGTGACCACCTCTTCCGCACCTGGCACCCACGTACTCGCACCGACGACGCCGCACCCGACCCGCGGGTTCGCTGGACCGGGCTCGACGTGCTCGACGTCGCGGAGGGTGGCCCGGACGACGCCGAGGGGGTCGTGGAGTTCCGGGCCACCTGGGTCAGCCGCGACGACGGACCGGTGCGCCGCGGGGAGCTGCACGAGCGCGGCCGGTTCGCGCGACGGGCCGGGCGTTGGGTGTACGTCGAGGCCACCTAGGGCGCCGGCTCGTGGGCGGGTGAAGCAGGAACTGCTGGGGAGCGGAAGGGGTGCGACACGCCCGGACCGCCCCCGTCGATTACCAGATCACGCGTGCTCGCCGACATAATTCTCTGTCATATGTCCAGCGAAACCCTGACTCACCCCGATGTCGCGCCCGCGCCGACGAGGCGTCAGCGTCGCACCCGGTTCCGCGGTGACATCGAGGGTCTGCGGGCTCTGGCCGTCGTGCTGGTCGTCGCGTTCCACGCGGGCGTCGGGGCCGTCACGGGGGGCTTCGTCGGGGTCGACGTCTTCTTCGTGCTGTCCGGCTTCCTCATCACCGGACTGCTCGTCGACGAGATGGCCCGCACCGGCACCATCTCCCTCGGCGACTTCTACGCTCGGCGGGTGCGGCGACTGCTTCCGCTGGCCACCCTCGTCCTCGCCGCCACCGCCGCCGCCACGTACGCCCTCGTCCCGCCCATCGACCGCAAGGGGGTGGCCGGCGACATCATCGGCTCCGCGCTGTGGAGCGCCAACTGGCGCTTCGCCGCGGAGTCCACCCAGTACATGGCCGACACCGACAAGAGCCCCGTGCTGCACTACTGGTCGCTCGCCGTCGAGGAGCAGTTCTACCTCGTGTGGCCGCTGCTGCTGCTGCTGCTCGTGGGCACCACCGGCTTGGCGCTGCGGGCGTGGCCGGTGGTGCTCCGCAGGATCGCCCTTGCCCTCGGGGTCGTGATCGTCGCCTCGCTGTGGCTCTCGTGGAAGCAGACCGATGCGACGAGCCCGTTCGCCTACTTCGGCCTGCACACCCGTGCCTGGGAGCTGGGGGTCGGCGCAGCACTCGCGCTGGCGCGTCCGCTGCTCCCCATGCTGACCCGCCGTGCTGCCGAGGGTGCGGCGCTGCTCGGCGTGGCCATGGTGCTCGGGTCCGCCCTGGCCATGGACGAGTCCACGCCGTTCCCCGGCACGGCCGCGCTCGTGCCCGTGCTGGGCACAGCGCTGCTGATCGCGGCCGGCGCCCGGCTCCCCGACGGGGTGGTCTCGAGCACGCTGTCCCGCCCGGTGCCCCGCTACGTCGGACGGGTCTCCTACGCCTGGTACCTGTGGCACTGGCCGGTGCTCGTGCTGGCCACCGCGACGTGGGGCGAGGAGACGTTCGGCGACGACGGCACGGCCACGTCGAGGGCGTCCTGGTCGGTGGTCGCCCTGGCGGTGGCGATCTCCTTCGTGCTCGCCGCGGCCAGCCACCACCTCGTCGAGCAGCCCCTCCGAAAGGTCCGCTTCCTGACGGTCTCGAGGCGTCGGTCGCTCGTTGCCGGTGGGGTGCTGGTGGCGACCTCCCTGGCGGCGAGCGTCGCCCTCGTGGTCTCCGTCCCGGCGAGCGGGGAGGACTCCACTGTCGCGGCGCCGCAGAGCGGTGCGACCGCACCAGGGCCGACGGAGGCGAAGGCGAGCCCGGCGGATGCGAAGGAGGGCCCGGCGGATGCGAAGGAGGGCCCGGCGGCGCGGCCGACCGCCGGCGCCCTCGTGGTCGACCCCGCCGCGCTCCGCGAGCCGAACACACCGAAGGAGGCGCGTGCCGACGAGCCTCGAGGGGTCTCGCCGTGCTACGTCGGCTACGCGCCCACAGCGGTGCCCCCGTCCGCGGACTGCAGGGTGGGCCCGGCCTCCGGGGCCGAGCGCACCATCGCCCTGATCGGTGACTCGCATGCGACCGCCTGGTACCCGGCTCTGCGCAAGGCCGCCGAGGAGCGCGGCTGGACCCTGTACTTCTTCGGCAAGAGCGGCTGTGCCGTGGTCGATGTCACGGTGCTCCGGCCGGGCACGACCTCCGCCTACGACGCGTGCACCACGTGGCGTGAGCACCTCCTCGACCGGCTCGAGTCGATCGACGGTCTGGACGCCGTCGTCATCGGGCGGTGGATGGCCTACCGGGGCTCCACCCTCCGGTCCGACGGCTCGCCCGTCACGTCGTCGACGGTGGGTGCGGTGTGGGAGGCGGGCGCCGAGCGCACGTTCGACCGGCTGCGCCGGGTCACTTCCCGCATCGTCGTCATGGAGGACGTCCCATGGCCGGGGGGCGACGTGCCGTCCTGCCTCTCGGAGCACCGCCGGGACGTCGAGGCCTGCTCCTTCTCCCGTTCCCGCTCGACCCGCCTGGATGCCGTCCTCGTCGCGGCGGAGGAGGCGGCCGCACCGAAGGCCGTCCGCCACGTCGACATGACCGACGTCATCTGCCCGACGAAACGCTGCCAGGTGGTCTCTGCGACAGGGCAGATCATGTACCGCGACGAGCACCACCTGACGGCCGGCTTCAGCGCCAGCATGTGGCCCGGCCTGGCGAAGCGGCTCGAGGCCGCGATGGGCTGAGCGCCACCCACACCGCCCACGGAGGCGCCGCCTGCACCGAGGTGGCGGTCGCCCTGAAGCGGCCTGGCCCAGCTAGCGTGACCCGCATGATGCAGGCCCACCGCAGGAGCGTGTGGCGCAACGACTACGACATCACCGCCGACGGCCGACCGCTGGCGGTCTTCGACGGGTCGCTGTGGCGCGGTGGCGGGGCACTCGTCGTGGACGGCCGCCGCTACCAGGTGCGGTCCTCGATGTGGGCCACCTCCTGCACGCTGGTCGACGACGCCGGCGAGCTCGTCGCGTCGGCGCGGCGGATCGGCCGCAAGGACTGGTCGATCGAGGCCGCCGGTGTCACCCATGCGTTCCGACGCTCGTCGGTGTGGAGCCTGGAGCAGGAGCACGTGGTGCAGGGGTTGCCGGTGGGCACGATCCGGCGGACCAGCGCGTGGCGGGGCGAGGCGGTGGCCGACCTCCCCCTGTTGTCGCCCCTGGTCGCCCTGTTCGCCATCACCGTCGTGCTCATCACCTGGGACGTCGCCGGCGCCGCGACCTGACCCGTCGGCGTGGCCGGACGAGCCGGAGGGCTCCGGTCACTGGTACGAGACGAACTGCGGAGTCGGGTGCACCTGCGCGATCGTCTGCTCGGGGACGAGCATCGGGCTGTCCTCGTCGGTGAAGTTCTTCCAGCCGAGCCACACCCCGGCAGGCAGGTCGCGCTTGAGGGCCGACCAGGTGCCCTGCTTCGCGTTCTGGCCGCCCTGGCCGTCGGCATGCACGAGCCACTGCACCTCGTCGAGGGAGGTGTCGAGCCGCTCGCGGTGGCGCACCATGGCACGGCTGAACTGGTGCACGGTGAGCACCTTCGGTGGCAGGTCGTGCGCACGGACGAGGCCGGCGAGCCAGGCGCCGACCGCGTTGACCTCGTCGATGTCGACGTGCCCGATCTGGCGCAGCGGCTTCTCGCCGGGCTGGAGGCGCCACTCGGGGTCGAGCGCGAGGCCCACCCACGGGCGCCGGAGCAGCTCCTCGTAGGCCTTGGCCTGGGTGAGGAAGTCGTCGCGCCCCGGCTGCAGGTCGAGCACGACGTAGGTGCCGGCCCCCTCCGCGGCCTCCACCCAGGGCAGGAGCACGCTCACCGGCGTGCGCCGCGAGTAGGAGCCGTCCTTCTGCGCTGCCCCGGCGGCCACCGTGGCGATCAGCTCGAACGCCGGCACCACGGTCGTGTCGGTCAGCTGCTGGTACTCGTCGGCCAGGGTCCGGACCCGGCGCACCGCCTCGGCGGCCGGCTGCTCGCCGAGCATCCCGAGCGCCGCCGTCTGCGGGTGCCCGTAGAGCGCCACCATCTGCCGGTCGGGGAACGGCAGCAGGCCACCGCCGGGCAGCTCGGCGGCGTGGCGGGCGGTGCGCACCCGCTGGGCGAACCGCTGGGCGGGGCCCAGCCCGGTGCCGATCCCCAGCACGGCGGTGTCGGCCGCCGCACGGAGGGCGGCGCGAGCCTCCTTGCTGGTGCGCGGGTCGGTGCCGGTCACCGTCACCCGGGTGGCTCCCACGGCCGCGAGGGTCGCCTCGATGCCCGCCGGCACGCTGGTCCCCGTGAGCACGAGCACGGTGCCACGGTTGCGCGGCGGGGTCAGCGGCAGCCCGGGCAGGTCGGTCAGGTCGCCGACGTCGCCGGCATCCACCACCTCGCGCTCGCCGAAGGTCGTCGGCAGCGGTGTGGTCGTCCCACCAGCCGAGGGTGTCGCTGCCCCGGCATTCCCCGACCAGCGCACGACGGTCCTGGTGCCGAGCCGGTCGAGCTCGGCCGCGACATCAGGCCCGAACACGAGCAGGGGGATGCCGAGCGCCCTCGCTGCGGCGGTGGCCGCCTTCAGGTCGCGCTCGCCGCCGGAGCTGAGGACGACGATGCTCGCAGCCGCGAGCAGCGCCCGCGACGCCGCCAGGGTCGCATCCGGGGCGCCACCCGTGCGAGGGTCGAGGGTGTTCGCGGAGGTCTCGGCACCCGGGGTCACGTGGTGCCCGCGCGGGCGGTCCTCGCCTGCGCCGGGCGCACCCGCTCCGAGGGCGTTCGGGTCGCCCGCCGGCTCGCTGCAGGAGGCCACGACACCGGCGGTCGCGGCGGCCACCACGGCAGCGGCGGCGGACCGCAGCGCCGTGCGCCGGGGGAGGGGGGTGGGCATGATGGTCACCAGCCTGACACGACCTCACCCGCATCAACGAGTCGATGATGGGCGTGGCGCGTGGTACGAACGGCAGATGTACCTCGAGAACCTCGTCGTCGACGCGCAGGACCCGACGGTGCTCGGTGGCTTCTGGGAGAGCCTGCTCGACGCGGGGCCGACCCTCCTCGACGACGCCGACGCCTTCGAGACCCGGCTCACCGTGCCCGAAGGGCTGGTGCTCGACCTCTGCTTCCAGCGGGTCCCGGAGCCGGTGGGTCCTGACCCGCGGCTGCACCTCGACCTCAGCGGCGGTCCGCGCCAGGCCGAGGTCGTGCAGCGGGCGCTCGACCTGGGGGCCTACCGCCTCGACATCGGCCAGGGGGACGTGCCGTGGGTGGTGCTCGCCGACCCGGAGGGCAACCCGTTCTGCGTCATGGAGGACCGCCCGGAGTACGCCACCTCCGGGCCGATCGCCGCGCTGCCGCTCGACAGTGCCGACCCGGCGCGAGACGCCGTCTTCTGGGCCGAGCTGTCCGGCTGGGAGCCGGTGCCCTCGGCGATGCCGGCGGCGCTGCGGCACCCGTCGGGCCGTGGCGTGCTGCTCGAGCTCTGCCCGCAGCCGGCGCCCAAGCGCGCGGGCGTCAAGAACCGCCTGCACCTCGACATCCGCCTCGACCCGGGCGACGACCCGGACGCCGTCGTGGCCCGCGTTCTCGAGCTGGGTGGACGCGAGCTCCATCCGGACTGGGGCGACCTGCCGTGGCGCGTGGTCACCGACCCCTCGGGCAACGAGCTGTGCCTCCTGCCCTCGCGGTGAGCGTGCCAGAACCTGTTCGGAGCAGGGCCGCCGACCTCCGTAGACTGGCCCGGCCCGGGGACCGGCGGCCGACAGCGAGCGGCGCGTGCCCGGCATCCGAACGAAGTCTCCCGACCCGAAGGACCCCCTGTGCTCCGCACCCACGAGGCCGGCACCCTGCGTGCCGCCCACACCGGCCAGACCGTCACCCTCACCGGGTGGGTGGCGAAGCGGCGTGATCACGGGGGCGTGGCCTTCATCGACCTGCGCGACGCCAGCGGCATCGTGCAGGTGGTGGCCCGCGACGAGGTGCTCAGCGGCGCCGCCCACGACCTGCGCAGCGAGTACGTCGTCAAGGTGGTCGGTGAGGTCACCGCTCGCGACGAGCGCAACGTCAACCCCGACCTGCCCACCGGCGAGGTCGAGGTCGTGGCCGGCCGGATCGAGGTGCTCAACGCCTCGGCGGCGCTGCCGTTCCAGGTCGACGAGCGGGTCACGGTCGGCGAGGAGGCGCGCCTCAAGCACCGCTACCTCGACCTGCGCCGCCCGGGCGTGCACTCGGCGGGGCACGCCATCCGGTTGCGCTCCAAGGTGTCTGCCGCGGCCCGGCGCGTGCTCGAGGCCCGCGACTTCGTCGAGATCGAGACACCCACGCTGACCCGGTCGACCCCTGAGGGCGCCCGCGACTTCCTGGTGCCGGCGCGCCTGGCGCCCGGCTCCTGGTACGCCCTGCCGCAGAGCCCGCAGCTGTTCAAGCAGCTGCTCATGGTGGCCGGCATGGAGCGCTACTACCAGATCGCCCGCTGCTACCGCGACGAGGACTTCCGCGCCGACCGGCAGCCCGAGTTCACCCAGCTCGACATCGAGATGAGCTTCGTCGAGCAGGCCGACGTGCTCGAGCTGGGCGAGGCGATCGTGCGCGAGATCTGGGAGCTCATCGGGGTGGAGCTGCGTACCCCGTTCCCCCAGATGACCTACGCCGAGGCGATGAAGCGCTACGGCACCGACAAGCCCGACCTGCGCTTCGGCGTCGAGCTCGTCGAGTGCACGGCCTACTTCGCCGACACCCCGTTCCGGGTCTTCCAGAGCGACTACGTCGGTGCGGTCGTCATGCCCGGTGGCGCGGGCCAGCCCCGCAAGCAGCTCGACGCCTGGCAGGAGTGGGCCAAGCAGCGCGGTGCCCGTGGCCTGGCCTACGTGCTGGTGCAGCCCGACGGCACCCTCACCGGGCCGGTGGCCAAGAACCTGTCCGAGAGCGAGCTCGCCGGCCTGGCCGAGCACGTGGGGGCGCAGCCAGGCGACTGCGTCTTCTTCGCGGCCGGTGCCCCCAAGGCCTCGCGCAGCCTGCTCGGCGCCGCCCGGCTCGAGATCGGCCGACGCTGCGAGCTCATCGACGAGTCGGCGTGGAGCTTCCTGTGGGTCATCGACGCGCCGCTGTTCGAGCCGGCCGCCGACGCGGTGGCCGCCGGTGACGTGGCGGTCGGCGCCGGCGCCTGGACCGCCGTGCACCACGCGTTCACCTCGCCCAAGGCCGAGTTCCTCGACACCTTCGACAGCGACCCCGGGCCGGCGCTCGCGTACGCCTACGACATGGTCTGCAACGGCAACGAGATCGGTGGCGGGTCCATCCGTATCCACCGCCGCGACGTGCAGGAGCGGGTCTTCAAGGTGATGGGCCTGTCCGCGCAGGACGCCCAGGAGAAGTTCGGCTTCCTGCTCGACGCCTTCGCGTTCGGCGCCCCGCCCCACGGCGGCATCGCCTTCGGTTGGGACCGCATCGTCATGCTGCTCGGCGGCTTCGAGTCGATCCGCGACGTCATCGCGTTCCCGAAGTCCGGCGGCGGCTACGACCCGCTCACCGACGCCCCCGCGCCGATCACCGCGCAGCAGCGCAAGGAGGCCGGCATCGACAGCCGCCCCCCGGCATCCGCGCCCCCGGAGCAGGGATCGCCTGAGATCAACCCGAACCAGAGCTGACCTCGCCCGGAGCGACAACTTTCCCGCCCGGTGCAGGAAGCTTGACCTCCGCACCAGAACAGTTGGGGTGCGAAGGCAAGGTTTCCCGCACCGGGCGAAAAAGTTGGGATGCCGTCAGCGCTCGAGGAACGCCAGCAGCTCGCGGTTGAACTCCTCGGTGTGCGAGGTGTTGATGCCGTGCGGCCCGCCCCCGACGACGTGCAGCTCGCTGCCGGCCACCTGCGCCGCGGTGCGCTCACCGGACTTCTCGAAGGGCACGATGCCGTCGGAGTCGCCGTGGATGACGAGGGTCGGCACGGTGATCTTGGCCAGGTCGTCGGTGAAGTCGGTGGTCCACGAGCGGATGCACTCGCGGGCGGCGTGCACGTCGGCCTGCAGCGCGAGGCCGAGCGCCTCCTGCTGCTGGTCCTCGCTGACCTTCATCTCGCTGCCGGCGCTGAAGAAGTTGCGGGTGAAGCCGTCGAGGAAGCCGCGCGGGTCGGCCTCGAGGGCGCTCTGGAAGCCGGCGACCGTGTCGTCGTCGAGGGCGCCGTCGGGGTGGTCGGCGTCGAGCGCCAGGCAGGGCGGGATGGCGGCCGCGAACACCGCGCTGTGGATGCGGTCGGCGCCGTGCCTGCCGAGGTAGCGGGCCACCTCGCCCCCGCCCATCGAGAAGCCCACGAGGGTGACGTCGCGCAGGTCGAGACCGTCGACCACGGCCGCCAGATCGCCGGTCAGGGTGTCGTAGTCGTAGGTCGAGGCCTCGCCCGGCTTGTCGCTCTGGCCGAAACCGCGGCGGTCGTAGGTGACGACGCGGTAGCCGGCCTCGGTGAGGGCGGGCAGCTGGCCCGACCAGGACGCGCCGCTGAGCGGCCAACCGTGGACGAGGACGACGGGGCGGCCGTCGCCGCCGCTGTCCTCCACGTGGAGGTTCACCGGACCGTTGCTGATCGTGGACATCGTCGGCCTTTCGCTCGAGTGCAGGTGCTCTCACCCTAGGCACTGGTCAGGTGCCGAACCAGCGCGAGGTCCACTCCATCCCGGTGGTGTACCCCAGCCGGTGGTAGAGCCGCCGGGCGACGTCGTTGTCGGCGAACATCCCGAGTGCACAGGCGCCTGCCTCGGCCACGGCCAGCCGGGTGAGGTGCGCGGTGACGACCGCCCCCCAGCCCTCGCCGCGCCGGGCGGTCGCGGTCGCGATGCCGGCCAGCGTGGGGGTGCCCGCCGCACTCGGCTCGCTGCTGCCGGTGGCGACGAGCGCTCCGGTTGCGCTGTCGCGCACCGCGACCCAGCGCTGGCCGGGCCGGGCGAAGGGCTGACCGTGGGTGCGCGGGCTGTGCTCGGCGAGGAACGCCTCGGCCTCGTCGCGGCTCGACGCGTCGAGCACCTCGACCCGGTCCTCGCCGGGCAGCTCCGGGGGAGCCGTGCGAGTCCACATCCAGTCCCACTCGCCCCCACGGCTGCCGAGGTCGAGCCGCTGCGCGACCACCGGCATCAGGCCGCGTGGCACGCTGAGGTGCCGGTTGCCACCGCCGGTGACCCAGGCGCGCACCTCCGGGTCGTCGAGCAGGGTCGCCAGCCCGGATGCCGTGCCGAGCGCCGCGGAACCCGGCACCCCGTGGTCGGAGCGACGGTGGAAGGCGACCGCTCCGTCGGCCGGTGAGCCCACGGCATACGCGGGGCCGACGAACCCGACCCCGACGTCGAGGACGGTGACCGGGTGGCCGCCGGTGGCGTCGACCAGCTCAGCGGCGTTGTGCAGCAGGCGAACTGTGCTCATTCGGTGATGCCCCATCGCTCGTGCAGCCGGCGCAGCGGGGCCGGCGCCCACCAGTTCGCCGAGCCGAGCACGGACATCGTGGCGGGCACGAGCAGCATCCGCACCAGGGTGGCGTCGATGATGATCGCGAGCACCAGTGCCGTGCCCATCTCCTTCATGACGAGCAGGTCGCCCGCCGCGAACCCGGCGAAGACGATGACCATGAGCAGGGCCGCCGAGGTGATGATCCGCCCCGACCGCTGCAGGCCCAGCGTCACGGCCTCACGGGTGTCGTGGCCCTGCTCGTGCAGCTCGACGATGCGCGACAGCAGGAACACCTCGTAGTCCATCGACAGGCCGAAGCCGAACGCGAGCACGAGCAGCGGGATGGTGTTCTCCAGGGCACCCGCCGAGGTGAAGCCCAGCAGGTCCTCGAGGTGGCCGTCCTCGAAGATCCACACCGTGACGCCGAGCGCCGCCCCCAGCGAGAGCACGTTCATCACCAGGGCCTTGACGGGGATGACGACCGAGCCGGTCATCAGGAACAGCAGCACCAGGGTGGCCAGCACGACCAGGGCGATCGCCCAGAGCGCCCGCTCCGCCACGGTCGCCCGGAAGTCGACGATGCCGGACGCCTGGCCCACGACCTTGGCGTCGAACGGCGCCCGGTCGGTACGCAGCGAGTCGACCAGGGCCCGCGAGGCCGTGCCGGTGCCGTTGTCGCCGGTCTGGAAACCGACGGTGCCCACGCCGTTGTCGAGGCGGTTGACCGGGTCGACCGACTGCACCCCGGGGCGGTCGGCAGCTGTCCTGGCCCAGGCCTCCACCTCGTCGGCCGGGGCCGTGGTGACGAGCAGCACCTCGGCGCCGGCGAGCAGGGGGTAGCCGTCGCGGAAGTCCTCGTAGAAGGTGCGCTCGGGGGTGCCCTTGGGCAGCAGCTCGGGGCCGGAGGAGGTCAGCTCCATCCGCACCGCGGGCGCCGCGAGCACGAGTAGCAGCCCGGCGACCACCGTGATGACGACCCACGGCATCCGGTGCACCCGCTCGGCGAGCCGGGAGAAGACGCCCGTGTCGGCGGCACTCTCGGTTCCGCGGCGCAGCAGCCGGCGCGCCCCGAGGGCGCACAGGGCGGGGATGAGCGTGAGCGCGACGGCCAGCGCGACGAGCACCACCGAGACGCCGGCCGCACTGATCGCCCGGATGAACGGGATCTCGAGCACCATCAGGCCGGCCAGCGAGATGGCGACGGTGAGCGCCGAGAACACGACGGTACGACCGGCCCGGTGCATCGTGGTGGCGGTCGCCTCGACCACCTGCGTCCGGGTGAGGTCGGAGACCGGTGCGCCGCGCAGCATGGCGCGCAGCTCCTCCCGGAAGCGCGACACCATGAGCAGGCCGTAGTCGATGCACAGCCCCAGCGCCAGCACGGTGACGACGTTGACGGCGGTCGCGTCGAGGTCGAGGAGGTAGGAGAAGCCGAGCAGCGAGACGAGCGCGCCGGCGATCGACGCGACGGCGCCGAGCACCGGGAAGCCCGCGGCGATGAAGCCGCCGAACACGACGACCATCACGGCGAAGCTCACCGGCAGGGCGATGCCCTCGCCTCGCTGGCCGTCGGTCTTGACCTGCGCGATGATCCGGTCGACCAGGCTGCGCAGGCCGCCCCGCTGGTCGCCGGTCGCGCCCGTCTGCTCGGCCAGCCGGTCGAGGACCACGTCGACCTGCTCGGTGGCGGTCGCCTCCTGCTCCGCGGTGTCGTCCGCCTCGAAGGTGACCACGGTCGCCAAACCGCCGGATGCCGGGTCGCCGTCGAGCGTGAAGCGCAGGGCCGACGGGCTGGTCGGGCCCTCGGGCACGACGAAGGGGTTGACGGCCGACTCGACGTGCTCGATCGCGGTGAGGTCCTTGACCGCGGTGCCCGCGGCCGTGGCCACCGCCGGGTCGGCGAGGTCGACCCCGGTGAGGGTCTGGGTGTAGGTGCTGAAGCCGCTGCCGCCGCCCGTGGCGAGCAGGTCGCGGCCGGCCTGGTTCTCGCCGTCGACGACGATCTCCCCGCTGTCGAGCCGGTCGAACAGGCTCGGCGTGCCGAACGCCCCCAGCGCGACGCCGAAGCCCGCGATCACCAGCACCGCCCACACGACGACGACCGCGCCGGCCCGGCGGGCGACCACCGCCCCCCAGCGGCGCAGGAGCGCGCGGTGCCGGGGGTCGGGCTCGCTCATGGGGCCAGCGTGCCAGAGGGTTCGGTGCCGTGGCGGAGGGTCCGTCGTGTGCGACGGTGGGGCGATGAGCGCCACCAGAGTCCGCCCCGACCGCACCGCCGACGAGCGCACCCAGCTGCTCGGGTGGTTCGACCTCCAGCGGGGGATCGTGCGGCTGAAGTGCGAGGGGCTGTCCGACGAGGACGCGCACCGGGTGATGGTGCCGACCTCGCCCCTGATGACCGTGGCCGGCATCGTGTCGCACCTGCGCTGGTGCGAGGAGCTGTGGTTCCGTGAGGTGCTGCTCGGGCTGCCCGGTCTCGGCCGCGGCTACGGCCCGCTGGCCGACGACGTCGAGGACTCCGAGTTCCTGGTCGAGGGCATCGCGCTGGCGACGCTGCTGCAGGAGTACGACGACGAGTGCGCCCGGTCCGACGCCGCCATCGCCGCCCGGTCCCTCGACACAAACGGCAGCACCGCCCTGCACGCGGTCGGCACGGCATCGCTGCGCTGGATCCTGCTGCACATGCTGGAGGAGACCGCCCGGCATGCCGGCCACCTCGACCTGGTCCGCGAGCTGATCGACGGGGAGAAGGGCTACTTCTGAGCCGGCTCACACCCGACGCGCCTCGCAAGCGTGGGTGAGGACCGTTGCCCGGACGGCGAGGACCACCACGTTCGCGGCCGGCATCCCGCCTGTCGCTGAGCGGATCCGCCAACAGGCAGTGGTGCCCGGGCCAGGGGGCGAGCGTGCTCGACGCGAGCGCTGATCCCGTCGACTGCCTGTTGGCCGGTACGCCTCGCAGCCCGACCACGGCGCGGCATCCGGAGAGTCGTTCCCGCGGGATAGCCTCGCCAGCGTGAGCCTCGACGACACCGACCTGTTCGGCGCGGCCGCGTCGGCGGGTGACGGCGTGGGCAGCGGCGGCGCGTCGCTGCCCCCGCTCGCGGTGCGGATGCGCCCGCGCGGCATCGACGAGGTGCGCGGCCAGGGCGACGTGCTGCGCCCCGGCAGCCCGCTGCGCCGGCTGATCGAGGGCAGCGGGGGAGCGGCCGGACCGATCTCGGCGATCCTCTGGGGCCCACCCGGCACCGGCAAGACCACCCTCGCCCACCTGGTCGCCACCGCCGCCGGCCGCGAGTTCGTGGAGCTGTCGGCGGTGACGGCCGGGGTCAAGGACGTGCGCGCGGTGATGGAGCACGCCAACCGGGCCCGCGACATGTACGGCCGGCAGACGGTGCTCTTCCTCGACGAGATCCACCGGTTCACCAAGGCGCAGCAGGACGCCCTGCTGCCCGGCGTCGAGAACCGCCAGGTGGTGCTCGTCGCAGCCACCACCGAGAACCCCTCGTTCTCGGTCATCGCACCGCTGCTCAGCCGCTCGATGCTGATCACCCTCCAGCCCCTCACGGACGACGACGTCGCCGACGTGATCACCTCAGCCGTCACCGACCCGCGCGGCCTCGACGGGGAGTACGCGCTCGACGGCGACGCCCGCGACCACCTCGTGCGCCTCGCCGGTGGCGACGCCCGACGGGCCCTCACCTTCCTCGAGGCCGCGGCCGGCGTGGCCGACGACGCCGTCGCCCCGGGCGCCGAGCGGCCGGATGCCGTGCCGATCACCCTCGCGCAGAGCGAGCAGGCCGTGGCCCAGGCCGCCGTGCGCTACGACCGCACGGGCGACCAGCACTACGACGTCGCCTCCGCGCTGATCAAGTCGATGCGCGGCTCCGACGTCGACGCCGCCCTGCACTACCTCGCGCGGATGCTCGAGGCGGGTGAGGACCCCCGCTTCATCGCCCGCCGGGTGGTGATCGCCGCCTCCGAGGACGTCGGCCTGGCCGACCCCACCGCGCTGCAGACCGCTGTGGCGGCCATGCACGCCGTCGCCCAGATCGGGATGCCGGAGGCGCGGATCATCCTGGCCCAGGCCGTCGTGCACAACGCCCTGGCACCGAAGTCGAACGCCGCCTACACCGGCATCAACGAGGCGATCGCCGACGTGCGGGCGGGCAAGGGCGGCCCGGTGCCGGCCCACCTGCGCGGCAGCGGCTACGCGGGCGCCGCCCGCCTCGGCCACGGCAAGGGCTACGTGTACGCCCACGACGAGCCGGATGCCGTTGCGGCGCAGCAGTACCTGCCCGACGACCTCGCCGGCAGCACCGACTACTACCGCCCCACCGACCGCGGCTTCGAGGCGCGGCTGCAGGAGCGCTGGACCTGGCTCAAGGGGCGCCTGGGCCGCGGCTGACCCGGTAACCCGCGCGATCGGTCGCCGCCCGGACGCTAGGCTCGCCCGCATGACGGTGACGCTCGGAGGGATCGCTGCGCTCATCGCCGCGCTCGCGTTCCTGTACCTCGTGGTGCGGCTCGGTGGGCTGCTGGGCAAGGCCGGCCAGATCCTCGACGAGACCGCGGTGAGCCTGCGCACGACGAGCGACAACGTGCAGCCCACCCTCAAGGGCCTCACCGACACCGTCAGCCTCACCAACGACCAGCTGACCCGGGTCGACTCGATCACCAGCTCGGTGACCACGATGACGACCAACGCCTCGGCCCTCACCTCCCTCACCGCGGCGACGATCGGAACGCCGCTGATCAAGGTGGCGGCGTTCAGCTACGGGGTGCGCACCGCGGTGCGTGGGCTCGGCCACAAGGACGCGTCGTGAGGGGCCGCACCGTGCTGCTGGCCGCCGTGGTCGTCGGGGTGGGCTACGGCCTGTGGAAGCTGCCGGTCACCCAGCGCTTCGTGACGACCTACCGGGAGGCCTCCGCGCGCCGCGAGGCCGAGCTGCGCGAGGCCGTCGAGGTGGCCGTCGAGACCGACGCGACCACCCGCGCCCCGCGGCACGCCGCGTGGGCGCAGACCCCCGACCTCGACGTGGATGCCGGCTGGGACCGCAGCCGTGAGCGCGCCGCCGCGAACCCGGCATCCGCGCTGGGCGCGGACGACCCGGGGCGCTCGCTGACGCCCGAGGAGGCCCGGGCACTGCTGCTCGACCCCACCGGCGAGCGAGCTCCGTAGGGGCGAAGGCGCCCCCTCCGACTCGACCCCCCCACGCCTGACCCCGACCGACCCCGGAACGGACCGGCATACGATGTCGCGTGCCCGTGCCCGGTGGCAGACGAAAGACCCGAGGACTGATTCCGCATGGAAACCGCTGAGATCCGCCGTCGCTGGCTGGCGTTCTTCGAGAAGAACGGCCACACCGTCGTGCCCTCCGCGCCGCTGATCCACGACGACCCGAACCTGCTGTTCGTCAACGCCGGCATGGTGCCGTTCAAGCCCTACTTCCTGGGCCAGGAGACCCCGCAGTGGACCCGGGCCACCAGTGTGCAGAAGTGCGTGCGCACCGGTGACATCGAGGAGGTCGGCAAGACCTCGCGGCACGGCACCTTCTTCCAGATGAACGGCAACTTCGCCTTCGGTGACTACTTCAAGGAGGGGGCCATCACCCTCGCCTGGCAGCTGATCACCACCTCGCAGGCCGAGGGCGGTTACGGGCTCGAGGCCGACCTGATCTGGCCCACCGTCTACGAGGACGACGACGAGGCGTTCGCCATCTGGCGCGACGGCATCGGCGTGCCCGAGGCGCGGATCACCCGCCGCGGCAAGCTGGACAACTACTGGCACATGGGCGTGCCCGGCCCCGGCGGCCCGTGCAGCGAGATCTACCTCGACCGCGGGCCGGAGTACGGCCGCGAGGGCGGCCCGGCCGTCGACGAGGACCGCTACCTCGAGTTCTGGAACCTGGTGTTCATGCAGGAGGAGCTCTCGGCCGTGCGGGCCAAGGACGACTTCGACATCTCCGGCCCGCTGCCCAAGCGCAACATCGACACCGGCTTGGGCCTGGAGCGGATGGCGACGCTGCTGCAGGGCGTCGACAACCTCTACGAGATCGACGAGGTCTACCCCGTGCTCGAGCGGGCGGCCGAGCTCACCGGCAAGCGCTACGGGGTCAACTCCGGCCACATGGTCAGCGAGTCGCACCCCGACGACGTGCGGCTGCGCGTCGTCGCCGACCACGTGCGCTCTTCCCTGATGCTCATCGGCGACGGCGTCACCCCCGGCAACGAGGGCCGTGGCTACGTGCTGCGCCGGATGCTGCGCCGCGCGGTGCGCTCGATGCGCCTGCTCGGCTACGAGGACCCGTGCCTGCCCGAGCTGATGCCGGTGTCGCTGGAGCGGATGAAGCAGTCCTACCCCGAGCTGGAGGGCGGCTTCGGCCGGATCAGCCAGATCGCGTACGCGGAGGAGGAGGCGTTCCGGCGCACCCTCGCGGCGGGCACGACCATCCTCGACACCGCCGTGGCGCGCACCAAGGCGTCCGGCGGCGGCACGCTCGCGGGCGACCAGGCCTTCCAGCTGCACGACACCTACGGCTTCCCGATCGACCTCACCCTGGAGATGGCGCAGGAGCAGGGGCTGCAGGTCGACCGGGAGGGCTTCACCCGCCTGATGACGGAGCAGCGCCAGCGGGCCAAGGCCGACGCCAGGTCGAAGAAGAGCGGCCACGCGCACACCGAGGTGTGGCGCGACCTGCGCGCGCTCGGCGAGACCGACTTCCGCGCCTACTCCGAGCTCACCAGCGAGGCGAAGGTCGTCGGGCTGGTCGTCGACGGCGAGACCGTCGCCGAGATCGAGCCGGGCCAGCGTGGCCAGGTCGTGCTCGACCGCACGCCCTTCTACGCCGAGTCCGGTGGGCAGATCGCCGACGAGGGCGTCATCACGGCCGACGGCGTGCACCTGAAGGTCGTCGACGTGCAGCGCCCGGTCAAGGGGCTCGTCGCGCACACCGTCGAGGTGCTCGCCGGGCCGCTGCGCACCGGGGCGCCGGTGCTCGCCGAGGTCGACCCCGAGTGGCGCATCTCGGCCTGCCAGGCGCACTCCGGCACCCACGTCGTGCACGCGGCCCTGCGCCAGGTGCTCGGCCCCTCGGCCCTGCAGTCCGGGTCGTACAACAAGCCCGGCTACCTGCGCCTCGACTTCGCGTGGGGGTCGGCGCTGTCGCCGGCCACCCGCAGCGAGATCGAGGAGGTGGCCAACCTCGCCGTGCGCAAGGACCTGCCGGTGTCGGCCACCTACATGCCGCTGCCGCAGGCCCGCGAGATCGGCGCGCTCGCGCTGTTCGGCGAGACCTACGGCGAGGACGTGCGGGTCGTCGAGATCGGCGGCCCGTGGAGCCGGGAGCTCTGCGGTGGCACCCACGTGCAGCACTCCAGCCAGATCGGGGCCCTGACCGTGACCGGTGAGTCGTCGGTCGGCTCCGGCGTGCGGCGGGTCGAGGCCTTCGTCGGCATGGAGGCGCTGCGCTACCTGGCCAGGGAGCGGGCGATCGTGGCCGAGCTCACCGGGCTGGTCGGTGCCCGCCCCGACGAGCTCGCCGAGCGGGTCGGCGCGATGGTCGCCCGGCTCAGGGATGCCGAGCGCGAGCTCGAGCGCGCCCGACGCGAGCAGGTGCAGGCGGCGGCCGGCAACCTCACCCAGCAGGCCCGAGACGTCAACGGCGTCACCTACCTCGGGCACGACGCCGGCGAGGCCGGTGCCGACGACGTGCGCACCATGGTGCTCGACCTGCGCGGCCGGCTGGGCACCGAGCGGCCCAGCGTGGTCGCCATCACCGGTGCGGCCAAGGGCCGGCCGGTGGTCGTGGTGGCCACCAACGAGCCGGCGCGCGCACGCGGCATCCGGGCTGGTGAGCTGGTGCGCGTGGCGGCCACGGCCCTGGGCGGCGGCGGTGGCGGCAAGGACGACATCGCCCAGGGCGGCGGCCAGGACGCGTCGAAGGTGGGCGAGGCGCTGGCAGCCGTCGAGTGGCGCGTCGGGGAGCTCGCCGGCTGATGCCCGACCCCCGCGAGCGCGGTGCCCGCCTCGGTGTCGACGTCGGCTCGGTGCGCGTCGGGGTCGCCGTGAGCGACCCCGACGGCGTCCTCGCGACGCCGGTGGCGACGGTGCCCCGCACTGCGCAGGGCGACCCGGCGCCCGGCGACTCGGACGTCGAGGCGATCGCCGAGCTGGTGGTGGAGCATGCCGCGGTCGGTGTCGTCGTCGGGCTCCCCCGATCCCTCTCCGGGGACGAAGGCCCCGCCGCGGCCCGGGCTCGCCAGTATGCTGCCGTGGTGGCGGCGCGCATCGCGCCGGTCTGGGTCCGTCTCGTCGACGAGCGACTCACCAGTGTCGATGCGCACCGCACGCTCCGTGAGAGCGGGGTCGCCGGCAGGCGGCAGCGCGCCGTGGTCGACCAGGCTGCCGCCGTGCTCATCCTGCAGACAGCCCTCGACACGGAGCGCAGCACCGGCGCCCCTCCCGGGGAGCAGGTCGGACGAGGACGGCGCAAGCCGCGGACGAAGGACACGAGGCCGTGACCCAGCAGCACGACGTGACCGAGACGCTCTTCGGGGAACCGCCGCCCTCGCCGCACCGCCGTCGCCGCGACATCCACCGGCACCGCAAGCCCCACAAGGGCGGCCGCCGCTGGTTCGTGCTCCTGCTGGCGGTCGTGCTCGTCGCGGGCGCCGCCTACGCGGCCTACAGCGTGCTCTCACCGATGGTGACCGGCCTGTTCACCAAGGCCGAGGTGGCCGACTTCGCCGGCCCCGGGCAGGGCGATGTCGACGTGGTCGTCGAGCCGGGCCAGACCGGTGAGGACATCGCCACCACGCTGCGCGACGCGGGCGTCGTCAAGTCCCGCAGCGCCTACCTCGAGGTCGCCACGAGCGACCCCAAGCGAGCCGCGGCCATCCAGCCCGGCACCTACGTGCTCCAGAAGGGGATGCCGGCCCAGCAGGCCTTCGACACCCTCGCCGAGCCCGGAAACCGCGACATCAACCGCACCACGGTGCGCGAGGGCCTGTGGGCGAGCGAGACCTTCGCGCTGCTGTCGAAGCAGACCGGCATCCCGGTCAAGGAGTACGTCAAGGCCGCCAAGGACGCCGAGGCGATCGGCCTGCCCCCGGAGGCCAAGGGCAGGATCGAGGGCTGGCTGTCGCCGTCGAGCTACGAGTTCCCCGAGAAGGCCACGGCCACCGAGCAGCTCAAGGCGATGGTGGCCCAGACGGTCAAGGAGCTCGACGACGCCGGCGTGGAGCCCAAGGACCGGCAGAGGGTGCTCACCCTCGCCTCGCTCGTCGAGGCCGAGGCCAAGCTCGACGTCGACCGGCCCAAGATCGCGCGGGTCTTCCTCAACCGCATCGGGACCGCCGGCCCTCCGGCCTACGGGCTGATCCAGTCCGATGCCGCGGTGTCGTACGGCGCGAAGCGCCGGTCCCTGTTCCCGACCAAGGCCGAGCTCAACGACGCGGGCAACCCCTACAACACCCGCATCCACCCCGGCCTGCCACCCGGCCCGATCAGCAACCCCGGTGCGGCCTCCATCGAGGCGGCCGCCAAGCCGGCCGACGGCCCGTGGTTCTTCTTCGTCGCGGTCAACCCGATCACCGGTGAGACGAAGTACGGCACGACGCTGGCCGAGCACAACGCGAACGTCGCCCAGCTGAACGCGTACTGCAAGGCCAAGCCGAAGGACTGTGGTCAGTGAGGGCGGCCGTCCTCGGCTCGCCCATCACGCACTCCCTCTCACCCGCGCTGCACCGCGCCGGCTACCTGGCCGCCGGGCTGTCGGGGTGGGAGTACGACGCCCACGAGGTCCGGGCCGACGAGTTGGCGCGCTTCGTCGGCGGCCTCGGCGCGGACTGGCGCGGGCTGTCGCTGACCATGCCGCTGAAGGAGGTCGCCACCGACGTCGCGACCAGCACGGATGCCGTGGCGCGCCGGGCAGGTGCCGCCAACACCCTGGTGCGCCGGGCCGACGGCGGGTGGGACGCCACGAACACCGACGTCGTCGGGGTCGTGCGGGCGCTCGCCCCGCACCTGCACGACGCACCCCGACGCGCCCTGGTGCTCGGCGCCGGGGCCACGGCCCGCTCCGCGGTGCTGGCCCTGGCCGAGCTGGGCGTCACCACGCTCACCGTGCGGGCGCGCGACACCGGCCGGGCGGCCGACCTGCTGGCGTGGGCCCTCGACCTTGGCGCCGGCATCCGCAACGGCTCGGTGGCGGGCCTGGGCCCGTGGGTCACGACGCGCGACGACGTGGTCGTCTCGACCCTTCCGGGGTCGGCGGGTGAGGTGGCCGCCGCCACCGTCCCGGCGGCGCACACGGGCATCCTGCTCGACGTCGTCTACGCCGGCTGGCCGACGCCGCTCGCGAGCGCCGCCGGGGCAGCCGGCATGAGGGTGGTCAGCGGGCTCGACATGCTGGTGCACCAGGCGGGGGAGCAGTTCCGGCTGTTCACCGGTCACGACGCCCCGCTCGAGGCGATGGCGGCCGCTGGGCGCGCCGCGCTGGGGCAGGAGTGACGCCGGTCTGGGTGGTCCTCGCCGCGGCCGCGGTCATGGGAGTGGTGGGGCACCTCACCGGGCGCGCGCTCGCGACCGGTGGCTACCGCATCGAGGAGGACGAGGCCGACCACGCGCCGGGTCGCAACTGGTGGCCCGGGCTCGCAACGGCCGTCCTCGCCGGGCTGGCGGCGTGGTCGGTCGGCGGCCTGGGCGGCTGGGCCGCGCTGCCGGCCTACCTGCTCTTCGCCTGGCTGACGATCGGCCTGACCTGGATCGACCTCGACGTGCACCGGCTGCCCGTCGGCCTGGTCGTGCCGACCGGTGCGTGGCTGGTCGCGTTGCTCGTGGTCGCCTCGGTGGCGACCCTCGACCGGAGGTGGCTCGGGGCGGTGGGCGGGGCGGTGGCGATGGGGGCCGTGTACCTGCTGCTCGCGGTGCTGCCGGGCGGGGGAGTCGGCGGGGGCGACGTGCGGCTCGCGCCGGTCATCGGGGGGCTGCTCGGCTGGCTGGGGGCCGGGTCGGTCGTGGTGGGGCTGCTGGCCGGCATCCTGGTCGGTGGCCTGGCGGCCGTGGCGCTGCTGGCCCTGCGCCGGGTGGGCCTGCGCAGCTCGATCGCCTACGGGCCGGCGATGTGCCTGGGTGCCTGGGTGGCCATCGGCTGGGCTGACCAGATCCTGACCTGGCTGCTGGGCGGCTGAGGGCCGCGTGGAAGGATTCGCCCCATGCTGCGTTGGCTGACCGCCGGGGAGTCGCACGGGCCCGCGCTCGTCGCGACCGTCGACGGCCTGCCCGCCGGGGTCGAGGTCACCACGGCCGACCTGGCCCGGGCGCTGGCGCGCCGGCGGCTGGGCTACGGCCGAGGTGCCCGGATGAAGTTCGAGCAGGACGACGTGGAGTTCCTCGGCGGGGTGCGGCACGGGGTCACGCTCGGCTCGCCCATCGCCATCCGGGTGGGCAACTCGGAGTGGCCCAAGTGGCAGACGGTGATGAGCCCCGACCCGGTCGACGCCGGCGCGCTGGCGGCTTCCGACGACGTCAACGCCGAGAAGGAGATCGCCCGCAACCGGCCGCTGACCCGGCCCCGCCCGGGCCACGCCGACCTCGTCGGCATGCAGAAGTACGCCTTCGACGACGCCCGACCGGTGCTCGAGCGGGCTTCGGCGCGCGAGACCGCTGCCCGGGTCGCCCTGGGAGAGGTGGCGGCGCGCTTCCTGCAGCAGGCCTACGGCATCCGGCTGGTCTCGCACACGGTCGCGATCGGCGCAGCCGCCGTGGCCGACGACGCGCCCCTGCCGACGGCCGACGACGTCGAGGCGCTCGACGCCGACCCGGTGCGGGCGTTCGACCCGGTGGGGTCGGCCGCGATGGTGGCCGAGGTCGACGCCGCGCACCAGGACGGCGACACCCTCGGGGGGGTCGTCGAGGTGGTCGTCACCGGGCTGCCGCCGGGCCTCGGTTCGCACGTGCACTGGGACCGCCGGCTCGACGCGAGGCTCGCGGCGGCGCTGATGGGCATCCAGGCGATCAAGGGCGTCGAGGTGGGCGACGGCTTCCGCACGGCGGCCCGCCGGGGGTCGGTGGCCCACGACGAGATGGAGCGTGGCCCCGACGGCGTCATCCGTCGCCGCACCGGTCGGGCCGGTGGCACCGAGGGCGGGATGTCGGTGGGCGGGCTGCTGCGCGTGCGCGCGGCGATGAAGCCGATCTCCACCGTGCCGCGGGCGCTCGAGACGGTTGACGTGGCCTCCGACGAGCCGGCCCGTGCCATCCACCAGCGCTCCGACGTCTGTGCCGTGCCGGCCGCCGGTGTCGTGGCGGAGGCGATGGTCGCGCTGGTTCTCGCCGAGGCGTGCCTGGAGAAGTTCGGCGGCGACTCGGTGAGCGAGACGGCCCGCAACCACGCGTCCTACCTCGCGGCCGTCCCGGCATCCATGCGCACCTGGGACCACTGATGCCGCGCGTCGTGCTGGTCGGCCCGCCGGGGTCGGGCAAGAGCACCGTGGGTGCGGCACTGGCCGAGCTGCTCGGGCTGCCGCTGCACGACACCGATGCCGCCATCGAGGCCGCCGCCGGACGCACGATCTCCGACATCTTCGTCGAGGACGGCGAGCCGGCCTTCCGCGAGCTGGAGCGGGCGGAGGTGGCCCGCGCGCTGGCCGAGGAGGCCGGGGTGCTGGCCCTCGGTGGCGGAGCGCCGGTCGACCCGCTGACCGAGCAGCGGCTCGTGGGGGAGACGGTGGTGTTCCTCGACGTGGGGATCGCCGACGCCTCGAAACGAGTCGGGTTCGACCAGAGCCGGCCGTTGCTCGCCGTCAACCCGCGGGCGTCGTGGGTGCGGCTGATGAACGAGCGCCGCCCCGTCTACGAGCGGGTGGCGACCTTCCGGGTCGACACCGCCGGGCGCACGCCGGGCGAGGTCGCCGCCGGGGTCGCCGCGCTGCTGGCGGAGTCATGAGCGAGGGCGACCGCGAGGGCGGGGGCGCGGGCGCCGGCGACGCCACCGTCATCCGGGTCGGTGACGCCTATGACGTCGTGGTCGGGCACGGCGTGTCCGACCGGGTGGTCGGGCTGCTCGGCCCGGCGGTGCGGCAGGTTCTCGTGGTGCGCCCGGACTCGCTGGCTCCTCTGGCTGCCCCGGTGGCCGAGCGGCTGCGGGTGGCCGGGCTCGTCGTGCACGAGGCGGCGGTTCCCGACAACGAGGTGGCCAAGACCGCCGAGGTCGCGGCCGGGCTCTGGGCGACGCTCGGGCAGCACGCCTTCACGCGCTCGGATGCCGTGGTGGCGGTGGGCGGCGGCACGGTCACCGACCTCGCCGGCTTCGTGGCGGCCACCTGGCTGCGTGGGGTGGCGGTGGTACACGTCCCGACGACGCTGCTGGCGATGGTCGACGCCGCCGTCGGGGGCAAGACCGGCATCAACACCGCCGAGGGCAAGAACCTCGTGGGGGCGTTCCACGAGCCCGCCGGCGTGCTGTGCGACCTCGACGTGCTGGCGACGCTGCCCTCCGACGACTTCGTGGCCGGCCTGGCCGAGGTGGCCAAGGCGGGCTTCATCGCCGACCCCGTGATCCTCGACCTCATCGAGGCCGACCCGGCGGGGGCCGCCCGGTGGGACGGCCCGCACACCCGCGAGCTGGTCGAGCGGGCGATCGCGGTCAAGGCGGAGGTCGTCGCACAGGACCTCACCGAGTCGTGGCTGCGCGAGATCCTCAACTACGGGCACACGTTCGGCCACGCGGTCGAGCAGGTCGAGGGCTACCGGCGCCGGCACGGCGAGGCGGTGGCGATCGGCATGGTCTTCGCCGCGGAGCTCGGGAGGCGTTCGGGGCACCTCGGCGCCGAGGTCGTGGCGCGGCACCGGTCGGTGCTGGCCTCGGTGGGGCTGCCGACGTCGTACCCGGGTGGTCGATGGGAGGACCTGCTCACGGTGATGCGCCGCGACAAGAAGTCACGCGGCGACCTGCTGCGCTTCGTCGTGCTCGAGGGCGTCGGGCGGCCGGTGCGGCTGGAGGGCCCGGCTGAGGAGTGGCTGAGCCAAGCCTTCGAGGCCGTCTCGACCTGAGCCGCGCGCTCCGCGGCGGGTCGAGTGCAGGCAGCTCGCCGACCGAACGGTTCCTGCGCCTGTGTGTCGCCTGCCCTCGACGGCAGGCATGCTGGGTCGATGACGCCCGAGACGCGACCGGCCCCGCACCCCGACCATGACCGGGGTCTCGAGTTCGACGTGCGCACACTGGTGGCGCGGCGCGCTGCCCTCGGCCTCCTCGGGGGAGCCGGCCTGGCCGCGCTCTCCGGCTGCACCGACGGCAGCCCGTCTGCGGCCGGGTCGACGTCACCGACGGCGGCGGCCGGCAGCGCCACACAGGGCGGCACGGCATCCGGCTCGCCGAACGTCGACACCCAGGTGCCCGCCGAGACGGCTGGCCCCTTCCCGGGGGACGGCAGCAACGGTGCGGACGTGCTCGACGACACGGGCATCGTGCGCCGCGACCTGCGCTCCTCGGTGGGCACCTCGACGACGACCGCCGCCGGGGTTCCGCTGACGGTCAATCTCACGGTGCTCGACTCCGGAGCGGGCTACCGCGCCATGACGGGGGTCGCCGTGTACGCGTGGCACTGCGACTCGCTGGGCCGCTACTCGATGTACTCGGCCGGGGTGGAGAACGAGAACTACCTGCGCGGCGTGCAGCCGACCGACGGCACGGGCACGGCGACGTTCAGCACTGTCTTCCCCGGCTGCTACCCGGGGCGGTGGCCGCACATCCACTTCGAGGTCTACCGAAGCGTGGCGGAGGCGACCACCGCCGGGCAGATCGTGCGCACCAGCCAGATCGCGCTGCCCGAGGCGGCATCCGCCGCGGTCTACCAGGACGTCGCCACCTACCCGGGCAGTGCGGACCACCTGGCGGGCACGTCGCTGGCCCAGGACATGGTGTTCGGCGACGACGGCGGCATCCACCAGCTCGCGACAGTGACGGGCGACCCCGCCAGCGGCTACGTCGCGAACCTCACCGTCGGCGTCTGACCCCGACCGGCGCCCGACCGGCGCCCGGGCCGGCTGCGGACGGGTGCGCGGCGGGGGCGCGATAGGATCGTCGGCATCCCCATCCCCTCGCCGGGGTGACGCGCGCCCGCTTCCGGTCGCCGCGTCGCACCGTCGTGACGAAAGCGAAGAACCACCCGTGGCATCGACCAACGACCTGAAGAACGGCCTCGTCCTCAACATCGAGGGCCAGCTCTGGACCGTCGTGGAGTTCCAGCACGTCAAGCCCGGCAAGGGCCCGGCGTTCGTGCGCACCAAGCTGAAGAACGTCATGAGCGGCAAGGTCGTCGACAAGACCTTCAACGCCGGGGTCAAGGTGGACACCGCGAACGTCGACAAGCGCAACATGCAGTACCTCTACAACGACGGCACCGACTTCATCTTCATGGACGGTGACACCTACGACCAGATCCCGGTGCGCCCGGAGACCGTGGGGGACGCCGCGAAGTTCCTTCTCGAGAACCAGGACGTCGTCGTGGCCCGCCACGAGGGCAACGTGCTGTTCATCGAGCTGCCGGCGTCGGTCGTCCTCGAGATCACCTACACCGAGCCGGGCCTGCAGGGCGACCGCTCCACCGGTGGCACCAAGCCCGCGACGGTCGAGACCGGCGCCGAGGTGGCCGTCCCGCTGTTCCTCGAGACGGGCACCAAGATCAAGGTCGACACTCGCGACGGGTCCTACCTCGGCCGGGTCAGCTGACTCGTGGCCGCCCGCACCAAGGCGCGCAAGCGTGCGCTCGACCTCCTCTTCGAGGCCGAGCAGCGCGGGGTCAACGCCGCCGACCTGCTCCGTGAGCGGCTGGCGGCACCGGTGACCGATGCGCCGTTGTCGGAGTTCACCGCCGACCTCGTCATGGGCGTCGTCGAGCACTGGGGGCAGGTCGACGAGCTGATCGCCACCTACTCGCAGGGCTGGACGCTGCAGCGGATGCCGGCGGTCGACCGGGCGATCCTGCGGCTGGGGGCCTACGAGGTGATCTGGTCGACCGACGTGCCCGAGCCGGTCGCGATCAGCGAGTGGGTGGGCCTGGCGACCGAGCTGTCCACCG
Source organism: Ornithinibacter sp. (assembly GCA_045807225.1). Classification (GTDB taxonomy): domain Bacteria; phylum Actinomycetota; class Actinomycetes; order Actinomycetales; family Dermatophilaceae; genus Fodinibacter. The sequence goes on along the minus strand of JBJMHU010000208.1, from coordinate 16,994 downwards.
ACGACAGCCCGCGCTTCGTCAACGGGCTGCTGGCCCGCCTCGCCGAGGTCAAGCCGACCCTGGCGTAGGGGCCGGGCGCAGAGGCGCCCACGACCGTGCCGACTCACTCCTCGAGGCGGAAGCCGAGCTTGAGGCCCACCTGGTAGTGGGCGACCGCACCGTCGGCGATGTGGCCGCGGATCTCGGTGACCTCGAACCAGTCCAGCCCGCGCACCGTGGTCGACGCCCGCCCGACGGCCGAGGTGATGGCGTCGTCGATCGAGGTGGTCGACGTGCCGACGACCTCGCTGATGCCGTACGTGTGTGCCATGGCGCTCGCCTTCCGTCCGCGGACGCCCCGGCGGCGCCTCGCCACCGATGATCCTCGCAACCGGCGGTGCGCGGCCACCCGTGGTCCGCACGTCGCGGCCGATGGTGCACGAGCTCGCCGGCGGTTGAGGCGGGGTCAGACGGCGGCGGCGAAGACGACCTCGGGCCACGGCGACGTGGCCAACCACCGGCGACGGGCCTCGGCGTCGGCATCCTTGGGCGGGAAGATCGGCTGCACGCGTGGGGCGGCGGAGGCGGCGACCCGACGCACGGAGGGCTCCGAACACAGCACGCCACGGGAGTCGGTCGTGGTGGGAGTCTGCACGGAGGCCTCCTTCGCGGCGGGTGCGGTGTGGTGACACCGCCCATTGCATCACGTCATGTTTGGACAGGCATAGATGCGCGTTATGGGTTTCTCGCCATCCGGACACGACCGGTCCCCGTGTCGCCGCCTGAGCACGGAGGGCGGAGGCGCTGCCGGCGCCGGTGCAGGGACCCCGTAGAGTGGGCGCCGCACCACCCCGACATCCTTTAACGACCTGTCCCGTGAGGCAGGGAAGGAGGTCCGCGTCTTGACGCGCGCCGACATGACCGTGCCCCAGGGGCACCCGCTCGACCCCTCCGGCCGCACCGTCCTCTCCGCGAGCGACGTGTCCCGGGCCCTGCGCCGCATCGCGCACGAGATCCTCGAGCACAACAAGGGTGCCGACGGCCTCGTCCTGCTCGGCATCCCCAGCCGCGGCGTCGAGCTGGCCCACCGCCTGGCGGACCTGGTGCGCGAGGTCGAGGGCACCGAGGTGCCCGTGGGCAGCCTCGACATCACCATGCACCGCGACGACCTGCGCTCGCAGCCCACCCGCGCCCCCATGCACACCGCGATCCCCGCGAGCGGCATCGACGACAAGGTGGTGGTGCTCGTCGACGACGTGCTCTACAGCGGCCGCACCATCCGCGCCGCGCTCGACGCGCTCTCCGACCTCGGCCGCCCCCGCGCGGTGCGGCTGGCCGTGCTCGTCGACCGCGGCCACCGAGAGCTGCCGATCCGCGCCGACCACGTCGGCAAGAACCTCCCCACCAGCCACAGCGAGAAGGTGCAGGTGCGCCTGGCCGCGTTCGACGGCGGCGAGGACGTCGTGCGCATCGCCGGGGGCGAGGCCCGGTGAACCGCCACCTGCTCTCCAGTGCCGACCTCACCCGCGACGACGTGCGGATGCTGCTCGCCACCGCCACCGAGATGCACGAGGTGCAGCACCGCGACGTCAAGAAGCTGCCCACCCTGCGCGGCCGCACCGTCATCAACCTCTTCTTCGAGGACTCCACCCGCACCCGGTCCAGCGTCGAGATCGCCGGCAAGTGGATGAGCGCCGACACGATCAACATCACCGGCAAGGGCAGCAGCGCCAGCAAGGGCGAGAGCCTGCGCGACACGGTGCGCACCATCGACGCCATGTCGGTCGACGCCATCGTCATGCGGCACATGGCCAGCGGCGCCGCGCACCAGGTGAGCCAGTGGGTCGACGCGAGCGTCATCAACGCCGGTGACGGCACCCACGAGCACCCCACCCAGGCCCTGCTCGACGCCTACACGATGGAGCAGCGGATCGGCGACCTCGACGGCGCCCGGGTCGCGATCGTCGGCGACCTCACCCACAGCCGGGTCTTCCGCTCCAACGCGATCACCCTGCGCACCCTCGGCGCCGACGTCACCCTGGTCGCCCCGCCCACCCTGATGCCGAGCGGCATCGGCCCGTGGGCCGGCGCCGACGGCCTCACCCTCACCGACGACCTCGACGCCGTGCTCGCCTCCGGCCCGGATGCCGTCATGATGCTCCGGGTGCAGCGCGAGCGGATGAGTGGCGGCTTCTTCCCGACCGCCCGCGAGTACACCGTGGGCTTCGGCCTGACCCGCGAGCGCCTGCGCGCCCTCACCGACGCCAACCCGGAGGCCGTCATCTGCCACCCCGGCCCGATGAACCGCGGCCTCGAGATCAGCGCGGATGCCGCCGACGCCGCCCAGAGCCTGGTGCTCGACCAGGTGTCGGCGGGCGTGGCGGTGCGGATGTCGGTGCTCTACCACCTCCTCGCCGGTGAGGGGGTGGCCGCGTGAGCACCCTCATCCTCACGGGGCCCACCTGGTACGACGAGAACGGCACCGCCACCACGGGTGACGTGCTCCTGCGCGACGGCGCGGTGGCCGAGGTCGGCAGCATCGACGCCCCGACGGATGCCGAGCGCATCGACGCCGACGGCCTCACCCTGCTGCCCGGTTTCGTCGACCTGCACACCCACCTGCGCGAGCCGGGCCGCGAGGACGCCGAGACGATCGCCTCCGGCTCTCGGGCCGCCGCGGTCGGTGGCTACACCGCCGTGCTCGCCATGGCCAACACCGACCCGGTCACCGACACCGCGGAGGCGGCCGAGCGCATCCTCGACCTCGGCCGCGCCGCCGGCCTGGTCGACGTCGTGCCGGTCGGCGCCGTCAGCAAGGGCCTCGAGGGGGCCGAGCTCGCCGAGCTCGGCCTGATGCACCGCTCACGGGCGGCGACCAAGGTCTTCTCCGACGACGGCCACTGCGTCGCCGACGGCAGGGTGATGCGGCGGGCGCTGGAGTACGTGCGCGCCTTCGACGGCGTGGTGAGCCAGCACAGCCAGGACCCCGACCTCGCCGGCCCCCGGGCCTGCTGCCACGAGGGCGAGATCTCGGGGCGGCTCGGGCTGCCCGGCTGGCCGCCGGTGGCCGAGGCGAGCATCATCGCCCGCGACGCCCTGCTCGCGCAGCACACCGGCTCCCGGGTTCACGTCGCGCACGTCAGCACCGCCGAGGGCCTCGACGTCGTGCGCTGGGCGAAGGCGCGCGGCATCCGGATGACGGCCGAGGTGACCCCACACCACCTGGCGCTGGGCACCGACCTGCTCGCGAGCTACGACCCGGTCTACAAGGTCAACCCGCCGCTGCGCCCCAGCGAGCACCGCGAGGCGCTCGTCACGGGGCTGCTCGACGGCACCATCGACGCGATCGCCACCGACCACGCCCCCCACGCCCGGCACGACAAGGAGCACGCGTTCGTCGACGCCGCGTTCGGGATGCTCGGGCTGGAGACCGCCTTCGCGGTGGTGCACGACCTGCTCGTCGCCGACGGCCGGCTCGGCTGGGCCGACCTCAGCCGGTTGATGTCCACCGGCCCGGCCCGCATCGCCGGCCTCGCCGACCACGGCCACCAGGTCGCCCCGGGTGCCCCGGCCAACCTGGTGCTCGTCGACCCCGCCGCCACGGTGGGCATCGACCGAGACACCTCGCAGTCCCTGTCCCGGAACACCCCCTGGCACGGCCAGAGCCTCACGGGTGCCGTCCACACCACGATCCTGCGCGGCGCCGTGACCGCGCGCGGAGGGGAGCCCACCGCATGCTGAACGCCCGCGAGCCCGCAGTCCTGATCCTCGAGGACGGCCGCACCTTCCCCGGCCGCGCCTACGGCCACCGGGGCTCCACGGTCGGCGAGGCCGTCTTCTCCACCGGCATGACCGGCTACCAGGAGACGCTCACCGACCCGAGCTACCACCGCCAGGTGGTCGTGATGACCGCGCCCCACGTCGGCAACACCGGCTGGAACGACGAGGACGACGAGTCGGCCCGCATCTGGGTCGCCGGCTACGTCGTGCGCGACCCGGCCCTGCGCCCGTCGAACTGGCGCTCGCAGCGCTCGCTGGAGGAGGAGCTCGACGGCCAGGGCGTCGTCGGCATCTGCGACCTCGACACCCGCGCGCTCACCCGCCACCTGCGCGAGCGCGGTGCCATGCGGGTCGGCATCTTCAGCGGGGATGCCGCGAGCGCACCCCGCGAACGCCTGCTCACCCAGGTCATCGACTCGCCGCCGATGGCCGGCGCGTCGCTGGCCGAGCAGGTCGCCACCGCCACCGCCTACGTCGTGCCGGCGGTGGGGGACAAGCGCTTCACGGTCGCGGTGGTCGACCTCGGCCTCAAGGCGATGACGCCGCAGCTGATGGCGCAGCGCGGCATCGAGGTGCACGTGCTGCCGGCCACCGCCGCCATCGCCGACGTGCGCGCGCTCGAGCCCGACGGGGTCTTCTTCTCCAACGGCCCCGGCGACCCGGCCACTGCGCAGGTGCAGGCCGAGCTGCTGCGCGAGGTGCTCGGCGACGGCACCCCCTACTTCGGCATCTGCTTCGGCAACCAGATCCTCGGCAAGGCGCTCGGGTTCGGCACCTACAAGCTCAAGTACGGCCACCGCGGCATCAACCAGCCGGTCATGGACCGCACCACCGGCAAGGTCGAGGTCACCGCGCACAACCACGGCTTCGCCGTCGACGCCCCGCTCGACGCCGACACCGCGACCCCGTTCGGCACCGCGACGGTGAGCCACGTCTGCCTCAACGACGACGTCGTCGAGGGACTGGAGGTGCGCCGCGACGGGCGGCTGGTCGCCTTCTCGGTGCAGTACCACCCCGAGGCCGCCGCGGGCCCGCACGACGCCGCCTACCTCTTCGACCGCTTCGTCGACCTGATGGCCGGCCCTCGAACGCCCGAGCCGGCGACCGAGGGGGTGCCCGCGTAATGCCGAAGCGCGAGGACATCAGGAGCGTGCTGGTCATCGGCTCCGGGCCGATCGTCATCGGCCAGGCCTGCGAGTTCGACTACTCCGGCACCCAGGCCTGCCGGGTGCTGCGCGAGGAGGGCATCCGCGTCATCCTCGTCAACTCCAACCCGGCCACGATCATGACCGACCCGGAGTTCGCCGACGCCACCTACGTCGAGCCGATCACCCCCGAGATCGTCGAGAAGATCATCGCCAAGGAGCGCCCGGACGCCGTGCTGGCCACCCTGGGCGGCCAGACGGCGCTCAACTGCGCGATGGAGCTGCACGAGCGCGGCATCCTCGAGAAGTACGACTGCCCGCTGATCGGGGCCAACGTCGAGGCGATCATGCTCGGCGAGGACCGGGAGAAGTTCAAGGGCGTCGTCGCGCGCTGCGGTGCCGAGTCGGCCCGCTCGTTCATCTGCCACGCCATGGACGAGGTGCTCGCCGCGGCCGACGACCTCGGCTACCCGGTGGTCGTGCGCCCCTCGTTCACGATGGGCGGGCTGGGCTCGGGCTTCGCGCACGACGAGCACGAGCTGCGCCGCATCGCCGGCGCCGGCCTGCAGTACTCCCCGGTCACCGAGGTGCTCCTCGAGGAGTCGATCCTGGGCTGGAAGGAGTACGAGCTCGAGGTGATGCGCGACCACGCCGACAACGTCGTGGTCGTCTGCTCGATCGAGAACCTCGACCCGATGGGCGTGCACACCGGTGACTCGATCACCGTCGCTCCTGCGCTCACCCTCACCGACCGCGAGTACCAGCGGCTGCGCGACATCGGCATCGCCGTCATCCGCGAGGTCGGCGTCGACACCGGCGGCTGCAACATCCAGTTCGCCGTCAACCCCGCCGACGGCCGGGTCATCGTCATCGAGATGAACCCGCGCGTGTCCCGGTCGTCCGCACTGGCGTCCAAGGCGACGGGATTCCCGATCGCCAAGATCGCCGCCAAGATGGCGATCGGCTACACCCTCGACGAGGTGCCCAACGACGTGACCCGCGAGACCCCGGCATCCTTCGAACCGACGCTCGACTACGTCGTCGTCAAGGTGCCGCGGTTCGCGTTCGAGAAGTTCCCCGCCGCCGACGACACCCTCACCACCACGATGAAGTCGGTCGGCGAGGCCATGTCGATCGGGCGCAACTTCACCGAGGCGCTGCAGAAGGCGCTGCGCTCACTGGAGAAGAGGGGCAGCAGCTTCCACTGGGACGGCGAGCGGCCCACTCCCGAGCAGGCGCGCGGCATCCTCGAGGTCGCCCGGCGCCCCACCGACGGCCGCATCGTGCTCGTGCAGCAGGCGCTGCGCGGCGGTCTCTCGGTCGAGGAGGTGCACGCGGCCACCGGCATCGACCCGTGGTTCCTCGACCAGATGGCCCTGATCGAGGACGTCGCGGATGCCATGGCCGCGGCCCCCGCGCTGACGCCCGACCTGCTCCGGCTGGCCAAGCGGCACGGGTTCAGCGACGCCCAGCTCGCGTCGCTGCGCGCGATGCCGGAGGCCGTCGTTCGCGGTGTGCGCCACGCCCTGGGCGTGCGCCCGGTCTACAAGACGGTCGACACCTGCGCGGCCGAGTTCGCGGCGCTGACGCCCTACCACTACAGCACCTACGACGAGGAGACCGAGGTCGCCCCGCGCGAGCGGCCCGCAGTGCTCATCCTCGGCTCCGGCCCGAACCGCATCGGGCAGGGCGTGGAGTTCGACTACTCGTGCGTGCACGCCAGCTTCGCCCTGCGCGACGCCGGCTACGACACCGTGATGGTCAACTGCAACCCCGAGACCGTCTCCACCGACTACGACACGAGCAGCCGCCTCTACTTCGAGCCGCTCACCCTCGAGGACGTGCTCGAGGTGGTGCACGCCGAGAGCCAGGCCGGCCCCATCGCCGGTGTGATCGTGCAGCTCGGCGGGCAGACCCCGCTCGGGCTGGCCAAGGCGCTCAAGGCCGAGGGCGTGCCGATCGTCGGCACCAGCCCCGAGGCCATCGACCTCGCCGAGGACCGCGGCGCGTTCGGCCGGGTGCTGCACGACGCCAACCTGCCGGCGCCCAAGCACGGCACCGCCTACAGCGCCGCCGAGGCGGTCGAGATCGCCAAGGAGATCGGCTACCCGGTGCTGGTCCGGCCGTCCTACGTGCTCGGCGGGCGCGGCATGGAGATCGTCTACGACGACGACACGCTGTCGGGCTACGTCGAGCGCGCCACCATCGCCAGCCCCGACCACCCGGTGCTCGTCGACCGCTTCCTCGACGACGCCATCGAGATCGACGTCGACGTGCTCTACGACGGCACCGAGATGTACCTGGGCGGGATCATGGAGCACATCGAGGAGGCCGGCATCCACTCCGGCGACTCCTCCTGCACGCTGCCCCCGGTCACCCTCGGCGCCGGGGAGCTCGACCGGGTGCGCGAGTCGACCCTCAGGCTCGCGCAGGGCATCGGGGTGCGCGGCCTGATGAACGTGCAGTTCGCCCTGGCCCAGGACATCCTCTACGTGCTCGAGGCCAACCCCCGCGCCTCGCGCACCGTGCCGTTCGTCGCCAAGGCGACCGGTGTGCCCCTGGCCAACGCGGCGGCCCGCATCATGCTGGGCACGACGATCGCCGAGCTGCGCGCCGAGGGCGTGCTGCCCGCCCACACCGACGGCGGCCGGATGCCGGTGCACGCACCCATGTCGGTCAAGGAGGCGGTGCTGCCGTTCAAGCGGTTCCGCACCACCGAGGGCCTCGTCGTCGACAGCCTGCTGGGCCCCGAGATGCGCTCGACCGGTGAGGTCATGGGCATCGACACCGACTTCGGCCGGGCCTTCGCGAAGGCCCAGCTCGGCGCGATCAGCGGGTTGCCCACTGCGGGAACGGTGTTCGTGTCGGTGGCCAACCGCGACAAGCGGGCGATCATCTTCCCGGTCAAGCGGCTGGTCGACCTCGGCTTCAAGATCGTGTCGACCTCCGGCACCGCGGACGTGCTGCGGCGCAACTCGATCGACGCCGAGGTGGTGCTCAAGCACGCCGAGCGCGGCGCCGAGGGCCGCTCGATCGTCGACTGGATCAACGCCGGCGAGGTGGACATGGTCGTCAACAGCCCGAGCGGGCCGAGCGCCTCGGCGCGCGCCGACGGCTACGCCATCCGGGCGGCCACGACCGCGATGGACAAGCCGATCATCACCACGGTGCAGCAGCTGGCGGCCGCGGTGCAGGCCATCGAGGCGGTGATCCTCGGCGACCTCGACGTCACCTCGCTGCAGGACCACGCGGCCGCCCTCGACCTCTACGGGGTGGAGGCCTCGACGTGAACGGGGTCGTGCAGGTCACCGGCGAGCTGATCGCCACCCGCCGGGTCGGTGCCTACCACCACCTCACCCTGGTGGCCCCCGGAGTGGCCGAGCCGGCCCGCCCCGGGCAGTTCGTCGCGCTGGCGGTCGGCGGCCCGACGTCGGCCAACCTGTTGCGCCGGTGCTTCTCGATCCACAAGGTCAAGCCCTCGGGCACCTACGGCGGCACCGTCGACGTCGTCGTCGCGGCGCACGGCCCGGGCACGGTGTGGCTCACCGCGCTTCGCGCCCACGACCCGGTCGACGTGGTCGGCCCGCTGGGCCGCCCGTTCCCGCTCCCCGCGGAGCCCGTGGCCTGCGTGCTGGTGGGCGGCGGCTACGGGTCGGCCCCGCTCTTCTGGCTGGCGGAGGCGCTGCGCGAGCGCGGGTGCCACGTCGAGATGGTGCTCGGCGCGGCATCCGAGGATCGGCTGTTCGGGGTGGTCGAGGCCCGCCGCACTGCCGACGGCGTCACCGTCACCACCGACGACGGCTCCTCCGGCCGCCGCGGCTGGGTGAGCGACGTGCTCGGGGACGTCATCGACCGCACCTCGGCGGGGGTGGTCTACGGCTGCGGCCCGATGGCGATGCTGCGCTCGGTCACCGAGATCGCCACCGCACACGGCGCGGTCGCGCAGGTCGCCGTCGAGGAGTCGATGGCCTGCGGCGTGGGAGTCTGCATGACCTGCGTCATGCCGGTCACCGGCAACGACGGCGTCACCCGGATGGTGCGCTCGTGCGTCGAGGGCCCGGTGTTCCGCGGCGACCGGGTGCGGTGGGACGCGTTCGGCGACGGCATCGGCCGGGTGCCCGACGACGCGCTGGGCGCCCCGCGGGCCGGAGGTTCCTGATGAGCGTCGACATGACCACGACGCTGGGGCCGATGGTGCTGCCCAACCCGGTGATGACGGCATCCGGCTGCGCGGCAAACGGGCAGGAGCTGCACCGGTTCTTCCCGGTGTCCGAGCTGGGAGCCTTCGTCACCAAGACCGTCATGGCCCGGCCCCGCTCGGGCCGGGGGACGCCGCGGATGGCCGAGACCGCATCCGGCATGCTCAACTCGATCGGGCTGCAGGGGCCGGGCATCGACGCGTTCGTCGAGAAGGACCTCGCCTGGCTGAAAGCGACCGGCGCCCGGGCGCTGGTGTCGATCGCCGGCAACACCGCCGAGGAGTTCGGCGACGTCGCCGAGGCACTGGCTGCCAGCCCGGCCTACGACGCAGTGGTGGGCGTCGAGGTCAACATCTCGTGCCCGAACGTGGCCAACCGCGGGCTGGTCTTCGCCTGCGACGCGCTGTCGTCGGAGCGGGTGGTGCGGCTGGTGCGCGAGCGGCTGCCCGCGCACACCCCGATCTTCGCCAAGCTCACGCCCGACGTCACCGACATCGTCACCATCGCGCACGCCGCCCTCAAGGCCGGCGCCGACGGGCTCACGATGATCAACACGCTGCTCGGCATGGTCATCGACACCGACCTGCTGCGCCCGCAGCTGGCCGGCATCACCGGCGGGCTCTCCGGCCCGGCCGTGCGACCGGTCGCCGTGCGGGCGCTGTGGCAGGTCACGGCCGCGATGCGTGAGGGGCGGCTGCCCACGGCGCCGCTGATCGGGGTCGGGGGAGTGCGCACCGGTCGCGATGCCCTCGAGCTGGTCGCCGCCGGGGCGTCGGCGGTGCAGGTCGGCACCGCCACGTTCAACGACCCGTGCGCCCCGCGGCGCGTCGTCGACGAGCTCGAGGCCGAGGTCGCGCGGCACGGCATCCACCGCTTCGCCGACGCCGTCGGCATCGCCCACGACAGGACGGCTCGCTGATGACCGGCACCACACCCACCTACGGCGACCGGCTGCGCGCCGCGATGGACGACCTGGGGCCGTTCTGCCCCGGCATCGACCCGCACGCCGCCCTGCTCGAGCAGTGGGGCCTGCCCGACACGGTCACCGGGCTCGAGACCTTCGCGATGAGGTGCGTCGAGGCGTTCGGGGGAGTGGTCGCGGCGGTCAAGCCGCAGTCGGCGTTCTTCGAGCGGTTCGGGTCGGCGGGCGTGGCCGTGCTCGAGCGCACCCTCGCCGGGCTGCGCGACGCCGGTACCCTGTCGCTGCTCGACGTCAAGCGAGGTGACATCGGCACGACGATGGCCGGCTACGCCCGGGCCTACCTCTCCGACGGCTCGCCGCTGCGGGCCGACGCCATCACGGTGAGCCCCTACCTGGGCTACGAGTCGCTGCGTCCAGCGCTCGACCTGGCGGCGGCGACCGGTCGCGGCCTCTTCGTGCTCACCCTCACCTCCAACCCGGAGGGGCCGTCGGTGCAGCACGCGACCCGCGACGGTGCGAGCGTCGCGGCATCCGTCGTGGCGGGCGTCGCTCGCGACAACGCCGAGGCGGCGGCCTCCGGGCGGCTCGGCAGCGTCGGGATGGTCGTCGGCGCGACGGTGGGCAGCGCGGTCACCGACCTCGGGCTCGACCTCGCGGGCGCCGCCGGCCCGCTGCTCGCACCCGGGCTGGGCGCGCAGGGCGGCACGCCCACGGCGCTGCGCGAGACGTTCGGTGCCGCCCTGCCCCAGGTGCTCGGCACGAGCAGCCGCGAGGTGCTCGGGGCCGGCCCCGAGGCCGGTGCCCTGCGTGATGCGGCGCGGCGTGCAGCTGAGGATCTGGCCGCCGCCCTGGCGACCTGAGCGGGGCTGCGCGGGGGCTGAGCCGGGCCCCTCGGACGTGCCGGATCGGGCCTCCCGAGCGTCTCGTCGCGGCGAGGCCGTCGCGATAGAGTCGACGGCGTACAGCCGGGTGTTGAGAAGCCAGCGCCTGCATGTCGACGAAGGGCACGATCCCGTGGCACTACCGCCGCTCACCCCAGAACAGCGGGCCGCCGCCCTCGAGAAGGCCGCGGCCTCCCGGCGCGAACGCGCCGAGGTCAAGCACCGCCTCAAGCACTCCGGCGTCTCCCTGGCGGAGGTCGTCGCCGAGGGCAAGTCCAACGACGTCATCGGCAAGATGCGGGTCTCCGCCCTGCTCGAGTCCATGCCGGGCGTCGGCCGGGTGCGGGCCCGCCACATCATGGAGGAGGTCGGCATCTCCGAGAGCCGGCGGGTGCGTGGCCTGGGCCAGAACCAGGTGGCCGCGCTGCTCGAGCGTTTCGGGCGGTCGTGACGGGCTCGTCCCGCCTCACCGTCCTCGCCGGTCCGACCGCCGTCGGCAAGGGGACCGTCGCGGCCCACGTCCGCCGGCACCACCCCGAGGTCTGGCTCTCCGTCTCGGCGACCACCCGCCGGCCCCGCCCGGGTGAGGCCGACGGCATCCACTACCACTTCGTCACCGACGCCGAGTTCGAGCGGATGGCCGCCGCCGGCGAGCTGCTCGAGTGGGCCGTCGTGCACGGCCGTGCGAAGTACGGCACGCCGCGCGGCCCGGTGGAGGCGGCGCTCGCGGCCGGCCGCCCGGCCCTGCTCGAGATCGACCTGCAGGGCGCGCGGCAGGTGCGCGACACCATGCCGGAGGCCTTGTTCGTCTTCCTCGCCCCGCCGACGTGGGACGAGCTGGTGCGCCGGCTCGTCGGCCGGGGCACCGAGGACGAGGAGGAGCGCGAGGCCCGGCTGGCCACCGCCCGGGTCGAGCTGGCTGCCGCGGCGGAGTTCGACGTCACCGTGCTCAACGACGACGTTCAACGGGCGGCCGAGGAACTCGTATCATTGATGCAGTCCCCCGTACCCGAAGTGAAGCGAGACTGACGCGTGTCCGGAACCAAGGCCGATCCCATCGGCATCACCAACCCGCCGATCGACGAGCTGCTGGAGCGTGCGGACTCCAAGTACGCGCTCGTCCTCTACTCGGCGAAGCGGGCCCGGCAGATCAACGCCTACTACGCGCAGCTGCAGGAGGGCCTGCTCGAGTACGTCGGCCCGCTGGTCGACTCCGAGGTGCACGAGAAGCCGATGTCCATCGCCCTGCGCGAGATCAACGAGGGTCTGCTGACCTCCACTCCCACCGAGGAGTGACCACGTGAAGGTCGTCCTCGGCGTCGCCGGGGGCATCGCGGCATACAAGGCCTGCTCGCTCCTGCGGCTGCTCACCGAGGCCGGCCACGACGTCACCGTCGTGCCCACGGCATCCGCCCTGCACTTCGTGGGCGAGGCCACCTGGGCGGCGCTGTCGGGGAAGCCGGTGCACACCGACGTGTGGAGCGACATCACGTCGGTGCCGCACGTGCGCATCGGCCAGCAGGCCGACCTCGTCGTCGTGGCGCCCGCGACGGCCGACCTGCTGGCGCGCGCCGCCACGGGCCAGGCCGACGACCTCCTCACCACCGTGCTGCTCACCGCACGGTGCCCGGTCGTGATGGCGCCGGCGATGCACACCGAGATGTGGGACCACGCCGCCACCCAGGCCAACGTCGCCACGCTCAGCGAGCGCGGGGTGCACGTGGTGCCGCCCGCGTCGGGGCGCCTCACCGGGCGCGACACCGGGCCGGGCCGGCTGCCCGAGCCCGAGGAGCTGTATGCCGTGTGCGAGCGAGAGCTCGCCCGCACCTCGACGCCCTCCGCCACCGGCGCCCACGGCCGGCCCGGCCTCGCCGGACGCCGAGTGGTCGTCAGTGCCGGGGGCACCCGCGAGCCGCTCGACCCGGTGCGCTACCTGGGCAACCGCAGCTCGGGGAAGCAGGGGTATGCCCTGGCCCGGGCGGCCGCCGAGCGCGGCGCCCAGGTCACCCTCGTGTCGTCGTCGTCGCTGCCGCCGCCCGAGGGCGTCACGGTCGTTCCGGTCGAGACCGCGATCGAGCTGCAGGCGGCGGTGACGGATGCCGTGCGCGACGCCGACGTCGTCGTGATGGCCGCCGCCGTGGCCGACTTCCGACCGGCCTCGTACGCCGGCTCCAAGATCAAGAAGACGCACGTTCCCGGCACCTCCGGCGCGGCCGACGAGTCGGCGCCGGTCGTCGAGCTGGTGCGCAACCCCGACGTGCTCGCCGGGCTGGTCGCGTCCCGCGGGGGTGAGCGGATGCCGGTCATCGTCGGTTTCGCCGCCGAGACCGGCGACGACGAGGGCTCGGTGCTCGAGCACGGCCGGGCCAAGCTCGCCCGCAAGGGCTGCGACCTGCTCGTGGTCAACGAGGTGGGCACCGACAAGACGTTCGGGCACGACGACACCACGGTGCACCTGCTGCGCCGGGGGTCCGACGACGCCACCGAGGTGGGCCCGGCCTCGAAGCTGGTCGTGGCGCACGCCGTCTGGGACGCCGTCACCGACCTGCTCTGACGGCCCCGCCGTCGGCCGAGCCGGCCGGGTGCGGTCACTGCGACAGGGTGAGGTCCAACCGGTCGAGCAGGGCCTCGAGCGCCGTCTCGAACTCCGCCCGGGTGTGGTCCTGCGCGAGCAGGGGCGCCGTGCGGGCGATGGTGGGGTAGTCGTCGACATCCACCTCCGTGGCGGCGCGGGTCGGCACGCCGGCGCCGCCCTCGTCGAGGGGCTCCTCGACCGGTGACGTCTCCGCGCCGGCGGCGGAGGCCTCGAGCAGCAGGTGCCCCAGCAGGAAGCTCGTGAAGACCCGATAGGCCTCGACGGCCTGGGCGTCGGAGAAACCGCGGGCGAGCAGGGCCTCGAGGAACTCCTCGACGATGCGCAGGCTGCGCAGCGGAGGTCGCAGCCACGGCGTGGCAGGGTGCCGGGTGGCCACGAGGGGGAAGATCGACGGGTGGTCGAGGGCGACCTGCCGCACGGCGTGAGCCAGCCACTGCAGGTAGGCCTGCCAGCCGTCGGCGGGTCCGATGACGATGCCCGGCGGCACCCGGATGCCGTCGACGAGCGTGTCGACCACGCCCTCGAGGAGGTCCTCGCGGCCGTTGACGTAGCGGTAGAGCGCCATGGCCTCGACGCCCAGCCGCGCGCCCAGCGAGCGCATGGTCAGGGTGCTCAGGCCCACCTCGTCGATGGCCGCGATGGCCTCGTCGAGGATCATCCGGCGGGTCAGGGGGTTGCGGGGTCCGAGCGGCGGCGTGGCGGGGGGGCCTCCGGTGTCCGTCATCGACCCATCCTCCTGCCAGAGATGCGTCGGAACTCGTCGGGCTGTCGAAGGTTTACGGCGTAAACGCGGTGGGCAGGCAGGTGCGTGAGCCACCCCGGGCACCGCCCCGGGTCACCTTCAGCAGGAAGAGACGCCGATGGAGAACGCCCTGGAGAACGGCCTGAGCACGGTCGCCACGTTCGTACCGAAACTGATCCTGTTCCTCGTCATCCTGGTCGTGGGATGGCTCGTGGCGAAGGCACTCGCCAAGGTGGTCGACGCCGTCCTCGAGCGCGTGGGCTTCGACCGTGCGGTCGAGCGCGGCGCCGTGGCGAAGGCGATGGAGAGCTCCACGTACGACGCCTCCGACGTCCTCGCCAAGATCGTCTACTACGCCGTGCTCCTGTTCGCCCTGCAGCTCGCGTTCGGGGTGTTCGGCCCCAACCCGATCAGCGACCTGCTGACCGGCATCATCGCGTTCCTGCCGCGCGCCTTCGTGGCCATCGTCATCGTCATCCTCGCGGCTGCGATCGCGGCCGGCGCCAAGAGCCTGGTCGAGAACACCCTCGGCGGCCTCTCGTACGGCAAGGTCCTCGCCAACGTCGCGGGCGTCTTCATCCTCGGCCTGGGCATCATCGCGGCGCTGAACCAGGTGGGCATCGCCACCACGGTCACCATGCCGGTGCTCATCGCCGTGCTGGCGACCGTCGCCGGCATCCTCGTCGTGGGCGTCGGCGGTGGGCTCGTCCGGCCGATGCAGTCGCGCTGGGAGCGCTACCTCGCCAGGGCCGAGGCCGAGGCGCCCCGTATCCGGGCCGAGGCCGAGGCCGGGCCCTCGGTCAGCGAGCAGGCCCGGGCCGCGCAGTACGACCTGCAGCAGCGCAGTCGCGGCGCAGCGCAAACGACCGCGCCCACCACCTCCAGGCCGGCGTCGACCACGGGAGCCACGGCCGCCGCCCCGACCGCCGTCTACGACCAGAGCGTGCGCCCCGCGTCATCCGACGCCGACCGGCGCGTCTGACATCACGTCCGAACCATCAGAAGCAGAACCCAACCACCGAAGGAAGGTCAGCATGAGCATCGACCAGAACAGCATCAACGACGTCGTCGGGAGCACGGTATACGGCTCCGACGGCGACAAGATCGGCCAGGTCGGCCAGGTGTACCTCGACGACGAGACGGGACGCCCGGAGTGGGCCACCGTGCGCACCGGCCTCTTCGGCACCTCGGAGAGCTTCGTGCCGCTGAGCCAGTCGTCGCTGACCGGCGACGGCGTGACCGTGCCCTACGACAAGAGCACCGTCAAGGACGCCCCGCGCGTCGAGGCCGACCACGGGCACCTCTCGCAGAGCGAGGAGGCCGAGCTCTACCGCCACTACGGCCTGGAGTACCGCCAGCGGGGGACCGGCACGGGCAACGGTGACGGCACCCTCGGTGGCGGCAGGGCGGAGACCGGGCGCGTCGACCGCGGTGCCGGCCACGACACCTCCGGCCCGAACACCGACGACGCGATGACGCGCTCCGAGGAGCGCCTCAACGTCGGCACCCAGACCCAGGAGGCCGGCCGCGCCCGGCTGCGCAAGCACGTCGTCACCGAGCAGCAGACGGTCAACGTGCCGGTGACCCGCGAAGAGGTGACCATCGACCGTGAGCCGATCACCGAGGGCAACGTCGGCGCGGCCATGGACGGACCGGCCATCTCCGAGGAGGAGCACGAGGTCGTGCTGCACGAGGAGCGCCCGGTGGTCGAGAAGGAGGCCGTCCCGGTCGAGCGCGTGCGCCTCGGCAAGGAGACGGTGACCGAGCAGCAGCAGGTCACCGAGGAGGTCCGCAAGGAGCAGATCGACGCCGACGGCGTCGACGAGGGCCGCGGCTCCCGCCGCTGACCCGACGACCAGCACCGCAGGGTGCGCGCCCACCCGGGCGCGCACCCGGCGGCGCGACCGGGGCACTGCCGGTGCCCCCCACGAGAGGAGAACCATGAGCCACGCCGACGGGACCCCACCGGACCCGCAGGGTCGCGGGCAGGGCGCCCGCACCACCGAGTACTCGACCGACCGGGGGGAGCGCCGAGCCACCTCGGACGAGGCCTACCTCGCCACGGACGACGGTCGCCCCTCCGGGGCGGTCGCCGCAACCCCGAACCGCCACGACGTCGTGGCCGCCGAGCGGGAGCGCCACGGGGGAGTGAAGATCGGGTCGGCCTTCTTCGGCTGGCTCACCGCGATGGGGATGGCCGTGATCCTCACCGCCCTGGTGGCCGCCGCCGGCACGGCCGTCGGGCTCGCCACCGGCACGACCGTGGACCAGGCGACGAGCAGCGCCTCGAGCGACCCCACGACGGTGGGCCTGGTCGGGATCATCGCCCTGCTGGTCATCCTCTTCGTCGCGTACTACTGCGGCGGCTACGTCGCGGGGCGGATGGCACGCTTCGACGGGGCCAAGCAAGGCGTGGCCGTGTGGCTCTGGGCCCTCGTGGCGGCCGTGGTGGTCGCGGTGCTGGGAGCCGTCGCCGGGGCCAAGTTCAACGTGCTGGCCAACCTCAACAGCTTCCCGCGCATCCCGGTCAACGAGGGCCAGGTGAGCACTGCGGGGATCATCGCGGCGCTGGTCGCGGCCGCCGCGGCCCTGCTCGGTGCCGTGCTCGGTGGTCTGGCCGGCATGCGTTTCCACCGGCGGGTCGACCGCACGGCGCTGGGCGACTGACCCCGTCGGGTGGCCCCAGGCCACCCGACTGACCCGTCGGTGGCCCCAGGCCACCCGGACCGCCGACACCCACGGGGGGGGGG
>JBJMHU010000207.1:0-10087 GCA_045807225.1 Ornithinibacter sp. | reverse complement strand
CTACAACGTCAGCAAGACGGCCCTGGCGCGGGTCACCGGCTCGACGCACCTCGCGGGGTGGGCACGCGGCATCCGGGCCTTCGACCTGATGCCTGGGGTGGTGCGCACCGACATGACCTGGGGGATGGATGCCCACGCGGGTCGCACCGAGTGGACCGACCCGGCGCAGGTCACCGACCTGGTGCTGGCCCTGGTGTCCGGCGAGCTGGACGCGTGGTCTGGCCGGTTCGTGCGCGCCGGCATCGACACGGTGGCGTCGCTGAGAGCGCGCGCCGAGGCGGGTCTCGGACCTGACGAGCGCACCCTCGCCCTCGTCCTGGGCGACCCCGATCCCCTCACCTGACCCGAGTCCCAGCTTTCTCGCCCGATCCCGGAACCTTGACCTTCGCACCACTTCCGATGTGGTGTGAAGGTGAAGGTCTCCGCACCGGGCGGGAAAGCTGTGGCGACGCGGGCCGAGCCGTGTGTGCATAGAGTCAAGTGACTCTGTATAGTCATGCACATGAGACGTGTCGCAGTCGCCGGGGCGAGCGGGTATGCCGGCGGTGAGGTGGTGCGCCTGCTGCTGCAGCACCCCGACCTCGAGGTCGGCGCCCTCACCGCCTCCTCGAACGCCGGCCAGCCGCTGGGCGGAATCCACCCGCACCTGACGCCGCTCGCCGAGCGGCTGCTCGAGGACACCACCCCCGAGGTGCTCGCCGGCCACGACGCGGTCGTGCTCGCCCTGCCGCACGGCCATTCCGCGGCGCTCGCGGCCCGGCTGGGCGACGACGTCGTGGTCATCGACTGCGGGGCGGACTTCCGCCTCGCCGACGAGGCCGCGTGGACCACCTTCTACGACACCGCGTATGCCGGGTCGTGGCCCTACGGCATGCCCGAGCTCCCCACCGCGTCAGGACGCCAGCGCGACGCCCTCGCGGGCGCCACCCGCATCGCCGTGCCGGGCTGCTACCCGACTGCCGTGTCGCTCGCACTGGCCCCCGGCCTGGTCGCCGGTGTGCTCGACCCCGACGACATCACCGTCGTCGCGGCGTCCGGCACCAGTGGCGCCGGCAAGTCGCTCAAGCCGCACCTGCTCGGCGCCGAGGTGATGGGCGCGATGTCGCCCTACGGCGTCGGTGGCGTGCACCGGCACACGCCCGAGATCGAGCAGAACCTCACCGCGGCCGGTGCCGGCCCGGTCACCGTCTCGTTCACCCCCACGCTCGCCCCGATGCCGCGCGGCATCCTCGCCACGTGCACCGCCCGGGTGATCCCCGGCACCACCTCGGATGCCGTGCGCGCTGCCTGGGCGACCGCCTACGCCGACGAGCCGTTCGTCCACCTGCTCCCGCCGGGCCGCTGGCCGAGCACGGGCAGCGTGCTGGGCAGCAACGCCGTGCACCTTCAGGTCGTGCTCGACGAGCGGGTCGGCAGGGTCGTCGTGGTCGCCGCCGTCGACAACCTCACCAAGGGCACCGCTGGCGCCGCCGTGCAGTGCCTCAACCTCGCCCTCGGGCTGCCCGAGACCACCGGCCTGCCGATCGCCGGAGTCGCCCCGTGAGCCGGATGCCGCTGCACCTCATGGAGCACCCCGAGCGGGTGTCGATCGTCCGCCTGCCCGGTGGCGAGCTGCCCGAGTTCGACTGGATGCCGGGCCCGTTCGCCTCGCTGACCCGCACGCCGGACGAGACGTCCGTCGTCTGCCTGACCGCCAACGTGCCCAGCGGTGCTCGGTCGGAGGGACCGTTCGTGCTGGTCGAGGTGGCCGGGCCGCTGTCGTTCGCGGCCGTCGGCGTCTTCGCCGAGGTGCTCGAGCCGCTCGCGACCGCCGACATCTCGGTGCTCGGCTTCTCGACCTTCGACACCGACTGGGTGCTCGTGCCGGTCGACGCCGCCCGCGACGCCGCGCACGCGTGGCGCAGGGCCGGCCTCGTCATCACCCCCACCTCGTTGACCGGAGGCACCTCCTGATGTCCGTCACCACCCCGCGCGGATTCCGGGCCGCCGGTGTCACCGCCGGCCTCAAGGCCTCCGGCCGCCCCGACCTCGCCCTGGTCGTGAACGACGGGCCCGACCACCACGCGGCGGCCGTCTTCACCGGCAACCGGGTCGAGGCGGCTCCGGTCACCTGGTCGCGCACCGTGGTCGCCGACGGGCGGGCGGATGCCGTGGTGCTCAACAGCGGTGGCGCCAACGCCTGCACGGGTACGCCCGGCTTTCAGGACACCCACCGCACCGCCGAGCACGTCGGCGCCGCTCTGGGGGTCGCCCCCGGCGACGTCGTCGTCTGCTCGACGGGCCTGATCGGCGAGCGGCTGCCGATGCAGGTCCTGCTGCCCGGCATCGACGCGGCTGCAGCCGGGCTGGTGGCCGACGGTGGGCCGGCCGCTGCCGAGGCGATCCTCACCACCGACACCGTCGCCAAGACCGCGGTCGCACGACGCGAGGGCTGGTCGGTCGGCGGCATGGCCAAGGGTGCCGGGATGCTGGCCCCCGCCCTGGCCACCATGCTGGTGGTCCTCACCACCGACGCGGTCGTCGACGGCCGCGACCTCGACGGCGTGCTGCGGGCGGCCACGGCGACGACCTTCGACCGGATCGACTCCGACGGCTGCATGTCGACCAACGACACCGTCGCGCTGCTCGCCTCCGGCGCCTCGGGCGTCGAGGTCGGAGCCGACGACCTCGCGGATGCCGTGACCGAGGTCTGCGCCTCGCTCGCCCGCCAGCTGATCGCCGACGCCGAGGGCGCCCACCACGACATCGCCGTCGAGGTGCGCAGCGCGGCATCCGTCGACGACGCGCTCGAGGTGGCTCGCGCGGTCGCCCGCAACAACCTGTTCAAGTGCGCGGTCTTCGGCAACGACCCCAACTGGGGCCGCGTGCTGGCCGCGGTCGGCACGACGTCGGCGGCCTTCGAGCCGGCATCCCTCGACGTCTCGATGAACGGCGTGGCGGTCTGCCGCGCCGGTGGGGTGGGGGAGGACCGCGCGCTCGTCGACCTCACCGCCCGCGAGGTGCACGTCGTCGTCGACCTCCACGCGGGCGACGCCACCGCCACGATCTGGACCAACGACCTCACCCACGACTACGTGCACGAGAACTCCGCCTACTCCACCTGAGACCCGACCAGACCCAGCGAGGACGTCACCGATGACACCCCCCGAGCAGCAGGCCCTGCGCGGCGCGATCGACGCCGCCGCGCTGCGCGTGGCCCAGTCCAAGGCGTTGACGCTCGTCGAGGCACTGCCGTGGCTCGAGCGCTTCCGCGGCGCGTTGGTGGTGGTCAAGTACGGCGGCAACGCGATGGTCGACGACGAGCTCAAGGCAGCCTTCGCGCAGGACATCGTCTTCCTGCGGCTCGCCGGGCTGCGCCCCGTCGTCGTGCACGGTGGTGGCCCTCAGATCAAGGCCATGCTGGACCGCCTCGGGATGACCAGCGAGTTCAAGGGGGGCCTGCGGGTCACCACCCCCGAGGTGATGGACGTCGTGCGGATGGTGCTCACCGGCTCGGTCGGCCGCGAGCTCGTCGGCCTGCTCAACCAGCACGGCCCGATGGCGGTGGGGCTGTCCGGTGAGGACGCCGGGCTGTTCGGCGCGCGCCGCCGCGGCGTCACGATCGACGGCGAGGAGCACGACATCGGTCTGGTGGGCGACGTCGTGCAGGTCGACCCCACGGCCGTCCTCGACCTGCTCGAGGCGGGCCGGATCCCGGTCGTCTCGACCATCGCCCCCGACCTCCACGTCGACGGCCAGGTGCTCAACGTCAACGCCGACACCGCCGCCGCCGCCCTGGCCACCGCCCTCGGGGCCCGCAAGCTCGTCGTGCTCACCGACGTCGAGGGGGTCTACGCCAGCTGGCCCGAGCGCGACTCGCTGCTCTCCGAGCTGACCGTGTCCGCCGCGCGCGACCTGCTCACGACCGTGGATGCCGGGATGATCCCCAAGCTGGAGGCGTGTGTGCGCGCCGTGGAGGGTGGGGTGCCGCAGGCGCACGTCGTCGACGGCCGCCAGCCCCACAGCCTGCTGCTCGAGGTCTTCACCTCCGAGGGCATCGGCACCATGGTGCTGCCCGACGACCCGACGGAGCAGGTGCCGGGCCATGAGTGAACGGACCACGAACGCCGACTGGCTCGACCGCTACGAGGGCGCCCTCCTCAACGTCTTCGGCCGCCCCCAGCTCGTGCTGGAGCACGGCGACGGCGCCTGGGTGTGGGACGTCGAGGGCCGGCGCTACCTCGACCTGGTCGGCGGCATCGCCGTCAACGCCCTCGGCCACAACCACCCCGCGCTGGTGGCCGCCGTCTCCAAACAGGCCGGCCAGCTGGTGCACGTGTCCAACTTCTTCACCTCGGTGCCGCAGGTCGAGCTCGCCGAGCGGCTGCTGTCCCTGGCCGGCGCGCCGCCGGGGTCGAAGGTCTTCTTCGGCAACTCCGGCGCCGAGGCCCTGGAGGCAGCCATCAAGCTGGCGCGGCGCACCGGGCGCACCGGCATCGTGGCCGCCGAGGGTGCCTTCCACGGCCGCACGACCGGAGCCCTGGCCCTCACCCACAAGCCCGCCTATCGCGAACCGTTCGAGCCGCTCATCCCGGGCGTGACCCACGTGCCGTGGGGTGACGTCGAGGCCCTGCGCGCCGCCGTCAGCGAGCAGACCTCGGCGCTCGTGCTCGAGCCGGTTCAGGGTGAGGCGGGCGTGCGGCCGGGCAGCTCCGCCTACCTGCGCGCGGCCCGCGAGATCACCCGGGATGCCGGTGCCCTCCTCGTGCTCGACGAGGTGCAGACCGGCATCGGCCGCACCGGCACGTGGTTCGCCTTCCACCAGGCCGGCGTCGTGCCCGACGCCATGACCCTCGCCAAGGGACTGGGCGGTGGCGTGCCGATCGGCGCCCTGATGACCTTCGGCCCCGAGGTCAGCGCCCTGCTCACCGCCGGCATGCACGGGTCGACCTTCGGCGGCAACCCACTGGCCTGTGCTGCCGGGCTCGCCGTGCTCGACACCATCGCGGCCGAGGGCCTCCTCGACCACGCCGGCGAGGCCGGCGAGCACCTCCACCAGCGCATCGGCACCCTCGGCCACCCGCAGGTGACCGGCATCCGCGGCATCGGTCTGCTGCAGGCCATCACCCTGGCCGGGGCCCACTCCGCCGCCGTCGCCGCCCTGGCCCGCGACGCCGGCTTCATCGTCAACCCCGTGGCCCCCGACGCCATCCGGCTGGCCCCACCGCTCGTGGTCACCACCGACGAGCTCGACCTGTTCGTCGACGCCCTGCCCGGGCTGCTCGACGCCGCCACCGCCGGCACCACCACCACGAAGGACGCCCGATGACGCTGCGCCACTTCCTCGCCGACGACGACCTCACCGCCGTCGAGCAGCGCACCGTGCTCGACCGGGCACTCGCCCTGAAGGCGGCGCCGTTCTCCGACCGCTGCCTCGAGGGCCCGCGCACCGTGTCGATCCTGTTCGACAAGCCGACCCTGCGCACCCAGGTGTCGTTCGTGGGCGCGGTCGCCGGGCTGGGCGGCTTCCCGATGGTCGTCGACGGCCGCCTCGCGGGCGTGGGGGTGCGTGAGTCGGTGGCCGACGTCGCCCGCATCCTCGGGCCGCAGTCGGCCGCGGTCGTCTGGCGCACCTTCGCGCAGGGCGCCATCGAGGAGATGGCGGCGAACGCCGGGGTGCCGGTGGTCAACGCGCTCACCGACGACTACCACCCGTGCCAGATCCTGGCCGACCTGCTCACCGTGCTGGAGGCCAGGGGCACCACCGCGGGGCTCACCTTCGCCTACGTCGGTGACGGCGCCAACAACATGGCCCACTCCTACCTGCTGGGCTGCGCGCTCGCCGGCATGCACGTGCGGGTCGGCACCCCGGCATCCCACCCGCCGCGGGCCGACGTCGTCGCCCGGGCGCAGGGGATCGCCGCCGAGCACGGCGGGTCGGTGCTGGTCACCGACGACCCGGTCACCGCGGTCGCCGACGCCGACGTCGTCACGACCGACACCTGGGTCTCGATGGGCCTCGAGGACCAGGCCGAGGCGCGCAAGGGCGCGGCCAGCCCCTTCGCGCCGTTCCGCGTCACCGCCGCGCTGATGGCGAAGGCGGCCCCGGATGCCGTCTTCCTCCACTGCCTGCCGGCCTACCGCGGCTACGAGGTGGACGCCGAGGTGATCGACGGCCCGGCATCCCTGGTCTGGCAGGAGGCCGAGAACCGCCTCCACGCCCAGAAGGCGCTGCTGTCGTGGCTCGTCGAGCAGCACGAGAGCGGGCAGGTGCGATGACCGTCTCCACCTCGCGGGCCGCGCGCCAGCAGCGGATCGTCGAGATCCTGGCGTCGACGCCGGTGCGCTCCCAGACCGAGCTGCTCGACCACCTCGCGGGTGACGGCATCGAGGTCACCCAGGCGACCCTGTCGCGAGACCTCGTCGACGTCGGCGCCGAGCGGGTGCGCGTCGGCAAGAGCCTGGTGTATGCCGTGCCGGGTGAGGGTGGCGACCGCACCGTGCGCGCCGCACCCGCCGGCGAGGAGCGGGGCACCCGGCTGCAGTCGCGCTGCCACGAGCTGCTCGTGTCGGCCGAGCACTCGGCCAACCTCGTCATCCTGCGCACGCCCCCGGGCGCCGCCAACTTCCTCGCCTCGGCGGTCGACCACGCCGGGCTCGAGGGGGTGCTCGGCACGATCGCCGGGGACGACACGATCATGGTCGTGACCGCCGGTGCGCGGCGCAGCGCCCAGGTCGTCGACCGCCTCATGTCCTACACCCGGAGGGACCTCCCGTGACCGACCCGACCGTCCGTAGCACCGCCCTGTGGGGTGGGCGGTTCGCCGGGGCGCCCGCCGACGCGCTGGCCGCGCTGAGCAAGTCGACCCACTTCGACTGGCGGCTGGCCCTGCACGACCTGGCCGGCTCCCGGGCCCACGCCCGGGTGCTGCACTCGGCCGGCCTCCTCGACGACGCCACGCTGGCGGCGATGCTCGACGCGCTGGAGCGGCTGCGTGCCGACGTCGAGTCCGGCGCCTTCACGCCGGACGACGCCGACGAGGACGTGCACTCCGCCCTGGAGCGCGGCCTCATCGACCGGGCCGGCGCCGACGTGGGGGGCCGGCTGCGCGCGGGGCGCTCGCGCAACGACCAGGTGGCCACCCTGTTCCGGATGTACCTGCGCGAGCACGCCCGGGTCGTCGCCGGCCTGGTGCTCGACGTCGTCGACGCGCTCGTCGACCAGGCGACCCGGCACCTCGGGGTCGCGATGCCCGGCCGCACCCACCTGCAGCACGCCCAGCCGGTACTGCTCTCGCACCACCTGCTCGCCCACGCGTGGGCGCTGCTGCGCGACGTCGAGCGACTGCGTGACTGGGACGTGCGGGCGGCGGTGTCGCCCTACGGCTCGGGGGCGCTGGCAGGGTCCTCGCTCGGACTCGACCCGGAGGCCGTCGCCGCCGACCTCGGCTTCGACGGCTCGGTCGAGAACTCGATCGACGGCACCGCCAGCCGCGACGTGGTGGCCGAGTTCTCCTTCGTCGCCGCGATGACGGCGGTCGACGTGTCCCGGCTCGCCGAGGAGGTGGTGCTCTGGGCCACGAAGGAGTTCTCGGTCGTCACGCTCGACGACGCCTACTCCACCGGGTCGAGCATCATGCCGCAGAAGAAGAACCCCGACGTCGCCGAGCTGGCCCGCGGCAAGGCCGGCCGGCTGGTCGGCGACCTCGCCGGGCTGCTCACCACCCTCAAGGGGCTGCCGCTCGCGTACAACCGGGACCTGCAGGAGGACAAGGAGCCGGTGTTCGACGCCGTCGACACCCTCGAGGTGCTGCTGCCCGCCTTCAGCGGGATGGTGGCCACCATGGTGTTCGACACCGAGCGGTTGGAGTCCCTTGCGCCGGAGGGCTTCTCGCTGGCCACCGACGTCGCCGAGTGGCTGGTCCGCCAGGGGGTGCCGTTCCGGGTGGCGCACGAGGTGGCCGGGGCATGCGTGCGCGAGTGCGAGGGCCGGGGCATCGAGCTGTGGGACCTGTCGGATGCCGACCTGGCCGCGGTCAGCCCCCACCTCACCCCCGGGGTGCGTGAGGTGCTGTCCGTCGAGGGATCGCTCGCGTCCCGCTCGGCCCGGGGCGGCACCGCACCCGCCCGCGTGGGGGAGCAGCTCACCCGGCTGGTGGCGACGGCATCCGGTCACCGGGCCTGGTGCGGGGTGCTGCCGACCGTTCGGTGACCGCGGGCGAGCACACTGGTGCACGTGCCTCACGCCAAACCGCTCCCGCAGGAGTTCTTCGCCCGTGAGTCCCTACGCGTCGCGCGCGACCTGCTGGGATGCCGGTTGAGCCATGGCGGGGTGACCGTGCGGCTCACCGAGGTCGAGGCGTATGCCGGGGCGGTGGACCCCGGTTCGCACGCCTTCCTCGGCCGCTCGCCGCGCAACGAGGTCATGTTCGGCCCGGCGGGAAGGCTCTACGTCTACTTCACCTACGGCATGCACTTCTGCGCCAACGTGGTCACCGGCGTCGAGGGGGAGGCGTCCGCAGTGCTGTTGCGGGCCGGCGAGGTGGTCGACGGGCACGAGGTCGCCGCCGAGCGCCGCCCGGGTTTCCGTCCGCGCGACCTCGCGCGGGGCCCCGCCCGGCTCGCCACCACGCTGGCCCTCGGGCGCGAGCACAACGGCATGCCCCTCACCGGCCCGCGCGCCGGTGGACGGGTGACCGCCCCCGAGGTCCTGGTCGACCCGTCCCAGGTGCGCACCGGCCCCCGGGTCGGAGTGAGCGGCCCGGGTGGCGACGGCGTGACCTACCCCTGGCGGTTCTGGATCGACGGCGACCCCACCGTGAGCGCCTACCGGCCCGGCCGGCCGCGGAACGCCACCCGGTCCTGAGGCGCCCCAGCGGGGTGACTCCGCTGTCCGCCGCCCCGGCGTTGCGCTCAACCTGCCTCAGCCGGTGCCGACGGCGTGGTCGCGGATCTCCGCGCGCAGTGACGCCTTCACGGCATCCGGGGCGAAGCTCGCGTCGACCCCGGCCAGGGCGAGGTCGGCGATGCCGGCGACGTCGAGGTCGAGCAGGCCGGCGGCGATCTCGTACTCCCGGTTCAGGGTGGTGCCGAACATCGGCGGGTCGTCGCTGTTCACGGTCACCACGACACCGGCGTCGCGCATGGCGCGGATCGGGTGCTCCTCGATCCGCTCGACGACGCGCGTCGCCACGTTGGAGGTGGGGCAGACCTCGAGGGGGATGCCGTGCTCGGCCAGGTGCGCGAGCAGCGCGGGGTCCTCCACCGACGACGTGCCGTGTCCGATCCGCTCGGCCCCGAGCAGGGTGAGCGCGTCCCACACCGACTGCGGCCCTGTCGACTCGCCCGAGTGCGGCACCGAGTGCAGGCCGGCGGCGCGGGCCGCGGTGAAGTGGGGCGCGAACTGGGCACGCGGGACCCCGATCTCGGGCCCGCCCAGGCCGAAGCCGACCAGTGCCTCCGGCCGGTGGCGCAGGGCGTACGACAGCGTGGCGTCCGCCGACTCCAGGCCCGACTCCCCGGGGATGTCGTAGATCCACCGCAGCACCACGCCGTGGTCGCGCTCGGCGGCGACCCGAGCGTCCTCGATGGCCTCGGTGTACGCCTCGATGGGGATGCCGCGCACGACGGACGTGTAGGGAGTCATCGTCAGCTCGGCGTAGCGCACCTGCTGGGCGGCGAGGTCCCGGGCGACCTCGTAGGTCAGCATGCGAACGTCCTCCGCGGTGCGGAGCAGCCCCACGGTCGTGAGGTAGACGTCGATGAAGTGCGCGAAGTCGGTGAAGGTGAAGAAGCGCGTCAGCGCCTCTGGGTCCTGGGGCACCGGGCTGTCCGGGTGCCGGGCGGCGAGCTCGGCCACGATGCGCGGCGACGCGGAGCCCACGTGGTGGACGTGCAGCTCGGCCTTGGGCAGTCCGGCGACGAACGCGCTGAGGTCGGGGCGTCGGACGGCATCGGTGCTCATGCGGGGCCAGTGTGCCGTAACCCGGTGGCGGGCGTGCGGACCTCGGGGTAGGCATGGGCGATGACCCGACCCGAGCTGTGGCCGCGGCGTACTGAGCGGCTCGAGCTGCGCCCGCCCACCGACACGGAGGTCGACGCGGTGGTC
>JBJMHU010000206.1:0-34418 GCA_045807225.1 Ornithinibacter sp. | reverse complement strand
GTTCACGGCCGTGGTCGCCGATGCCACGCAGCCCGCCCCGCGTCCTCCGAGCGACCTCGTGGTCGGTTTGGGTGCGGAGTCGCCGCCCTCGAGCCACCCCGTGGCAGGTCCGGCCGCGGATGCCGGTGGCGATGGGCCGGCGTACGACCTCGTGCTGATCTCCTACCTGCACCTGCCACGCGCGCAGTGGGGCGAGGCGCTCGCGGCCGCCGCGCGCGGCACCGTCGGCGGCGGGGCCGTGCTCGTCGTGGCGCACGCCGTACGCAACCTCACCGAGGGTGTCGGCGGCCCCCAGGACGCCACGATCCTGCTCGACCCGGAGGACGTCATCGCCTCGGCCGCCGCGCTGCCCGTCGACGTCGAGCTGGCCCAGCTGCGCCGGCGGGACGTCGAGGGCAGCGACCGTCCGGCCCTCGACACGGTTGTGCTGTTCCGGGTTCGCGCCGACGGCTGACGCCTGGCCGCCCCGTCCCCAGATCGACCAATAGGTCACTTCAGCGACGGCGACCGCGCGTGCCCAGATCGACCAATTGGTCGATGTCAGCACGGGGTCCCGGCCGGCCGACATCTGCGACCCGGAACCAGCGCCGTGGTGATCGGTGTGCGCGAGGCCGGCGACGCGCGCAACCTCGACCCGGCATCCGCACCTTGCAGGCCGGCATCCGCGCGCAAGCTGCCGTGCCCCGGCCTGCCCGCGGCGGTCATCCGCATGAGGCCCGATACCCGTTGGGGTATGGTCGTGCGACCGCCGACGCCCACCGAGGAGTTCCCGGCATGTGCCGAGCAGTGACCTGCCGCAAGTGCGGCAAGACGACCTGGGCCGGTTGCGGCCAGCACGTCGACAGCGTGATGCGTGGTGTGCCCGCCGCCAACCGCTGCCAGGGCCACCAGAACGAGCCCAGCACCGGCTTCCTGGCCAAGATGTTCGGGCGCTGAGCCGCTGAGCCGGCCCCCGTCCACCTACTTTACGTCGTGCAACCCAGGTGCGGTTCTCCCGGCCCGGACGGCTGAGAACCGCACCCCAGGTCGCACGACCTCGGGATCGGGTGCGGGTCAGGAGGGGGTGGCCGACCCCGAGACGAACCACAGCCACGGCTTGGCCGGCCCGCCGCCGATGAACCCCGCGTAGGACAGGTCGAGGTCGAACCCCGCACCTGCCACCAGAGCCGCGATGTCGCGGTCCACGTGGCAGCCGCCGGCGAGCGGGCCCCAGCACGGCTGGATCCGCCGCTGCCAGCGGGCCGTCGCACCGTCGGGCGCCAGGGAGTGCTCGACGAATCGCAGCGAGCCACCCGGTCGCAGCACCCGGCGGGCCTCGCCGAGCGCCCGCTCCACCTCGGGCACGGTGCACATCGTCCACGTCGACACCACCGTGTCGACGCTCGCGTCGGGCACCGGCAGGTGGGCGCCGTCCAGCGCAACGCGCTCCACCGGCATCCCGGATGCCGTGACGCGCACCTGCGCGCGATGCCAGGACAGCTCGGCCGGCTCCACCGCGAGCACCCGGGTCACTTCACGGGGGTAGTAGTCGAGGTTGCGCCCGGACCCGAAGCCGATCTCGAGCACCTCACCGGTGGCGCCGCCGCAGACGGTGGTGCGCCAGCTGCCGGCCGTGGCGTCGTTCAGTCCGCGATCGGTCAGGCGGGGCACCACCTGCTCGTCCCACCACCGGCGCACGCCCATCGCCCCAGTGTGGTGCACGGCGCTCCGACCAACCGGCTCAGCGGTGGCGCTTGAGCACCATCCGCACGAGCCGCAGTCCGAAGGCGAGGAACCGGACGACCTGGACGGGCAGGCTCTGCCGCATCCGCAGGGTGCGGTCGGTGGGCAGCGGTGCCGAGCCGAGGTCGACGGTGCGGCTGAACGTCTCGGGGTTCATGTCGCTCACTCCGGGATCAGGTGCCAGCCGGGGCGGCCCTGTGCCTTGTACATGAACAGGTGGTGTGTGAGCAGCTTGACCCAGTGCCCGCTGAGCCCGATCTCGGCGCGGGTGTCGGCGAGGTCGCGGCCCGTGGGGTAGGTGTTGTAGTCCGGCACCACCGGCAGCATGGTCAGCGCGGCCGCGGACCCCCGGCGCAGGCCAGCGCCCGCGGACGCGACCGTGGCGGCGCCCATCTGCGCCATCGACGCCACGTGCGCCGGGCGGTCGTCGCCGTGCTTGACCCGGTCGACGATGGTCAGTGCCGCCGTCTTGCCCATGACGCCCGACGGCATCCCGGTGCGTGGGGCGGAGGGGGTGATGACGGTGCCGGTCGGGCTCACCCGCGGACGCGAGATCTGGTGCGGTGGGGCGAAGGCGATGCCGACCGCGAAGATCCGTGGGTGCCCCAGGGCCTGGTAGGTGCTCGGCCAGTCGGTGCCACGCCACATCTCGTACGGCTTGGGGAAGTAGTCGGCATCCACGCGCATGAACCCGTTCGGCGCGAACAGCTGTGACGTGATGTCGGCGCCGTCGCGGCCGACGGCCCGCATCGGCACCCCGCCGAAGGGTGGCATCAGCATGGCGAAGTCGAAGTCGAGCTGGTGGCGCACGCCGTCGAGCGTCTCGAACGAGAGCACGCCCGGGTCGACCCGGTGCACGTGAGCCCCGACGATCGCCTCCACCCCTCGCTCGCGGTACAGGCTGGAGGTCCACAGCTCGGACGAGGTGGTGAAGCCACGGTCGTCGAAGGTGATGCCGTCGACGCCGAAGTCGCCGAGCCGGGCCTCGTTGCTGAGGTAGACCAGCCGCGCCCGGTCGCGCACCCCCGCCTCGCGCAGCTCGTGGTCGAGGTTGAAGACGTACTCGAAGGCTGCCCCCTCGCAGGTGCAGGTGCCGTGCCCCATGCCGACGACCAGGGTCTGCGGCACTCCGGCCCGCAGCAGCTCGATGCTCTCCTTCAGCCGGGCCGACGCCTGCACGGCGTGCTCCGCCGTGCACACCGACACGGTGTGCCCGCTGTCGGGGCCGAGGCCGGGGGTGAGGTCGAAGCGCAGCTGGGGGCCGGTGGCGTTGACGAGGTAGTCGAAGCGGATGCGCTCCTGCTCGCCGGCCCGGTCGGGGCTGGTGTGCACGATGTCGACCGCGCCGCGCGGGCTCGCGTCGTCACCCTCGGGCAGGATGGTGACGGCCTTGGCCTGGTGGAAGACGATGCCCTTGGCGGCGTAGACGGGCGCCAGGGGGAAGACGACCGACTCCTTGGTCATGCGACCCACGCCGACCCAGATGTTGCTGGGGATCCAGTTCCACCGCGAGTTCGGCGAGACGACCGTGACCGTGCTGCCGACCGGCAGCAGCCGGTTGAGGTGCAGCGCGGCGGTGTGCCCCGAGACGCCGGCACCGAGAACGACGACGTCGGCCATCTCGTCTCCTCCCGGCGGGTCTCCCACCACAACCTACCGAGCGGGGGTGTTGCGCCGTCGGGGCCTGTGGTGGTGCTCACAGCAGCGTCCTCAATACCCCATCAGGTATAGCGTCACGGGTGTCGAGCCGGCCTCCGGGCGCCGGGCCGGGTGGTCTGTCCGGGCGCTGCTGCCAGGTCGGCTCGACCCGTCCCGCCCAGCGGGCCGTCCCGCCCAGCGGGCGGGGTCGATCACCGCGCCCGGTCGGTCAGCGGGCCGGGTCGACCAGCACGATGCCGGTCGAGGGCGCGGACCCCATCGCGACCAGCGCCGCGCCGGCTGCCTCGAGCCCCAGCGGGTCGCCCGGGGCCAGCAGGTCACCGAGGTCGAGCCGCCCGCTGACCACCTCGTCGAGCAGCGGCGGGTAGTCGGCGGCCGCCATGCCGTGGCTGCCCAGCACGTCGAGCTCCCAGCCGATGACGCGCTCCATCGGCACGTCGGCCGGGCCCGCGCTCGGCGGAAGCAGGCCCACCTGAACGTGCCGGCCGCGGCGACCCAGCGCGAGGATGCCGGTGCGGCACGCCTGCGGCGACCCGAGGGCGTCGATGCTCACCGACACCCCGCCGCCCGACCAGGCGGAGATGGCCGCGAGCACCTTGTCGGTGCCGATCGAGGCGTCGACCACCTCGTCGGCACCGTGGAACAGCGCCCGGTCCAGCGAGGCCGCGGAGACGTCGACGGCACACACGAACGCGCCACGGCTGCGCGCGATGGCGACAGCGGCCAGGCCGACACCCCCACAGCCGATGACGAGCACCGAGTCGCCTTCGCGCACGGCCGCCCGCGCCACCACGGCACGGTAGGCCGTCGCCACCCGGCAGCCGAGCCCGGCCGCGACACCGGCATCCAGCCCCTCGGGAAGGGCGACGAGGTTGGTCTCGGCCGCGTGGACGACCACCAGCTCGGCGAAGGAGCCCGGATCGGTGAATCCCGGCTGGCGCTGGTTCGGGCAGACCTGTCCGGCCCCCGCCCGGCACACCGCGCACCTCCCGCAGGCCATGACGAAGGGAGCGGTGACCGCGCGACCGAGCCACCCGGCATCCACGTCGTCGGCCACGGCCTCGACGACACCGGCGAGCTCGTGACCCGGCACGTGCGGGAAGGTGGCGATGTCGCCGTCGTGGCCCATCCAACCGTGCCAGTCGCTGCGGCACAGCCCGCTGGCGGTCACCCGCACCACCGCGCCGCCGGACGGCGGGGTCGGGTCGGGCAGGGTCACGACGGTCGGTGGCGCACCGAACGCGGCGTAGGTGAGGGCTCGCACGCCCCCACCCTGCCACCGGCGTCCGGTCACGGTTGGGACACGACCGGCCGGTGGGCTGGACGCGGGCAGGCATCATGGACACACAATGGGTCCGTGGAGGATGGGAGCGCTCCCACGGAGCCTGCGGACACCGAGGTCTCGACCCGGTCAACCCGTCCCATCTCGTCTGGCACCCGTGTCGGAGCCGTCCGGGAACCCGGCACCGGCACGGGAGCCAGGCGTCCACCCACCATCGACGAGGTCGCCCGGCAGGCCGGGGTCGGGCGGGGCACCGCCTCGCGGGTCGTCAACGGCTCGCCGCACGTGTCCGCCGCCGCCCGCGCCGCCGTCGAGGAGGCGGTCGAGGCCATGGGGTACGTGCCCAACCGGGCCGCCCGCTCGCTGGTGACCCGGCGCACCGACATCGTCGCGCTGGTGGTGTCCGAGCCCGGTGACCGGGTGTTCGGCGAGCCCTACTTCGGCGCCATCGTGCGCGGGGTCGGCGAGCGGCTCAGCGCCTCGCCGTTCCAGCTGATGCTCACCATGGCGGGCACGGAGCGCGACCGCGCTCAGGTGGCGGCCTACCTCACCGAGCAGCACGTCGACGGGGTGCTGCTCCTCTCGCTGCACGCGCACGACGGCCTGGTGGCCACCCTCGACCAGCGCGGCGTGCCCACCGTCTGTGGCGGGGCGGTGGCCGGCACCGACCCCTCCGTGCTGGTCGACGCCGACAACCGGATCGGGGGAGCCGCCGCGCTCGAGCACCTGCTGGCCACCGGTCGCCGGCGGATCGCCGTGCTCACCGGGCCGCAGGACATGGCCTCGGGCCGTGACCGGCTCACCGGCGCCCGGGACGCCCTGCGGGCCGCCGGCCGGGACAGCGACGGCTTGGTCGTGGCCTTCGGCGACTACAGCGAGGACAGCGGTGAGCGGGCGATGCGGGAGGTGCTCGCCACCGGTGTGCGCCCGGATGCCGTGTTCGCCGCCTCGGACCTGATGGCGGTGGGGGCGCTGCGGGTGCTGCGCGAGGCGGGCCTGCGGGTGCCCGACGACGTCGCGCTCGTGGGTTTCGACGACTCGGCCGTCTGCCGGCACACCGACCCCGCCCTCACCTCGGTGCACCAGCCGGTCGAGGAGATGGGGCGGGTGATGGCCGACCTGCTGCTCGCCCGGATCGCCGGCCAGCCCGTGCCGCGCACCACCGTGCTGCCCACCCGGCTGGTCGTGCGCGGGTCGTCCTGAGGGACCAACCGGCGGCCTCGTGCACCTGCCAACAGGCAGTCACCCTCGACGGCCGCCGGTGGCATGCTCACAGGGGGCCGTCGGGCTGCCGACTACCTGTTGGGGGATACGGTTCCCGCGCATCGGCCGGCACCAACAGGCCTGCAAGGCATAGCGATCGGCGCACCGATGCGTCGAGGAGTGCCGGGTCGGCCGCACCGGACAGCACCTCGTCGACGGCAGCCCGGTCACCGGCCGGCACGTCGACCCGCGCCACCCGGGTCACCAGGGTGCTGACCCCGTCGGCCCGCTCGGGCTCCCAGCACGGCGCGAGGTGGCGCCGGGGCCGCCAGGTGGTGCCGGGGTCACCGGTCGCCGCCTGCTGGCGCAGTGCCCCGATCGGCTCGGCCCGCTGCGCAGCCCGCACGCGGCGGGCCAGGGCCGCCGCCAGCTCCTCGTCGCTGACGCTCTCGAGGGCCGCGGCGACCGCAGCCCGGATGCCGGGGAGCGTGTCGCGGGCGACGGACGGGTCGAGCGGGTCGACCCCGAGCTCGAGCGACGCACGCACGCCCGGGTCGGCGTCGAGCACCCGCCCGGCCGCTCGGAGCAGGTCGTCGGCGAGCTGGCGGCGGGTCCACACGTGCACGCCCATGGTGAGGTGGATGCTCGTGCCGCCGAGGGCGGTCGCCGAGTGCAGCCAGCCCCGCGGCAGGTAGAGGCAGTCCCCCGGGGCGAGCACGGCGTCGATGGTGGGCGCTGCCTGCGCGGCGCGGCGCACGGCATCCCGGTGCTCGGTCCACGGCTGGTCGCGCAGCGGTGCCTCGAGCACCGGCGGGCGCACCTGCCAGTGCTTCTCACCGCTCACCTGCAGCACGAACACGTCGTGCACGTCGTAGTGGTCGTCGAAGCCGCGGTTCTGCGGCGGCGTGACGTAGGCGTTGACCTGCACCGGGTGGCCCAGGTCGGCGGCGAGCTCGTGGGCGGCGTCGGCCACCGGTGGCCAGGTGCGGTGCAGCGCCTGGAGCACGATGGTCGCGCCCTGGGCGAACTGGCGCAGCACGAGGTCCTCGCTCACCTGGTCGCCGATGGTCGCGCCCACGCCCCCGCCGAGGGTGAAGGCGGACGGGTCGAGGGTCTGGCCCTCACGGGCCATGCGCAGGAAGGGGGTGCGCAGGGCGCGGCGGGCCAGGAGCTCGTCGACCGCAGCCGGGCCGAAGAGCCCATGGTCGGGCGTGCGCTCGGCCGCCCGTGTGAGCAGGGGCTCGCGGCCCCAGTGCCGCTGCGCGAAGGTCGCGCGGTCGAGCGCCACGAACGAGGCCAGCCCGTGGCCCTTCCCCGAGGTCGGGGAGGCCACGGGCCGGGTGCTCGATGAGGTGGTCACTGCGAGGCGTCGGCCCCGCCGTCAGCGCCACCGTCGTGCTCGCCGGTCGTGCCGAGGTCGTCGGCGCCTGCGTCGGCCGGTCCCTCTGCGGCGCCGTCGGCCCCGCCGTCGTGCTCGCCGGGCTGACCCGCGTCACCGGCGCCCGCGTCGGCCGGCCCCTCGTCGGGTCCACCCGTGCCGGCACCGCCACCGGCGCCGCCGTCCGCGCCACCGTCGTGCTCGCCGGGCATCCCGCTGTCGCCGGCACCGGCGTCGGCCGGGCCCTCGGCGTTGCCCAGCTTGCCGTCGCCGTCGGGCAGCGGCTCGATGGTGCTGTCGCTCATGGCGTCCCCACCTTCCTCTCGGGCGCCGCCGACGGCGGCGCGGAGCCTCATTCCAGCAGCCGCGCCGACGCTTCGGGACTTTGCGACCTGCGCGGCTGCCGTTCGTCGAGGGAAGGCCCTCGCCGGGCGCGCGGACCCCGTGGGGCGCCCGCGCCGCCCTCCCCCGCGCTGCCACGATGGGCCCATGGGCCTGGACGTGGAGCTGTCCGAGGTGCGCGACTTCCTGGCGCACCACGAGCCCTTCGACGTGCTCCCGGACGCCGTGCTCGACACGCTCCCGGCGCGGATGAGCGTGGAGTACTTCCGCCGCGGCAGCCGGCTGATCGAGCGGGGCCGGGACAACTCCCACCTGTACGTGCTGCGGTCCGGAGCAGCCGAGGTGCACGACGCGCAGGGCAGCCTGGTCGACCGGGGCGGCGAGGGGTCGTGCTTCGGCTCGATCACGCTCACCCAGGGCAACCCGTCGACCTTCGACGTCACCGCCATCGAGGACTCGCTGGCCCTGCTGCTGCCCGCCGAGGACTTCTCCCGGCTGTGCACCGACCACCCCGAGGTCGACGCCTTCTTCGACGCCCAGCGGGCCAGCCGGATGAGCGGCGCCGTCGCGGCCCTGCAGCTCAGCTCGACCGGCAGCGCCATCCTCAAGACCCGGGTGCGCGACCTCGTGGGCCGCGAGCCGGTAGCAGTGGCCACCGGGTCGACCGTGCGCGAGGCGGCGCAGGTGATGTCCCAGCACCGGGTGTCGTCGCTGCTGGTCATGGACGGCGAGCGGCTCGCCGGCATCCTCACCGACCGCGACCTGCGAACCCGGGTGCTCGCCGCGGGGGTGGACCCGGCGGTGGCCGTCACCACGGTGATGACCGCTGACCCGGTGACCGGGGCGGTCGACGCGCTGGCCTTCGAGGTGCTGCTCGAGATGGTGGGGCGGCACATCCACCACCTGCCGATCGTCGACGGCACCGGGCTGCCCGTCGGCATCGTCACCACCACCGACCTGCTGCGCCTGGAGCAGGCCAACCCGGTCTACCTGGCCGGCGACATCGCCAAGCAGCCCGACGTGGCCGGGGTCGCCACGGTGGCCGGCCGACTACCCCAGATGGTGCAGGCCCTCGTGGAGCAGGACGCCTCGGCCGACGACATCGGCCGCGTCGTCACCGCGGTCGGGGATGCCGTGGAGCGGCGCGTCATCTCGCTCGCCGAGGCCGACCTCGGCCCGCCCCCGGTGCCCTACTGCTGGGTGGCGCTGGGCTCCCGGGCCCGGCTCGAGCAGGCGCTGGCGGCCGACCAGGACAACGCCATCCTCGTCGACGACGCGCTCCGGCCCGAGCACGCCCCGTGGTTCGAGGCGCTGGCCGCCCGGGTGACCGACGACCTGGCCACCTGCGGCTACCCGCGCTGCCCGGGCGACGTCATGGCGACCAACCCCCGGTGGCGCCAGCCGCTGTCGCAGTGGCGCCAGGAGTTCTCGTCCTGGCTGCACCAGCCGGTGCCCGACGCGATCCTGGGTGCCAGCATCTTCTTCGACATGCGGCCGGTGCACGGCGACGTCGGGCTCTTCGCACAGCTGCAGCGGCACGTGCTCGCGGCGTCCCCGGCAGCCAAGGTGTTCCTCGCCCACCTCGCCAAGAACGCGACCGCCAACGAGCCGCCGCTCGGGTTCTTCCGCGGCTTCGTGCTCGAGAAGGCCGGCGACCACAAGGACACCCTCGACATCAAGCGCGGCGGCATCGGGGCCGTGGTCGAGCTGGCCCGGGCGCACGCGCTGTCGGTGGGCAGCCCGGCGGTGAACACCCAGGCCCGCATCGAGGCGGCGCGTGAGGCCGGCATCCTCGGCGACGAGCGGGCCGACGACCTGCGCGACGCGTTCGAGTTCATCTCCTACGTGAGGCTGCGCCACCAGGCGGCCCAGGTGCGCCGAGGCGAGCCGACCGACAACTTCGTCTCGCCCGACGAGCTGTCCAGCTTCGACAAGCGGCACCTGCGCGAGGCGTTCGCCATCGTGCGCGCCGCCCAGTCGGCGCTGTCGCACCGTTACCCCATGCAGTACATCTCGTGAGCCTGTTCCGCCGCACGCCCGAGCAGCGGCGCGAGCGGGCCGCGCGCGCGGCGGCCCCCGGGCCCCTGGCCGACTACCTCTCGGTGCCGCTGCCGGACCTCGCCACGGCCCTGTCCGACCTGCGGCTGCTGGCGGTCGACATCGAGACCACCGGGCTCGACCCGCGCCGCGACCGGGTGCTCTCGATCGGATGGCTGCCGGTCGACGGCGGCCGCATCGAGCTCGGCGGTGCCGGTCAGGTGGTGGTGCGCGACGCGGGCGGTGCCGCCGGGGTGGGCCAGAGCGCCACCGTGCACGGGCTCACCGATGACCGGCTCGCCGGCGGGGAACCGCTCGAGGATGCCGTGGCACGCCTGCTCGCCGCGCTCGCGGGCCGGGCGCTGCTGGCCCACTTCGCCCGGATCGAGACGCAGTTCCTCGCGGCCGTGTGCGAGCGGGCGTGGGGGGCGGGGATGCCGTGCGTCGTCGTCGACACCTTCGAGCTCGAGCGGCGGGTGGTGGCGGGTGGCTGGGGCGCCGAGCCGGAGCGTGGGGCGCTACGCCTGTGGACCGCGCGGGAGCGGCGCGGGCTGCCGGTCTACCGAGCCCACGAGGCCCTCACCGATGCCCTGGCCTGCGCCGAGCTCTACCTCGCGCAGCGCGCGGAGCTCGAGGCGCAGACCCCGCAGACGACGCTGACCCTCCGCCACGTGGTGGCGTGAGGGTCAGACGGTGGGGGGTGCCCCCTTGGCGGTGGGGTGCTCAGATGACGCGGTCGTGGCTGGCCTGGGCGATGACGTGGATCTCGAAGTCCTCGCGCGCCATGTCACGGTCTGCGTGGGCGCTCCAGCCCCCGCCGTGGTGGCGGCTGGTGCGGAGGCGGGCCGCGATGCTGCGGGCCTTGTCTGCGGTGAAGATGCTGTTTCTCATGGCTCCAGTGTGGCGCATCGAATTGTTCAGCACAACGTGAAGTTACTTAGCGGTAGTGAAGTGTCGCTTATCATTGCAGGATGCTCGACCCACACCGCCTGCGCGTCTTCCGGTCCGTCGTCGCGAGCGGCTCGGTCCAAGCGGCCGCCGACAACCTGGGGCTCACCTCGTCGGCGGTCAGCCAGCACCTGTCGGCGCTGCAGAAGGAGACCGGGCTGACCCTGTTCCGACGGGTCGGCCGCGGCATCGCGCCGACCCAGGCGGCGCTGGTGCTCGACGCCCAGAGCGACGAGGTGATGAGCCAGTGGAACCGGCTCGACGCGGTGGTGGCCGACCTGCGCGACGGCCGCTCGGGCCGCCTGTCGATCGGCTACTTCTCCTCGGCCGGCGCCACCTGGATGCCCTCGCTCGTCAAGCGCCTCACCGCCGAGTTCCCCGACCTGGTGCTCGAGCTGGTGCTCAACGAGGTCGAGCAGCGCGTGCGGCGGCTCGACATCGACCTGGTCATCGACCCGCCGGGCGGTCCGCTGCCGGGCGGCTACACGCGCACCGAGCTCACGGAGGACCCCTTCGTGGCGATCGTGCCCCGCGGTCACCCCCTGGCGGGGGCGGGGACGATCGCCCTTGCCGACCTGCGCGGAGAGACCTGGGTGAGCAACGACTACCCGCGCTCGCCCGGGCACCGCCTGGTGGTGGCGGCGTGCAACGCGGCCGGGTTCCGCCCGCGGTTCAGCGTGCAGGCCCAGGACCACTACACCGCGATCGGCTTCGTGGCCGCCGGCATCGGGGTCTCGGTGCTGCCGGGCCTGGCTGCTCGCACCCTGCCGGCCACCGTGGTGCGGCTCGGCATCGCGGCCCCCACGCCGGTGCGGCACCTGGCCGCAGTGGTGCACGACCTGGGGGCGCCGAACCCGCCCGCGGCGCGCGCAGTGGCGCTGCTCAAGGAGCTCATCGCGCACCCCAGCTCGTCACTGCGCCGCCCACCCACGCGCTGACGCCGCGAACTCAGGCGCACTTCGCCGGGTCAGGGCCGGATACGGCCCTGACCCGGCGAGAACGTCCTGAGCCCGCGACGTGCCCCTGACTTCTCGGCCGCCGACGCGCCCGGTCAGCCCAGTACAGGGTCCGGGCCGGCAGAAGCGGATGGCCGCCTCCCCATCGGTGAGGGGACCGCGGCATCCTCGACGACGGGGTAGCCCCACTCGTCGAGGCGCACCTGTCGCGGCAGCAGGCTGTCGCACATCCCGTGCCCGGTGCAGGCGACCCGGTCGACCCGCAGCCGCGGATGCCGGGGAGTCGCCCTGGCGCGCGGGGCAGCGCGGGTGCGGGGCTCAACGGGCGGTGGCGGGGGCGCGCGCCGTCCGCCCGCCACCCACTCGAGGTGCGGGGTCTGGGGTCAGACGCGCGCGGGCCGGGTGTCCTCGCGCTCCGGCTCGGCGTCCGGCTCCGACGTCGCGCCCGGCTCGCCCGGCTCGCTGGGCCCGGATGCCGTGGGCGCGCCGCCCAGCGCACCCGACTCCAGGCGCTCGGCCAGCTTGAC
This sequence comes from Ornithinibacter sp., assembly GCA_045807225.1. Classification (GTDB taxonomy): domain Bacteria; phylum Actinomycetota; class Actinomycetes; order Actinomycetales; family Dermatophilaceae; genus Fodinibacter. The sequence continues at coordinate 22,364 of JBJMHU010000206.1, read as the reverse complement.
GCCCTCGACGTCGAGGTCGGGCAGCAGCCGGTCGAGCCAGCGCGGGAGGTACCAGGCGCGGTCGCCGAGCAGGTGCATGACCGCGGGCGTCAGTGTCATCCGCACGAGCACGGCATCCACGAGCACGCCCACCGCAAGGCCGAAGCCGATCGGCCGCACCATGACCAGGTGCGAGAAGGCGAAGCCGAGGAAGACCGAGGTCATGATGATCGCCGCCGCGGTCACGACCTTGGCGCCGTGCACGAACCCGGTGCGCACCGCGGTGCGGGAGTCCTGACCGTGCGAGCGGGCCTCGTGCATGCCTGAGACGAGGAACATCTGGTAGTCCATGGCCAGGCCGAAGAGCACCCCGATCAGGATGATCGGCATGAACGACAGCAGCGGCCCCGGCTGGGTGACGCCGAGCACGCTGCCCAGCCAGCCCCACTGGTGCACGGCCACGGTGGCGCCGAACGCAGCGCCGACCGAGAGGAGGAAGCCGGCGGTGGCGACGACGGGCACCACGATCGAGCGGAACACCAGCATCAGGATGATCAGCGACAGCCCGACCACGACGACGAGGTAGCCGGGCAGTGCCGCACCCAGCCGCTGCGAGATCTCGATGTTCGCGACGGTCGACCCGGTGAGGCCCATCTCGGTGCCGGTGTGCCGGCCGTACGTGTCGGCGGAGAAGTGGATCGCCTCGACCGTGTCGACGGTGGCCGGGTCGGCCGGGCCGGTGGTGGGCACGACCTGGAACGCCAGGGTGGAGGTGTCGTCGCTGACGCCGAAGGGCAGCACGCTGCTCACGCCGTCGACCGACATCAGGTCCTTCGAGATGGCGGCCTGCGCGGCGAGCACCTCGGCGTCGGTGCGCGGGGTGTCCTGCTCGGGCAGGGTCGCGACGGCGATGATCGGTCCGTTGACACCGGGGCCGAACTCGTCGGCGATGGTCGTGTAGGCCGTGTGCGCACTGGTGCCGGTGGCCTCGCTGCCGCCGTCGGGCAGGCCCATGCGCAGCGACAGCACCGGGATGCTCATGACGCCGAGCAGGGCCACGACGCCCACCACGGTGAGCCACGGGTGGCGGGTGACGCCGCCGACGTACCAGGCGCCGTGCTCCTCCTCGCGCTGGTGCGCCGGCGCGCTGCGGGTCGAGACCTCGCCCGGGGTGACGAAGCCGTGCGCCCGCCAGCCCCGCCGCGACACCACGCGCGTCTTCATGAGCGCGAGCACGGCCGGGCTGACCGTGACCGCGACGGCCACGGTGACCGCGACGGTGGCCGCGGCCACCAGGCCCATCTGGGCCAGGATCGGCAGGCCGGAGAGCACCAGCGCGGCCAGGGCGATGACCACCGTGGTGCCGGCGAAGACGACGGCGCTGCCGGCGGTCGCCACCGAGCGGGCGATCGACTCGCGCAGGTCGTCACCACGCAGGATGTTGCCGCGGTGCCGGTTGACGATGAACAGCGCGTAGTCGATGCCGACGGCCAGGCCGAGCATCAGGGCCAGTGACGGCGTCATGGTGTTCAGGTCGGTGAACACGGTGAAGGCCACCGCTCCGGCCAGGCCGACGCCCACGCCGAGCAGCGCGACGAGCAGTGGCAGCCCGGCGGCGATCAGGCTGCCCAGCATGACGACCAGCACGAGCAGGGCGACGGTCAGGCCGAGCACCTCACCGGGGCCGATGAGCGAGGTGTCCTGGGTGATCTCGACGCTGTAGGAGGCCGTGAGCCCGGCCTTCTTCAGCGCTGCGTCACCCCGAGCCGGGATGAGCGCGCGGTCGTCGACCGGCACCGACTGGGCGTTGTCGTCGAACTGGACCTGCACGACGGCATGGGTGCCGTCCTCGGTGACCAGGCGGGTTCCGGCGGTGCCGGCCGCGACGGACGTGCCGTCCTGGTACTGCGCGCGCCCCGCGGCGAGGTCGGCCGTACCCTTCTCGACCTGCGCCTGGGCCTTCTCCAGCTGGGCGCGACCGGCGGCCACCTGTGACTTCAGCCCGGGCAGGGTCGGGTCGGCGGGGTCGGCCGCCTCCAGCTGCTTGATCAGGGCCTCGCCGCCGGCGAGCTGGCCCTGTCCCTGCGTGAGCTGCGCGCGCCCGGCATCCAGCTGCTTCTGCGCGGCTTCGAGCTGGGTCGCTGCGGCGGCGAGGTCGGTGGCGGACTTGTCGAGCTGCGCCTGGGCGTCGAACGGGTTGTTGACCCGCTTGACGTGTGGCACCTGCGCCCAGGTGGCGAACACCTGCTCGGCGGCTGCGCGCTGCTCCTCGGTGATGGGTGTGCCGTCGGCGCTCTGCAGCACCACGGTGCCCGCGCCACCGGCGGCCTCGGGGATCTCCGTTCCGAGCCCGTCGATCACCTTCTGGAAGGTGGTGCCCGGGATGGAGATCTGGCTGGTCAGTGGCTTGCCGAGCGTGCCCGCGAGGGCGCCGATGCCGACGAGCAGCACGAGCCAGATGGTGAGCGTGCGCCAGGCGTGGGCGGCGCACCAGCGGCCGAGGCGGTACAGGAGGGAGGACATCGGGGCCTTCTCGTGGGTGAGGGGATCAGTGCGTTGTCGCCGGGACGGTGGCGCGACGCGGGTCGAGGCCGGTGCGCACGTGCCCGATGGCGGTGGTGAAGCAGCCGCGCAGGGAGGTGGGATCGCCGGATGCCGGAGGGCCGGCATCCGTGGTGGCGGCGCCGTCGCGCAGCCAGACGCGGAACGCCGCCTCGGCCGCCGCGACCAGGCTGGAGGCCAGGGTGGCGACGAAGAGCTCGGTGGCCAGGGGTCCGGTCGGCGCGGGCAGCGTGCCGTCGGGCGCCAGGCGGCGGTGCAGCCAGCCCTCGAGCCAGTCGAGCCAGGTGTGCAGCTCGATGAGGATGAGCCCGCGCGCGTGCGGTGAGGCCTCACCGGCCGCGGCCAGCACACCGATCCGCTCGAGCAGGTCACCGTCGGCCGGGTCGGTCACCACGGCAAGTGCGCTGTCGAGCACGTCCTCGTCGGCAGGCCGGGCCTCGAGGCGGTCACCGACCGAGGTGAAGAACTCCGTGACGCTGGCCGTGAGCACCGACTCCACCGACGGGAAGTAGTTGAAGAAGGTGCGCCGGGACACGCCCGCCCGGTCGGCGACCGCCTCGGCGGTGAGGCCCTCGAAGCCGGCGTCACGCACGATCGCGTAGGCGGCCTGCACCAGTGCGCTGCGGGTCTCGGCGCGCTTGCGGGTGCGCAGGGAGCAGCCGTCGCTGGTCGAGCCGGGGCGGAGGTTCACCCGATCCACGGTACGCGGTCATGCACGGCAGTGCAATTCTGCACGGCCATGCATGCGGCAACCCTCTACATCGGCCGTCCCCACATCGACCGATTGGTCACGGGAGGGACGTCCTGCCCGTCCCGGGGCCGACCTATCGGCCGATCTCGGGACGCAACCGCCCCGGGTCGTGGGCGTGAGACCCTGTGGGCATGGCTGAGCGCACGGCAGCGGAGCCGCGCGAGGAGGCGCTGGTGCGCCGCATTCGCGAGTCCGTCATCGGTGAGGACCACGTCATGACCACCCCCTACGGGAGGCGCCGGGTCACGTATGCCGACTACACGGCATCCGGTCGTGCGCTCACCTTCCTCGAGGACTTCATCCGCGACGAGGTGCTGCCCGGCTACGCCAACACGCACACCGAGAGCAGCGGCACCGGCCTGCAGACCACCCGGCTGCGTGAGGACGCGCGCCGCATCATCCGCGACGCCGTGCACGGCGACGACGACACCGTGGTGATCTTCGCGGGCTCGGGGTGCACGGGCGCCATCGACAAGCTCATCGGGGTGCTCGGGCTGCGCATCCCCTCGGCGCTCGAGGACCGCTGGCAGCTGAGCGAGCAGATCCCGCGCGACCAGCGGCCGGTGGTGTTCATCGGCCCGTACGAGCACCACTCCACCGAGGTGCCCTGGCGCGAGTCGATCGCCGACGTCGTCACCATCCGGGAGGATGCCGACGGCGGGGTCTGCGTGGACCACCTGCGGGAGCGGCTGGCCGAGTTCGCCGACCGCCCGCTGAAGATCGGCTCGTTCAGCGCGGCGTCGAACGTCACCGGCATCGTGTCGGACACCTACGCCATCTCGACCCTGCTGCACCAGCACGGCGCCCTGGCCTTCTGGGACTTCGCCGCCGCCGCACCCTACGTCGACATCGAGGTGACCGCACCGGACGGCGGCGACCCGCTCGCCTACAAGGACGCCGTCTTCCTCTCGCCGCACAAGTTCATCGGCGGCCCCTCGACCCCGGGGGTGCTCGTGGCGCGGCGTGAGCTGTTCACCAACCGGGTGCCCGTCGTGCCCGGTGGCGGCACGGTCGCCTACGTCAACCCCGAGGACCACGCCTACCTCGCCGACCCGGCCCACCGCGAGGAGGGCGGCACCCCAGCGATCATCGAGGCCGTGCGGGCCGGGCTGGTCTTCCAGCTCAAGGAGGCCGTGGGGGTCGAGACCATCCGCGCCCACGAGGAGCGCCTGCTGGCCCGGGCCGTGTCGGCGTGGCAGCAGGAGCCGGCCATCGAGATCCTCGGCAACCTCGACGCGCCCCGCCTGTCGATCGTCTCGTTCGTGGTGCGGGCGCCGTCGGGCCACTGGCTGCACCACAACTTCGTCGTCGCGGTCCTCAACGACCTGTTCGGCGTGCAGTCGCGCGGCGGCTGCTCGTGCGCCGGCCCCTACGGGCACCGGCTGCTCGGCATCGACCTCGAGCGCTCGCACGAGTTCGAGCGCGAGATCACCGGCGGCTGCGAGGGCATCAAGCCGGGTTGGGTGCGGGTGAACTTCAACTACTTCCTGTCCGACACGGTCGCCGACTACGTCGTGGATGCCGTGCGCCTCGTCGCGCGCGACGGCTGGCGGCTGCTCGGCGACTACGTCTTCGACCCGCTCACCGGGCGCTGGCGGCACCGCGACGGTCTCGTGGAGCCGCCGATCCGGCTGGGTGACGTGGGGTACGCCGCTGACGGGTCGATGGTCGTGCCGCGCACCGACGCCCGCGGTGGCGAGGAGCTGTTGGCAGAGCACCTGCGCGACGGGGCGGCGATCCTCGCGGCCGCCACGCCGCCGGACCTGTCGGCACACCCGGCCGACGTGTCCGTCGACTTCGAGCACCTGCGCTGGTTCGACCTGCCGGCGAGCGCCATCGTCGGCTGAGCCGGCTGGAAGCCAGGCGACGGCGGGCGGGATGCCGGTCACCGCGCTCGGCGCTCGGCGTTTCGATCGTCGGTGGTGGCACGTAGCGTCACCCCCATGTCCGACGCCCTCGAGGTCGTCTCGTTCGCCACGGCGGCGGAGCTGTGGTCGTGGCTCGAGGCGAACCACGCGACCCACCCCGGCGTCTGGGTGCGGCTGCAGAAGGTGGGGAGCGACGTGCCGTCGGTCGGCTTCCACGACCTCCTCGAGGCCGGCATCGCCCACGGCTGGAGTGAGAGCACCCGGCGCGCGCACGACTCACGGTCCTACCTGCAGAGGTTCACGCCGCGACGCACCCGGGGCACGGCATCCGCCCGCAACCTCGCCATCGCCGAGCGCCTCGACCGCGAAGGGCGGATGACGCCCGCCGGTCGGCACGCGTTGGGCCGCTGAACGACCCCGTCGACCGGTGGATGCCGGTCGTGGTCGTGTGCGACCGGCGCTAGGGTCGGGAAGCGGGGCTGGGCGTGGTCGAGATCGGAGTGTCGATGCGGTGGACAAGAGCGGCCGTCGCTGCTGGCGGTGCTGTGCGAGGTCGGGGAGTGGTGCGCCGTCCTGCACGCGGGGGTCGAGGTCGACCGGTCCTAGCAGGACACGCTCGGTGACGAGATCCTCGGCACGACAAGGGTCCTGCTGTCCGCGCTGCTCGTGCTCTCGTGGCGACGCCGCGCTCCCGCAGCGGCCTTGAGCCGATGACACCACGACCCGAGCGACCGGCGCGCTCCGAGCGAACGGCGCGGTCCGAGCGAGAGGTGCGGACCCGGCATCCCGGCTCGACCGCCCTGACCGCGCAGTACGGTCGCACCGTGGAGAGCGCGCAGATCCTCCTGCCCATCCCGGGCGAGCTCGTCGACCCGCCGGTCAAGGACCTGCCGGAGCGGCTGCGGCTCCTCCAGGCGCGGGAGGACGCGGTCGGCACCGGGCTCACCCTCGGGATGCGCACCACCAACCGCTTCACGAACTCCCGCGCCACCCTGCTGGCCGCCGGGACGACGTACTACCTCTTCCTGGCGATGTTCTCGATCCTCACGCTCGCGTACGGCCTCACGGCGGCCCTGGGAGCCGACCAGCTCTCGAGCTACATCACCGAAGCCCTGTCGCAGGCATTTCCGGGGCTGGTCGGCGGCGGAGCCGTGATCGACCCCGAGCAGCTGCGCAGCGTCGCCCAGACCACCACGATCGTCAGCCTGGTCGGGCTCCTCTACGGCGCCACGGGTGCGGTGCTCGCCGCCAGCCGCTCGGTGCACGCCATCTACGGGGCACCGAACAACCCGCGCAACATCGTCTGGCTGCGGGTGTGGGCCTTCGGCTGGTTCCTCGTGCTGGCCCCTCTCGTGCTGCTGTCGTTCGTCAGCACCAGCTTCACGGCCAACTTCTCCGGGCGGCTCATGAGCGCCCTGGGTCTGGAGTGGGAGGGCTCCACGCTGCTGCTCACCGCCATTGCCGCTGTGCTGACGATGGTGCTGAACTTCCTCGTCGTCTACGTCGTGCTCGGGCGACTGGGTGGGATCCGCCCCGCGCGACGCCCGCGCCTTGCCGGGGCGGCCGTGGGGTCGGTGGTCACGGAGGTGCTCAAGCAGGCGATGGCCCTGCTGGTGAACCTCGTCATCACGAAGCCGCAGTACGGTGCGCTCGCTGCGCCGATCGGCATCATGTTCGTGCTCTACCTGCAGTCCTCGGCGCTGTACGGGGTGGCCTCGCTGACGGCGGCCCTGGCGGAAGCGCACCCGGACCGGAGCCCCGCGCCGACCGAGTCGGACCAGGGGGCGCTGGGCGACAGCCACCCGGCCGGAGCCTGAGCGCCCCGATCGCCGTCCACCCCCTGCCACCGCGAGGGTCAGGCCACGCCGTGCGGCGGCTGGAGCACCTCGGTGCGGATCACGGCATCCGGGGTGATGGCGCCATAGACGTGCGGAAAGCGTTCTCCGGTGGCCCGGTTGACGACGTCCCAGCGCAGCGGGGCGCTCAGCACCTCGAGGTCGAGCGTGAGCAGCACGAGGTCACCGGCATACGACGCGTAGTAGCGGGAGAGCACCCCCGGCAGCTGGTCGGGTGTGGAGCAGTGGATGAAGCCCTCCTCCTCGAGGGTGCGACCGAGGGTGGACCAGCGGTACTCGCCGGTGCGCAGTGCGTCGTCCCAGTGCGCGACCTCCGCGAGGTGCAGCACGTCACCGGCGCTCACTCCACGCCCTCCTGCGCGAGCAGCGTGACCAGGGGCACCAGGTCGGCGATCGAGTCGACGACGCGGGTCGGCCGGTAGGGGAAGTGCTCGACCTGCTCGGGGCGGGTCGAGCCGGTGGAGACCAGCACGGTGCGCAGGCCCGCCTCGAGGCCGCTGATGATGTCGGTGTCCATCCGGTCGCCGACCATCACGGTGGTCTCGGAGTGCGCCTCGAGCCGGTTGAGGGCGCTGCGCATCATCAGGGGGTTGGGCTTGCCGATGAAGTACGGCGTGCGCCCGGTGGCGGTGCTGATCAGGGCGGCGACCGAGCCGGTGGCCGGCAGCAGCCCGGCGGCGCTGGGCCCGCTGGGGTCGGGGTTGGTCGCGATGAAACGCGCGCCGCCGGCGATCAGCCGGATCGCCTTGGTGATGGCCTCGAACGAGTAGGTGCGGGTCTCGCCGAGGACGACGTAGTCGGGGTCGCGGTCGGTCATCACGTAGCCGACGTCGTGCAGGGCGGTGGTCAGCCCCGACTCACCGACGACGTACGCGGTGCCGCCCGGCCGCTGGTCGGCGAGGAAGTCGGCCGTGGCGAGCGCCGAGGTCCAGATGGCCTCCTCCGGCACGTCGATCCCGCTGCGCAGCAACCGGGCTCGCAGGTCGCGTGGCGTGTAGATGGAGTTGTTGGTGAGCACGAGGAAGGCGCGCCCGGACGCCTTGAGCGCCTCGACGAACTCCGCCGCACCCGCGATCGGGTCGTCCTCGTGCACGAGGACGCCGTCCATGTCGGTGAGCCAGGTGTCGATCCGCCGGGGGGTGGTCATGCGCCCCATTGTCACGGTCCCTGCGTACATTGCCCGGTATGCCGTCCGCCTCCTCCCGCCGCCCTCCCACCGCCCGGGTCCGCGCCGCCGTCCCGGGTGACGTGCCCGCCATCCTCCGGCTGGTGCGCGAGCTGGCCGAGTACGAGAAGGCGCTGGACCAGGTGGAGGCCTCGCAGGAGCAGCTGGAGGAGGCGCTCTTCCCGGCCGGTCGCGAGCCGGCCGCCTTCGCGCACGTCGCCGAGGTCGGCGGCCAGGTCGTGGGGTGCGCCATCTGGTTCGTCACCTTCTCGACCTGGACCGGCACCCACGGCATCTGGCTCGAGGACCTGTACGTCACTCCGCCACAACGGGGTTCGGGCCTCGGCCAGGAGCTGCTGCGCACTTTGGCCGCGATCTGCGAGGAGCGCGGCTACTCCCGGCTGGAGTGGTGGGTGCTCGACTGGAACACCCCGAGCATCGGCTTCTACGAGTCGATCGGGGCCGTGGCGCAGGACGAGTGGACCCGGTTCCGCCTCGACGGTGCCCCGCTCGCGTCCCTGAGCGCGAGCGGTCAGACCCGCTCGACGGACTCCTAGACCAGCATCGGGTGCTCGGTCGGCACGCCGCTCCCACCGGGTGCACGCGGCTCCCACCGGGTGCGCGCCGACCACCCCCGAGTCGCCGGGCCATGCCGGAGCCCGTGCACCCGTGACGACGGGCTGCCTCGGCCCGAACCGGTCGAACGGACCTGCGACCGCTGTCACGATGGTGCGATGGCCACCGCGCTCGATGCCGTCGCCTGGCCGGTGCGCACCGACCGGCTGACGCTGCGACGCGCGGTGCCCGGCGATGTCGAGGCGACCTGGGCGTACCGCCGCCTGCCCGAGGTGGGCCGTTGGCTGAGCGCTGACTCCCCGACGCTCGAGGAGTACCGCGAGCGCGTCGAGGAGCCGGGGCGGCTCGCCCGGACCCTGGTCATCGAGCTGGCAGGGGTGGTCATCGGTGACCTGATGGTCAGGGTCGAGGACGCCTGGGCGCAGGCCGAGGTCACCGAGCAGGCGCGGGGCGTGCAGGCCGAGCTCGGCTGGGTGCTCGACCCCGGGCACCATGGCCAGGGCTACGCCACCGAGGCGGTCCAGGCGCTGCTCGGGCTCTGCTTCGGCGCACTGGGCCTGCGCCGGGTCACGGCCGGTTGCTACGCGGGCAACGAGCGCTCGTGGCGCCTGATGGAGCGGGTCGGCATGCGCCGTGAGACGCACACCGTCCAGGAGGCGCTGCACCGGTCGGGCGAGTGGGTCGACGGGCTGGGCTACGCCCTGCTCGCCGAGGAGTGGACGCCCGAGCGCCGGAGCTGAGCAACCACAGCGGGGCGCCGGCGGGTCGTCGCCCTGAGCGGCAGTCGCCTCGCTGACCCAAGCAGCAGTGGGCCCGGCTGCAGTGCGGCCCAAGTCGAGGCTCAAGTCGGCTGCAAGTGCGGCGCAAGAGGCCCCTTCCACGATGGCCGTGCCAGGACAGCACCCGCTGCCACGCCCAGGACCCGAAGGAACGACCCATGTCATCTCTGCTCTTCCGCCTCGGCCGCACGACCGCGGCCCACCCGTGGCGGACGATCTCCGCCTGGCTGGTGCTCGCCGCCGCCGTCTTCGCCCTCGCCGGAGCCACCGGCGGCACTCCCCAGGACGACTGGGACATTCCCGGCGCCCGCGCCCAGACCGGCATCGAGCTGCTCCGCGAGCACACCCCCGGGGCGGGCAACGCCAGCGCCCGCGTGGTCGTCCACGACCGCGACGGCTCGGCTCTCAGCCCCACGGTGGTCACCGACCTCACTGCCCGCCTGTCCGGGATGGACCACGTCGTCGTGGTCGCACCCCCGCGCACCAGCGCCGACGGCGACACCGCGGTGCTCACCGTGCAGTACGACGTCCCGGTCACCCACCCCGACCTGATGGGCGACCTCAAGCCGCTCGAGGCCGCCGTGGCCACCACCCGCGCCACGGGCGCCCAGGTCGAGCTCGGTGGGCCGCTGCCCGACACGGCCGCCGCGCCGATGTCGGGGCACGGCGAGCTCGTCGGCATCGTCGTCGCCCTCGTCATCCTCGTCATCGCGTTCGGTTCGGTCGTCGGGTCGGGGCTGCCCGTCGCGGTGGCCCTCGCCGGCCTGGCAGTGGGCTCGGCCGGCATCACCGTGCTGGCCGCCGTGACCGACGTCAGCACCTCGGCCCCGATGGTCGCCTCGATGGTGGCCCTGGGTGTCGGCATCGACTACGCGCTGCTGCTCGTGACCCGGTTCGTGGAGTTCCTGCGAGCGGGCGACGACCGCCAGCGGGCCGCCGGGCGTGCCGTCGCCACCGCCGGCCGGTCCGTCGTCTTCGCCTCCGCCACCGTGCTCGTGTCCCTGCTCGGGCTGAAGCTGGGCGGGCTCCCCACCTACGACTCGTTCGGCTACGCCACCGCCATCGCGGTCGTGTGCGTCGCCCTCGCCGCCCTGACCCTCGTGCCGGCGCTGTGCGGGCTGGCCGGCCCGCGGCTGCTGCCCCGCAAGGTCCGCCTCGGGCGAGAGTCCACCGGCACGCCGCTGATGGCTCGGTGGGCCACCCGCGTGGGCCGCCGCCCGGTGGCCTGGGCGCTCGCCTCGGTGGCCGTGCTGCTCACCCTCGCCGCACCGGCGCTCAGCATGCGCACCTGGCCCCAGGACGCCTCCTCGCAGTCGCGCGACCTCACCACGCGCCAGGCCTACGACCTGACGGCCGAGGAGTTCGGGCCCGGTGCCAACGGACCCATCATGTTCGTCACCCGGGGCCTGGACGACGCGCAGGTCGCCACGCTGGCGCAGCGGGTGGACGGTCGCCAGGACATCGCGGCGGTCACCGCGCCGGTGCCGTCGACGGACGGGCAGCTGCGCATCTTCGAGGCGGAGCCGGCCTTCGGCCCGACCGACGAGCGCACCCCCGCCCTCGTCGCCGACCTCAGGAGCACGGCACCGGCCGGCGTGGAGGTCACCGGGGCCACCCCCATGTTCTCGGACATCGCAGACCTGCTCGCCTCGCGACTGTGGCTGGTCGTCGGCTTCGTGGTGGGGGTCTCCGTGCTGCTGCTCGGCATGGTGTTCCGGTCCGTCGTCGTGCCGGTCAAGGCGGCGCTGATGAACCTGCTCTCGATCGGCGCGGCCTACGGCGTGGTCACGGCCGTCTTCCAGTGGGGGTGGGGTGCGCAGCTGATCGGCCTGGACCAACCGTTGCCCGTGTCGAGCTGGCTGCCCATCCTGCTGTTCGCCGTGCTGTTCGGGCTCTCGATGGACTACGAGGTCTTCCTCCTCTCCCGCATCCGTGAGGACTGGCTCGACACCGGCGACGCCCCGGGCAGCGTGGTGCGCGGGCTCTCGGCCACCGGCCGGGTCATCTCCGCGGCCGCCGCCATCATGGTCGCCGTCTTCCTCGGGTTCGCCACCGAGATGGACGTCGTGGTCAAGCAGCTCGGCGTCGGGATGGCGGTGGCCATCACCCTCGACGCGACCCTCGTGCGGTTGGTGCTCGTACCGGCCACCATGACGCTCCTCGGGCGCTGGAACTGGTGGATGCCGTCGTGGCTCGACCGCGCCCTGCCGACCATCCGGCCCGAGGTCGAGGACCTCGAGCCCAGCCCCGCCCGCACACCGGTCGGCGTGTGAGCAGCCACCTGTACCTCGCGGGCGCCGCGAGACCCACCCCACCCACAGCAACGCCCAACACCCGAGAACCATCGAAGGAGAACGCCGTGCAGACGCACACCACCGACCCAGCCCACACCGACTGGCCCGTCCAGCTGGTCCTGCCCGGACAGGTCGCCGCCCCCGAGGGGCCGGTGGACCTGCAGATGATGTACCTGATGCACCACGCGTTCCGCCGCGACCTGGCGCGCTTCGCGGCGGCGGCGCTGCACACCCCGGTGACCGACCGGACCACGTGGCGGCTGCTCGCCGCCCGATGGGCCCTGTTCGCCGAGGTCCTGCACAACCACCACAGCGGTGAGGATGCCGGCCTGTGGCCCCTCCTGATGGAGCGCGGGGGTCCGCAGGACCGCCAGACGCTCGAGGCGATGGAGGGCGAGCACGCCGAGATCGACCCGCTGCTGCGCTCCTGTGCCGAAGGCCTGGAGCGGCTGGCCGGACACGCCGACGAGGCCGCCCGAGCCGCCCTCGCCGTGCGCCTGGCCGCCACCCGGGACGCGCTCGGACGTCACCTCGCGCACGAGGAGACCGACGCGATCACGATCGTGCAGCGAGTGCTGACGCAGGAGGACTGGCTCGCCCTGGACGAGGAGTACTTCAAGCGCGAGATGACGCCGAGGTACATCCTGCGCGTGGTGCCGTGGGCCGCCCACGGCCTGCCCCGCCAGGACCTCGACCGGCTCTTCGCCGAGGCGGGCGCTGGGTTCAAGCTGGTGTGGCTCGCCACTCGTCGACGGTTCGAGGCCCGCGAGGCGCGCACCTTCCGGTACGTGCCCTAGAACCCGAAGGTGTCCCTGACCCCGGCGAACCACTGCGCCGCGAGCGGGACCTGCCACTCCTCGCACCACCGGGCGGCGTCCCGGGCGTGCGAGGTGGCCAGGTCGCGCTCGCCGGTGGCGTGTGCCGCGAGGGCGAGGAACGCGTCGGCCGGGCCCAGGCAGGTGCCCGATCCGGCACACGCCGGCCGGCCTCGCAGCTCGACGAGGTGTGCGTAGGTTGCGGCGGCGAGGTCCGGCCGGCCCAGGTGCGCGGCCGCCTCGGCGCCCATCGCCCAGCCCATCGGCGAGAACCAGGTCTGCGCGGACAGCTCGGCCGCGAGCGTGTGCTCGTGCTCGGCGAGGTAGCCGCGAGCCTCCTCGAACCGGCCGAGCCGGCACCACAGGGCGGTCACCACGGTGGTCACCGGCAGGGCGCTGGACTTGACGGCCTCGAGCAGGCCCAGGATCGGCTCGGTGTCGCCCTTCCACACCATCCGCATGGCGAGCGCACCGTTGAGGGCGTCGTCGAAGTGCCCCAGCGACATCCGCTCGCCCAGGCGCACGATGTCCGCGATGAGCAGGTCGACCCGGTCGAAGTCGCCCCGCATGGCGAGCCACGGGATCTCCAGGTTGTCGAGCACGAGCTGGGCGTAGAGGTGCCGGTGCTGCTCGGCCTGCTGCCGGCCCCGCCGCAGCAGGTCGTCCAGGCGGGCCAGGTCTCCGGACTCGCCGGCCGCGACAGCCCCCAGGGTGAGGGCGCTCGAGCGGGTGATCTCGCTTCCCGGGCCCTGCGTGAGCTCCTCGGCCTCCAGCGCCATCGCCAGCCGCTGTGGTGCGTTCGAGCCGCGCCACACGGCGGTGTAGCCGGCGAGCAGGGCCCAGGCCAGCAGGGCCGGGTCGCCCAGCCGGCGAGCCATCGCCACCGCCTCGTCGGCGAGGGCCTCCCGCTCGGCGGGCTCGCACCGGTAGTAGATCTCCGTGGCCAGCGTGAGCATGACGCGGCAGCGCTGGGGGCTGTCACCGGGGGGCAGTCGCTCCAGCAGGTCCCGCAACGTCGCCACGAACTCCGCGTCGTAGCTGCCCTGCGGGGTCGCGTGCCACAGCGAGTTCGTCGTCGACAGGGTGGCCGCCCCCACGACCTCGTCGAGGTCCCCCGCCGTGGCGATGGCCCGGTGGATCACCGGCCGAACGGCGCGCCAGTCACCTTGGCGCTGGTAGGCGTGGGCCAGCTCCAGCTGGAGGGCGTAACGCTCCTCGCGCGTCGCGGAGGGGTCCTGCTCCACCGACTCCGCGGCGGCCCGGAGCAGCTCGACGGCCTCGTCGTGGGCGAAGACCCGCCGCGCCGCCTGCGCCGCCGCAAGGGCGGCACGCCAGGCGGCGCCGGCCCGTGCCGGGCCGGCCGCGAACCAGTGCCGGGCCACCTCGCTGGCACGCCCCGGCTCGTCGGCCAGCACCTCGGCGGCCCGGGCGTGCATCCGTGCCCGGCGCGACTGCGAGAGGCCGGCCGACACCGTGTCGCGCACCAGCGCGTGCGAGAAGCGCATCCGGTCGACGCCGTCCTCGCGCACGAGACCGGCATCGAGGGCGGCGTCCAGCTGGTCCAGCACGGTCTCCTCGTCGGTGCCGGCGAGTCGCGCCACGGTGGTGACGTCGAAACGCCGGCCCAGGACCGCGGCCCACCTCAACACCTGCCCGGTGCTGTCGGGAAGCCCGGCCAGGCGCCGGGCCAGGACGTCGTGCACGGCCGCCGGGGGGTTCTCCTCCGCGAGCAGGGCCGCGAGGTCGCCCCGCTCACGGGCCAGGCGCGCGTACTCGACGAGGAAGAACGGGTTGCCCTCGGTGCGGTCACGCAGGGCGCGCGCCTCGGCCGTCGTGGGAGTCGTCGCGGCCACGGAGCTGACCACCTCGCTCGCCTCCTCGGCGCTGAGGCCGGTGAGCTCCAGCCGCAGGGCGTGCCGCCGGGCCAGCGCCTCGGCGACCTCGGCGAGCAGGCCGGACGGCGGTGGCTGGTGGCGCCAGGTGGTCAGCACCATGAGCCGGCCGGAGTCGGCGGACTCGGCGAGGAGACGCAGCACCCGCAGGGTCGAGCCGTCCGCCCAGTGCAGGTCGTCGAGCACGACGACGAGGTGCCGGGCGCGGGCGGCGTCGAGCACCGCCCGGGCGATCTGCTCCCAGGCCCGAAAGCGCGCGCCGCCGTCGTCCTCGCCCTGCGGCTCGGGGTCGGAGGGCAGCTCGCGACCGAGCTCGCCCAGCACCTTCGCCCACGGGTGGAGAGGCGGGGCACCGTCGTCCTGCGAGCAGCGGCCGACGAGCACGGTGGCGCCCTCGGACTCCGCCACCGCGGCCAGCTCCGCGCACAGCCGGCTCTTGCCGATGCCGGGGTCACCGGTCACCACCGCGAACACGGGCCGGTCCTGCGACTGCACCAGGGTGCCGACGAGCGCGGCAAGCTGGTCACCCCGCCCGACCAACGGCCAGGCCGGCATCGGAACCGACGCCGGCACCGGCAGCGGCACCGGGTGCGGGACCGGTTCTGTCGTCCTCGAGCGCGCGTCCGGCGTCGTCGCGACGACCTCCACGGCATCCGGCGGCGGGCTCCACGCAAGGGCTGGGTCCTGCCGCAGCACGGCGGCCTGCAGCGTCCGCAGCTCGACGCCCGGCTCCAGACCCAGCTCGTCGGTCAGCAGCTCGCGCACCGAGCGCAGCACGTCGAGAGCGTCGGCCTGGCGGCCCGAGCGGGCCAGAGCCAGCGCGCGCAAGCCCCAGAGCCGCTCGCGCAGCGGGTACGTGGCGGTCAGGACCTCCAGCTCCCCGGCGACCACGGCGTGCCGGCCGAGCCCGAGCGCAGCGACGGCGCGGGCCTCCAGTGCCGTCACCCGCAGCTCCTCCAGCCGGGCGCGCTCGGCCTGGGCGGGCGATGCATCCTCCAGCTCGGGGTAGGGCTGCCCACGCCACAGCCCCAGAGCCCTCGACAGCTCGTCCACGACGGCGTCCAGCTGCTCGCCCGTGGGCGGGTCCGCCTCCAAGGCCGCCAACCGCCGGTGGGATGCCGTGACGGCTGCCTCGAAGCGCTCGGCGTCGACCGCGCCGGGAGGCAGCACCAGGGCATAGCCGCCGGGCCGGGTCACCAGCACCTGCGAGGTGGCCCGTGGTGCGCGGTCGGGCTCCAGCGCCCGGCGCAGCCTCGCGACGTAGCCCTGCAGCGTGGGCGTCACGGCCGTCGGGGGCGAGTCGCCCCACAGCAGGTCGACGAGCGCGTCGGGGGAGACCGGCTGCCCGCGGTGCAGCACGAGGGCAGCCAGCAGCGCGCGTTGCTTGCGCGGCCCGATGTCGACCGCACCACCGTCGAGCTCGACCTCGGCTGCTCCCAGGATGCCGATGTGCACGGTCGAACCCTAGGCGTCGAGGGGGCCTGCTGGCCACGGCCGCGCAGCCGCGGGTCAGCTCTTCGGGACGTTCGCCTCGAGCTCGGCGAGCCAGGCGCGCGACCCGGCGTCGGACGGCATCCGCCAGTCACCGCGCGGCGACAGCGAACCGCCGGCCACGACCTTGGGGCCGTTGGGGATGGCCGAGCGCTTGAACTGGTTGGCGAAGAACCGACGGACGAAGACCTCCATCCAGTGCCGGATGGCGGCCAGGTCGTACTCGGGGCGGGCGCCCTCGGGGAACCCCGCCGGCCACGCGCCCCGCCCGGCATCCGACCACGCGTGCTCGGCGAGGAAGGCGATCTTGCTCGGTCGGAACCCCCGGCGCAGCACGTGGAAGAGGGTGAAGTCGTGCAGCGCGTAGGGGCCGATGGTGTCCTCGGTGGACTGGATCTTCTCGCCCTCGCGGGTGGGCACCAGCTCGGGGCTGATCTCGGTGTCGAGGATGGCCAGCAGGGTGCCGTTGACCGGCCCCTCGAACTGCCCCGACGAGACGACCCAGCGGATCAGGTGCTGCATCAACGTCTTCGGCACCCCGGTGTTGACGCCGTAGTGC
Organism: Ornithinibacter sp.; assembly: GCA_045807225.1. Classification (GTDB taxonomy): domain Bacteria; phylum Actinomycetota; class Actinomycetes; order Actinomycetales; family Dermatophilaceae; genus Fodinibacter. The sequence continues at coordinate 5,777 of JBJMHU010000206.1, read as the reverse complement.
GACATCTGGTCCCCGACGCCGTAGGTGCACCAGCCCAGCGCCAGCTCGGACAGGTCGCCGGTGCCGAGCACGATGCCGCCGCGCTGGTTGGCCGCCCGGAAGAGGTAGTCGGTGCGCAGCCCGGCCTGCACGTTCTCGAAGGTCACGTCGTAGACCTCCTCGCCGCGCCCGAAGGCGTGGCCGAGGTCGGCCAGCATCTGGGTGGCGGCCGGGCGGATGTCGAGCTCCTCCCAGGTGATGCCGAGCGACTCCATCAGGTGGACGGCGTTGGCCTTGGTGCCCGCGCTGGTCGCGAAGCCCGGCATCGTGAAGCCCAGGATGTGGGTGCGCGGCAGGCCGAGCCGGTCGCACGCCTTGGCCGCCACGATGAGCGCGTGGGTGGAGTCGAGGCCGCCGGAGACCCCGATGACGATGGTCGGCATCCGGGTGGGGTCGCCGCCGCCGATGGCGCGCATCCGCTGCTCGAGGCCCGACACCTGGATGTTGTAGGCCTCGTAGCAGTCGAGGGCGAGGCGCGCGTCGTCATCGGGCACGAACGGGAAGCGGTCGAGCGCTCGGCGCAGGCCGATGTCGCCCGTCGGCGGGCGCAGCCGGAACGGCACCACGCGGAAGCCGCCCTCGTCGGCGGCGTAGGCCTCGGCGTTGTCACCGAAGCTGCCCATCCGCAGGCGCTCCTGGCGCAGCAGGTCGAGGTCGACGTCGACGACCGTGCGGCGTGGGCCGTCGGGGAAGCGCTCGGACTGGCCCAGCAGGGCGCCGACCTCGTAGACCATCGTCATGCCGTCCCACGACAGGTCGGTCGACGACTCGCCCGCGCTGGCGGCGGCGTACAGGTAGGCGGCGTTGCAGCGGGAGCTGGCCGAGCGCGCCAGCAGGTGCCGGTCGTCCGCGCGGCCGACGGTGATGGGGGAGGCCGAGAGGTTGAGCAGCACGTTGGCGCCGGCCAGCGCGGCCTCGTGGCTCGGCGGCACCGGCACCCAGAAGTCCTCGCAGACCTCGACGTGCACGGCGAGGTCGGGCAGGTCCTCGGCGGTGAAGACCAGGTCGGGCCCGAAGGGCAGCTCGCCGTCGACGTCGGCACCGGGCCAGTGCGGGCGCACCATGAACTCGCCCTGGTGCCCGGCGCCCGAGGCGAACCAGCGCTTCTCGTAGAACTCCCGGTAGTTGGGCAGGAACGACTTGGGGGCGACCCCGAGCACCTCTCCGCGATGGATGACGACCGCGCAGTTGTAGAGCCGGTTGCCGTGCCGCAGTGGGGCGCCCACGACGACGAGCGGGAGCAGCTTGGCCGTGGCCTCGGCGATGGTGACGACGGCGTCGTCGACCGCCTCGAGCAGGACGTCCTGCATCAGCAGGTCGTCGATGGCGTAGCCGCTCAGTGACAGCTCGGGGAAGAGGGCCACCGCGACGCCCTCGTCGTGGCACTCCTTGACGACGGCGAGGATGCGCTCGGCGTTGGCGGCGGGGTCGGCCAGGGCGACGGGCAGGGTGCACGCGGCGACCCGGGCGAACCCCTGGGCGTACGCGTTCCGGAAGTCCATGGGGCCGAGCCTATTGCGCCGGATGCCGGCCCGGGCCGTCGCTCCGGCTGCCACACTCACCGGCTGACGGGGCTGGCGCGTTCATCGCGATCACTCACACGCTGATGGCTCAGTCGTCGCCACCCTCGCCGCCGGTGGGCGTCGTCGCGCCCACCTTGCTCCACGAGGCCTCTGCCCCGCTGTGGCCGATGCGCACCACCTGCACGGTGGTGGCCAGGACCGCCAGCACGGACAGCACGATGACCCCAGTCAGCAGGGCCGACCGAGGTGGGGCGGCCGGAACCCCGTCGGCCGCAGTGGTGCCAGTGGCGGCGGTGGCCCGGGCGCGCCGGTCGAGGAACCACAGGACCCAGGCGAGGACGGCAACGAGGAACACGTAGAAGACCAGGGTGTCGCCGAGCTCGGTGTGCTCCTCGAGCGCCGGGCTCTCGGCGACCCGCCGCTGCAGCGCTTCACCGCTCTGGCTGGCCAGGGGCGTCAGGACCAGGGCGAGGGTGGCCAGGAGAGGGGTGAGGAGGCCGGCCCAGTGGCGGATCCGCGGGGAGAGCGCGGCCAGCAGCAGCAGGAGCGAGGCCAGTGGCACGAGCACCACCACGGCGTGGACGATGAGCGGGTGGATCGGGATCCCACCGATGGTGTCGAGCACGAGTTGACCTCCGGTCGAGGGCGCGCTGGTCTGCGCGCGAGCACGGCCGCGGAACCCCGTGGCCTTGCCTCAAGGATCGCGGCGAATCCCGGCGATCTCCCTAAGGCAGCGTTAAGTCTCCCTGTGTCTTCACGGCCACCCGTGAGGGATTCCTCACGGCGTCAGCACGATCTTCCCGGTGGCCCGTCGCTCGTCGATGGCGGTGAGGGCGGCCACCACGTCGTCGAGGTCGCGCACCTCCCCGATCACCGGATCCACGGCACCGGACTCCAGCAGGGGCACCAGGTCGTCCCACTGCCGGCGCAGGAACCCCGCGCCCGGGCCGCCGCGGCCCGTCCACCAGGCGCCCCACCCGACCCCGACGACCGAGATGTTGCCGAGCAGCAGCCGGTTGACCTTGACCTCGGGGATGGCGCCGGCGGTGACCCCGATGACGAGCAGGCGGCCACCGGGCGCGAGCGAGCGCAGCGAGTCGGTGAAGCGGTCGCCGCCCACCGGGTCGACCACGACGTCGACGCCGCGCCGGCCGGTGAGGTCGGCGACGGCATCCCGGAAGCCCTCGGCGAGGACGACCTCGTGCGCCCCCGCGGCGCGGGCGACGTCGCCCTTGTCGGCGGAGGAGACCACGGCGATGACCTTGGCGCCCCATGCGGCGGCCAGCTGCACCGCCGCCGTGCCGATCCCGCCGGCGGCGCCGTGGACGAGCACCGTCTCGCCCTCGCGCAGCCCGCCGCGCTCGCGCAGGGCGAAGTGGCAGGTGAGGTAGTTCATCGGCAGGGCCGCACCCTGCTCGAAGGTGACCTCGTCGGGCAGCGGGAACACCATGGCGGCATCCGCCTCCACCACCTCGGCGAACCCACCGAGGAACGGGAAGGCGGCCACCCGGTCGCCCGCGGCGAGCCCGCTGCTCACCGGCGCCGACCGCACCAGCCCGGCCACCTCCGACCCCGGCACGAACGGCAGGTCGGGGGTGATCTGGTACTGCCCACGGGTGAGCAGCACGTCGGGGAAGCAGATGCCGGCCGCCGCGACCTCGATGACGACGCCGTCGCCGGCCGGTTCGGGCAGGTCGACGACCTCCACGGCACCGGGTCCGTCGAGCCTGGTCACCTGGGCTGCGCGCATCCCGCCATCGTAGGGAGGTGAGCTGCGTGTGACATTCGCCGGGATGCCGGGAGCGGCGGGAATGCCGGAGGGGGGCTCGTACGCTGCAGGACGAGTGCCCCAGCCCCGCCACGCCTCACTCGCGACGCTCGCCCTGATCCTCGGCGGCGTCGCCATCGGCACGACCGAGTTCGTGACGATGGGTCTGCTGCCCGACATCGCGGCCGGCGTGGGGGTCGACATCCCCAGCGCCGGGCACACCATCTCGGCCTACGCGGCCGGAGTGGTCATCGGCGCCCCCCTGCTCGCCGTGCTGGCCGCGACCTGGCCGCGCAAGGCGCTGCTCATCGGGCTGATGGCCGCCTTCACCGTGGGCAACGTGCTCAGCGCCGTCGCCCCGACCTACGGCCTGCTCGTGGTGTCACGGTTCGTCGCCGGGTTCCCGCACGGCGCCTTCTTCGGGGTCGCCGCGCTCGTCGCGGTCGACCTGGCCCGGCGGGGCCAGGCCGGGCGGGCCGTCGGCCGGATGATGCTGGGCATCCCGATCGCCAACGTGCTCGGCGTGCCCGGCGCGACGTGGCTCGGCCAGAACGTCGGCTGGCGCGCGGCGTACTGGCTCGTCGCCGGCCTCGGCATCGCCACCATGGCCCTCGTCGCGTGTGCCGTGCCGCACCTCCCGCGTGACCGCACCCGGACCGTGCGCAACGAGCTGAGCGCCCTGACCAGCCTGCAGGTCTGGCTCACCCTGGGGGTGGGCGCCATCGGCTTCGGCGGGATGTTCGCGATGTACTCCTACATCGCCCCCACCGTCACCGAGGTGACCGGGCTCTCCGCCTCCGCCGTGCCGGTCTTCCTCCTCGTGTTCGGGGCCTCCGGTTTCGTCGGCAACCTCGTCGCCGGGCGGCTGGGCGACTGGTCGGTGATCCGTTCCCTCGTCATCGGCATCACCGGGCTCGGGGTGGGCCTCGCCCTCTTCGCCGTGGCCGCGCCGTACCCCGTGCCGGCGCTCGTGATGCTCGCCTTCACCTCGGTGATGACCGCGGTGCTGGTCGTCAACCTGCAGCTTCGGCTGATGCAGGTGGCCGGCACCGCGCAGACCCTGGCGGCCGCCGGCAACCACGCCGCGCTGAACCTCGCCAACGCGCTGGGGGCCTGGCTCGGTGGCGCCGTCATCGCGGCCGGCTACGGCTACCGGGCGCCGGCGGCCGTCGGTGCCGTGCTCGCGGTGCTGGGCCTGGCCATCCTGGGCGTCTCGGTGCTCGTGCACCGTCGGGACCACCCCGAGCGGGCGACGCTGCGGCCGACCGGGGCCGGGTCCTCACCCGATGCGGAGATCGTCGCCAAGGTCACCTGACCGCGACGGTGAGCACCCGGCATCCGTAGGGTGGTGGGATGCCGAGCACCGTCACGTGCCGGGTCGAGGGCGGCGTCGCCCAGGTCCGGCTCAACCGCCCCGAGAAGCTCAACGCGCTGACCCTCGACACGCTCGAGGACCTCGTGACCACCGCCCGGGACCTGTCCCGCGACCGCACCCTGCGCGGGGTGGTGATCGGCGGGGAGGGCGACTCGTTCTGTGCGGGGCTCGACTTCGCGACCGTGCTCAAGGACCCGCCGCGGGTGGCGCGCTCCTTCGTGCCGATGCCGTGGCGGGGCACCAACCTGTTCCAGGAGGCCTGCTGGGCGTGGCGGCGGGTGCCGGTGCCGGTGGTGGCCGCGGTGCACGGCCACTGCTACGGCGGTGGCCTGCAGATCGCGCTGGCCGCCGACCTGCGGATGACCACCGCCGACGCGCAGTGGTCGGTCATGGAGGCCAAGTGGGGCCTGGTGCCCGACATGAGCGGCGTGCAGGCCCTCTCGCAGCAGGTGCGGATGGATGTCGCCAAGCGCCTGGCGATGACCGGTGAGGTGGTCAGCGGGGCGCGAGCCGTCGAGCTCGGGCTGGCCAGCGAGGTGCACGACGAGCCGTTCGTCGCGGCGACCCGGTTCCTCGAGCAGGTGGCGCAGCGCTCCCCGGATGCCGTGGCCGCCACCAAGCGGCTCTTCGGCCGCACCTGGTCGGCGGGCGACCGGCGCACCTTCGCGCGGGAGCGGCTCGAGCAGGCCCGGCTGCTGGCCAGCCGCAACACGACCATCGCCCGCGAGGCGGCGATGGCCCGGCTCGCGCCGGTGTTCGAGCCCCGCCGCCGCTGACCCAGCCGACCGACCGGTTGCCGGTCCCCACCGGGGCTCGCCCGACTGATCGCCGACCTCCCACCCCTTGCGGCCCCGTGGGAGGGTGTGGCGGTGGGTGAATCACAGGAAGTCGACGACGTCCGGCACGTGACGTGCACCCTGTGCGAGGCGATGTGCTCGCTGGAGGTGCGCCTCGACGGTGGCGGCGCGATCGCCTCGGTGCGCGGCCACGAGGCCGACCCGCTCTCGCGCGGTCACATCTGCCCCAAGGCCTTCGCCCTGCAGGACCTCCACGACGACCCCGACCGGCTACG
>JBJMHU010000205.1:0-7013 GCA_045807225.1 Ornithinibacter sp. | reverse complement strand
GATGGCGCTGGTCACGAAGCCGCTGAGGTCCTCCACACCCGAGTCCTCGGCCACCTCGACGCACTCCTGCACGAAGCCGGCGAGCCGGTCGCGGCCGGCATCGGCGATCAGCCCGTCGTCGGTCACGTGCTCCGACAGGCGCAGCTCGATCTTGTGCTTCGACGCGGGCAGCGGCTGGGCGCCGGGGTGGGCGTCGACGACGAGCAGGTGGACCGTGTTCGATCCGACGTCGATGACCCCGAGGCGCATGCGCCCAACGTAGTGGCTGGGCGGGGCGGCCCCTAGGGTGGGGCGCGTGCCCGAGACACCCCTCGACATCGCCCGCACCTGGGCCGAGATGCCCGACCCGGCCAACCCCGGCCAGCGGTTCCGGCTCGACCTGACCTGGCTGACGTCGAGCTGGACGTGCATCTTCGGGTCGGGGTGCAGGGGCATCTACGCCGACCGCCCCGACGACGGCTGCTGCACCCTGGGGGCGCACTTCACCGATGACGACGACGTCGAGCGGGTGCAGGCCGTGGTCGCCGAGCTCGGCGAGGACGAGTGGCAGATGCACCCCGGCCGGGGGCGCGACGGCGACAAGGACCCCACCCGGCTGAAGGCCTGGACCGAGAAGGAGGACGGCGCCCGCAAGACCAAGGTCGTGCAGGGCGCCTGCATCTTCCTCAACCGGCCCGGCTTCCCCGCCGGAGCCGGGTGCGCGCTGCACCAGCACGCGGTGCTCACCGGGCGACCGCCGCACGAGGCGAAGCCCGACGTGTGCTGGCAGCTGCCGATCCGCCGCTCCTACCGCACGGTCGAGCGCCCCGACGACACCTCCTACCTCGAGGTGACGATCGCCGAGTACGACCGCCGCGGGTGGGGGCCGGGGGGCCACGACCTCGACTGGTACTGCTCCTCCAACACCGAGGCCCACGTGGGCGCCGAGCCGGTCTACCGCAGCAACCGGGCCGAGCTCACCGCGCTGATGGGCGAGGAGGGCTACGCCCAGCTGGTGCTGCGCTGCGAGGCCCACCTCGACACCGTGAAGCGGGCCCGCTCGGCCGGCGCCCGCCAGCTCATCCCGCTGCTCGTGCACCCCGCCACCGTCGAGGCCGGCACGGTCGGTGGCCGGCGCACCCGGGTCCCCCGCAAGCGGACCACGGCGCCCGTGCCCGGTGCCAACGAGGCGGCGCACCCGGTCCCGCCGGCCAAGGGCACCCGCGCGGCGAAGAAGCCTCCCACGAAGGCGGGCGCGACCAAGGCGTCGTCGGTCACCAAGGCGTCCGCCACCAAGGCCACGAGCAAGCCCCCGGCCAAACCGGCCAAGGCCCCGGCCAAGCCGGTGCCCAAGACCCCCGCCAAGCGCGCGAAGGCCCCGGCCAAGCCGGCGCCCAAGGCGCCCACCAAGCGAGCGAAGGTCCCCGCAAGGTCGGCGAAGGCCCCGGCGAAGCCGGCGCCCAAGGCGCCCGTCAAGTCGTCGAAGTCGCGCCGCTCGTCGTGATCCGCAGCCCGAACATCTGGGACTCCCCCGACGTCTACGAGCTGGAGAACCTGGCGTCCGACCGCGCCGGGGTGATCGACACGACGATCGACGCGCTGCATCCCCTGGCCGGGGCCGATGTCGTCGACATCGGCTGCGGCACGGGGTTCCACCTCCCCCGCTTCGCGGCCCGTGGCGCGCGAGTGGTGGGAGTCGAACCGCACCTGCCGCTGGTGCGCCGGGCCCAGCAGCGGCTCGCAGCGCAGGGTGGGCGCACGGCATCCGTGCTCGCCGGTGACGCCGAGGCGCTGCCCCTGGCCGGCGCCAGCGTCGATGTGGCGCACGCGCGCTGGGCCTACTTCTTCGGCGCCGGGTGTGAGCCGGGGCTGGCCGAGGTGGCCCGTGTACTGCGTCCGGGCGGCATCGTCGTCGTGGTCGACAACGACGTCACCCGGTCGACGTTCGGCGCCTGGTTCCGCCGCGCCTACCCGGCCTACGATCCGGTTGCCGCGCAACGGTTCTGGCAGCGTCAGGGCTTCACGACCGAGCACCTCACCATCGAGTGGACCTTCGACCGCCGCCAGGACCTCGATGCCGTGGCGCGCATCGAGCTTCCGCCCGCGGTGGCCGATGAGGTGCTCTCCGCCCACGCGGGCCTCGTCGTCGACTACGCGGTGGCCCTCAGGTGGAGGCGGTTCGGGCAGCCGAAGGGGGTGTGAGGACGGTCCCAAACCGGGGACCCGGCGGGCGCCACGGTGGGACGATGGAAACCGAAACCAGACATGACCCGAGAGGACGACGGTGAGCACCAAGGCCGGCATGGACACTGCCACCGCCGTCACCGTTCCGATCACCGGGATGACGTGCGCCTCCTGCGAGAAGCGGGTCACCCGCGCCCTGCGGCGCGTGCCCGGGGTCACCTCGGTGAGCGTGTCCGCGACCCGGGGCACGGCCACCATCACCGGGGACGGCCCGCTCGATCGCACCCGGCTCGATGCCGCCATCCGCTACGCCGGCTACCAGCCGGGTGCCGCACCGTGGCTCTCGCCCGACCTGTCCGTGTGGCGCACCGTGCTGGGGGCTGCCGTCGCGGTGGCCGCCGTCGCCGTGGCGATCTCCGTGCTCGGTCCCGCCGACCTGACCTCCGGCCTGTCCGACCCGTCGCGTGGGGGCCTTGCGCTCGTGCTGGTGCTGGGCCTCACCGCGGGCGTCTCGACCTGCATGGCCATGGTCGGCGGCCTGGTGCTCGGCTTCTCGGCATCCCACGCCGCCAGCCTCGCCGCGCGCGGTGAGACCTCGCTCCCCTTCGCCACGCGGATGCGGCCGCAGCTCGCCTTCAACGCCGGCCGGGTGGTCGGCTTCGGCGTCCTGGGTGCCCTGCTCGGGGCCATCGGCTCGACGATGAGCCTGCCCACCCGGGTGACCGGCCTGCTGGTCCTGGCCGTGGCGGTGGTCATGTTCCTGCTCGGAATCCGGCTCACCGGGGTGTCCCCGCGGGTGGCCGCCTGGTCGCCGAGGCTTCCGGCCGGGCTCGGGCGGGTGCTCGGCATCGAGGACGCGGCGGATGCCGGCTACAGCCACTGGCGCACCGCCCTGGTCGGCGCCGCCACCTTCCTGCTGCCCTGCGGCTTCACCCAGGCAGCGCAGGTCTACGCCCTCTCGACCGCGTCGCCGGCGCAGGCGGGCGCCATCATGGCGACCTTCGCCCTGGGCACCACCCCGGGGCTGCTCGCGCTCGGCTCGGTGCCCGAGCTCACGACCGGTCGGCGGCAGGCCACCGTGCTGCGTGTCGTCGGAGTGCTCGTCCTGGCCTTCGCGCTGCTCAACCTCTCGAGCGGGCTGAACCTGCTCGGTCTCACGGGCGGTTCGGCGTCCGCAGCCGCGACGTCGTCGGCGAGCGCCCGCGCGGCATCGGCCAACGTGACGGTCACCGACGGCGTGCAGACCGTGCGGATGACCCAGGGACCGGACGGCTACGAGCCCGCCGACACGGTGCTCTACTCCGGGATGCCGACCACCTGGCTCATCGATGGCACCTCGAAGTTCAGCTGCAGCGCGGCCCTGCGGGTGCCCGACCTGGGTGTCGCGGTCAACCTCGCCGAGGGCGAGAACACCGTGCCGCTGCCGGCCATGGATGCCGGGACGGTGCACTTCACCTGTGCGATGGGGATGTACTCGGGCAACCTGCTCGTCGTCGACCCACCCCCGGCGGGCGCCCCCACGCCGAGCGCGGCCACGGCCGGCTGACGTCGCTGCGGTCGAGCCCGTCCAGCACGGAGCCAGCGACCGTCTGCACCGTGGGTCACGCCCAAGCCAGGCGTGAAGCAGCCAGTCGGACGCGGTGAGCCCTGCTCCTTCGGCACTGCGGGTGGTCAGCAGTCGAACACCGACCAGCACAGGTGGTTGCGCCGTTGCTGGTCGTCGAGCACCAGCTCGCGCACGGCCGGGGGCAGCTGGTCGCGCTGCCACCGGCACTCGCGTCGCCCGGCGGCCACCGCCTCGTCCGGCACCGCGGCGGCACGCACGGCCTTGATCGCGTAGGCGGCCGCCCCGAGGTCGTGGGCCGCCACGTGCGCGACGACCCCGGCCTGGCCGGCCGCGTAGGCCGCGTGCCGCGCCGCCCCGGTGAGCTCGCGGGCGGCGCCCATCGCGTGCCCACCCGCCGCCCGGGCCCGCATCATCGGCAGCTCGCCACGCACCCAGGCACGGGCCGCCTCGATCGCCTCGCGCGGCCGGCGGTCGTGAGGCCGGGCAGCCTCGAAGAGGGGAAGCACGTGCTCGGCACAGGAGGCCGCCCACAGCGCCAGCAGGTGGTGGTCGGCATCGGTGAGGGTGCCACCGCGCCGGATGGTCACCAGCCGCAGGTCGGGCTCGGTCGGCAGGATCACCACGCCCCCTCGTCAGCCGGCCCGCCGGTCAACCGGCCTCGGGGTCGAGGTCGAGTGCGATGTCGAGGATCGGCGAGGAGTGCGTGAGCCCACCCACCGACAGGTAGTCGACGCCCGTCGCGGCATACGCAGCCGCCACCTCGAGCGTCAGGTTGCCCGTCGCCTCGATCTCGACCGACTCACCGGTGGCGCGCACGGCATCCACCGTCTCATGCAGCATCTCGGGAGCCATGTTGTCGCACAAGAGGAACCGTGCCCCGGCGCCAACCGACTCGACCGCCTCGGCGGTGGTGGTCACCTCGACCTGGACCGCGACGTCGGGGAAGGTCCGCCGCACGGCCGCGTACGCCGCGGGCAGCCCCCCGGCGGCCAGCTTGTGGTTGTCCTTGATCATCGCGACGTCGTACAGGCCCATCCGCTTGTTCGTGCCCCCGCCGCAACGCACCGCGTACTTCTCCAGTGCGCGCATCCCGGGCGTCGTCTTGCGGGTGTCGAGCACCATCGCGCCGGACCCCTCGAGCACGTCGGCCCAGCGCCGCGTGTGGGTCGCGACCCCCGAGGTGCGCGACACGATGTTGAGGAGGGTCCGCTCCGCCACCAGGGTGGTGCGCGTCGCACCACGCAGGGTCGCGAGGTGGTCGCCGCGCACGACCCGGGTGCCGTCCTGGACCAGCAGCTCGACGCGCACCGCTGCCGACCCGAGCCGCGCCGCCACGGCATCCAGCACGAGGGCAGCCACCGCCAGGCCGGCGACCACACCGTCGGCCCGCGCCACGAGGTGCGACACCGACTCCTGGGATGCCGGGATGGTCGCCATCGTCGTGACGTCGGTGCCGCTCGACAGGTCCTCGTCGAGGGCGCGCTCGACGAGCAGCACGGCGTCGGCAGTGGGGAACCCGAAGTCGGTCATGCCAGCACCTCCACGGGCCGCTCGGTGACGGCGAGCGCCCCGTCGACCGGCCGGGTCGTCGTGAGGTGGGTGAGCCAGCGGGCGTCGTCGCGGTCGGGGAAGTCGGAGCGCACGTGCCCACCGCGGGTCTCCTCGCGCCGGTGGGCGACCGTCGCCAGGACCTGCCCGAGGTGCAGCAGGTTGGTCGTCTCCCAGGTGGCTGGGCCGGGCTCGGCCGTGCTCGGGGGCAGCGCCGCCAGGGAGGCGAGCGCCTCGAGGGCACCGGCCGTCGAGGCGGCCGACCGCACCGGGCCGGACCCCCGCGTCATCGCGCGCTGCACGTCGAGGCGGTGCGAGGCGTCGAGCACCGCGGCGTCACCGGCATCGGATGCCGGGGTGCGCCGCGGCAGCTCGCCAGCGGCGAAGCGGGTGGTGACGTCGTCGGCGATGCGGTGCGCGAAGACCAGGCCCTCGAGCAGCGAGTTGGACGCGAGCCGGTTGGCGCCGTGCACGCCGGTGCACGAGCACTCGCCACACGCGTAGAGGCCGTCGACCGAGGATCGGCCGAGCAGGTCGGTCTCGACGCCACCCGACGCGTAGTGCTGCGCCGGGGCCACCGGCAGCAGCTCGGTCGCCGGGTCGAACCCCAGCTCGCGGCACCGGGCCACGATCGACGGGAAGCGCTGCTCGAGGAACTCGGCGCCGAGGTGCCGGGCGTCCAGCCACACGTGCTCGAGCCGCTGGTCGCGCATCACGTCGAGGATGGCGCGGGCCACCACGTCCCGGGGTGCGAGGTCGGCCAGCTCGTGCCGGTCCTGCATGAACCGCACGCCGGCCCCGTCGACGAGGAACGCACCCTCGCCGCGCACCGCCTCCGAGATCAACGGCTGCTGGCCGGTGGAGCCCTCGCCGAGGAAGAGCACCGTCGGGTGGAACTGCACGAACTCCAGGTCGGTCACCCGCGCCCCGGCCCGCAGCGCAGCCGCCATGCCGTCACCGGTCGCGACCGGCGGGTTGGTGGTGGAGGTGTAGATCTGGCCCAGCCCGCCGGTCGCGAGCACGACCGCCCGGCCGTAGGCCGCACCGACGCCGTCGACCTGGCCCTCGCCGATGACGTGCAGCGTCACGCCACAGACCGCGCCGTCGTCGGTGGTGAGCAGGTCGACGACCAGCGCGTGCTCGACCACCTCGATGCCGGGGTCGTCGACCACACGGTGCAGCGCGGCGATCAGGGCGCGTGAGATCTCGGCACCGGTGGCGTCGCCCCCGGCGTGCGCGATCCGGTCGCGGTGGTGACCGCCCTCGCGGGTCAGCTTGATCTCGCCCTCGGCGTCGCGGTCGAACTCGGCTCCCAGCGCCACGAGCTCGCGCACCCGCTCCGGCCCCTCGGTCACCAGGATCCGCACCGCCTCGGGGTCGCACAGCCCGACCCCGGCCACGAGGGTGTCGTCGAGGTGCTCCTGCGGTGTGTCCTCTGGGTCGAGGGCTGCGGCGATACCGCCCTGCGCCCACTCCGTCGACCCGGCCGAGAGCACGGTCTTGGTCACGAGCAGCACCCGGTCGACCCGCTCCCGCAGCCGCAGGGCGCAGGTCAGCCCCGCGATGCCGGAGCCGACCACGACGACGTCGGCGCTGGTCGTCCAGCCGGGTGCCGGGGCACTGAGGCGACGCGGCAGCGTGACCGGCGTGACCGGCATCCGGGTCACACCTCGGCCCGGGCGTGCGGCACGTCGGAGAACACGTCGAGCGCCCCGCCCCCCGGCCCGACGAGCAG
>JBJMHU010000204.1:0-19285 GCA_045807225.1 Ornithinibacter sp. | reverse complement strand
CGGCGTCGCAGAAGACACCGATCAGCGCACGTCCCGCCGCGGTCCTTGACCGCCGCGAGGCCGGCCACTGGGAAGGCGACCTGATCGTCGGCCGCTACGGGCGCAGCCACCTGGTCACCCTCGTCGAGCGGCACAGCCGCTACCTGCTCGCGTTGCCGATCAAGGACGCGACGAGCGGCACGGTGATCACCGCGGTGGCCGACGCATTCGCCCGGCTACCGGAGCCGATGCGCAAGACACTGACGTGGGATCGCGGCGTCGAGATGACCCGGCACGCCGAGTTCACCGAGACGACCGGTATCCCGGTCTACTTCTGCAACGCCTACAGCCCCTGGCAGCGCGGCAGCAACGAGAACACCAACGGGCTGCTGCGCCAGTACTTCCCCAAGGGCACCGACCTGTCCTTCCACGGACCCGGGATCCTGGCCAACGTCGCCGAAGAGCTCAACAATCGACCCCGTAAGCGCCACCACTGGGCCACCCCAGCCGAAGAACTGGCCCGGCTACTGTCAGAGCAACCAAACCCCGGTGTTTCCCTGACCTCTTGAACCCGCCCGCGAGCTGACAGCAATAACCCGGCACGTGCGGGGATCGTGCGGAGATGTCCATGCGGAGATGCCGGATGCGGGATGCCGGATGCGGAGTTGCCGGAAGCCGGGTGGGGGCCGGGGAGAGGTCAGGCGGTCCGCTCGTGGGCGCGGCCGAAGTAGCGGCGCCACTCGGTGCTGGTGACCGCGACGTCCTCCCCGCGCGAACGCAGCACCGCCACGATCCGGTCCAAGGTGTGCCGGGGGTCGCGCCACAGACCCGGGGAGGTGATGACGACCATTCGCCACCCCCACCCGTCGAACTGCTCGCGACGGCTGATGTCCCCTGCCCACTGGGCGTCGTCCTCGGCGTGCTGTCGGCCGTCGTACTCGAGGCTGACCTTCGCCCCGCGGTACCCCATGTCGGCCCGCCGCAGCAGCTGCCCCTCGTTGTCGCGGAAGACCAGGTTCACCTCCGGCTCGGGCAGCCCGGCGAGGACGCAGAGCATCCGCGTGCGCGACTCGGACGGCGAGTCGACCCCGTCACGCACCAGGGATGCCGCCCGCCTCGCCAGGCGCCGGTGCCGCCCGGGCGGTTCGGCGGCCGCCACGAGCTGGTCCGGCGTCATCCGACCGGCCCGGCACAAGCTGTCCCCGAGGACGACCAGCTCGACCAGGTCGAGGTCTGCGGCCAGGTCGAGGAAGGTGCGCGTCGGGTCGGTGATCCGGAGCCCGCGGTGGGTCGTGATGCGCCCGTGGTCCGTCGAGGTGCGGGAGTCGATGCCGTCGACGCACATCCGACCCCACTCGAGCTGGGCGCGCGCCTGGGCACTGCACCCGCGACCGCCACCACGCACCCGTCGCCGCTCCTCGGCCACCAGGGCGCGGTCGACGGCGTTCGGTCGCAGGGTCGTGACGTGGGTGTGCCAGTCGTGCGGCGGGGAAGCGCCCCACAGCGTCGCGGCCGTGTGGCGCGCCACCACCGTGTTGCGCGGCGCGGCCAGCAGGGCGGCCGTTGCCCGCACGTGGGCATCGACGTCGACCGACGCGTCGACGTAGACGCCCTGGAAGAGCTGGCGCAGGCCCGGCCCACGGAACTGCGCCGGGGTGATGCCGGCCCGCTCACCATCGGCGCGCCGGAACGGGCGCTGAGGGTCGAAGGAGGCGGACGGCATCCACCGAGGGTGCCCGAAACGGCCACGAGGCCCGGCCGGTCATCCACAGCCCGTCGGCCACCGCCCCACCACCTCCCCGCACGTGCCGGGTTATTGCTGTCAGCCCTCGTTCGTGACAGCAATAACCCGGCACGTGCGGGGTTCACCCGGGTGGGGGCCCGGGGCGTGGGGGCGCGCGTAGAGTTGCGACGCAGGTCACACTCAGCGCAGAGGAGTCGACGAACGTGCGTCAGCGAGGCCCCGGCCCGGCGCCGGCACCCGCCCCGGCGGACCCCGTGCGGGCAGCATCCGTGCGGGCCGTCGCCGAGCAGCTCAGCACCCTGCGCGGGCCGCTCCTGCCGATCCTGCACGAGGTCGTGGCCACCCACGGCCACATCACCGACGACGACGTCATGGTCGTCGCCGAGGTGCTCAACCTCTCCAGGGCCGACGTGCACGGCGTGGTGACCTTCTACTCCGACCTGCGCCGCACTCCCCCACCCGCGCACCGGGTGGCCCTGTGCCGCGGCGAGGCCTGCCAGTCGCGCGGGTCCGAGGGGTTGTTCGCCGCCGCCGCGGACCGCTGGGCCGGTGCGGCCGGCGTCGAGGTCGACGAGGTGTTCTGCCTGGGTCTGTGCGCGGTCGGCCCGTCCGGCACCGTCGACGGTGAGCTGCACGCAGCCCTCACCCCCGAACGGCTCGAGGCCCTCACGGCCGGGTGGCGCGCATGACCACCGTCTGGGTGCCGTGCGACGCCGCCGCCCTCGCGCTCGGGGCGGATGCCGTCGCGGACGCCATCGCCGCCGCGGGGATCACCGTGCGTCGCAACGGCTCTCGCGGGATGCTGTGGCTCGAGCCGCTCGTCGAGGTCGAGACCGAGCGCGGCCGGGTCGGCTACACCAACCTCACCGAGGCCGAGGTGGGCCCCCTCCTCGACGGTGCCCTCGACGACACGGACCGCTGCATCGGCGTCGTCGACCAGTACGAGTGGCTCGTCCGGCAGCACCGGGTGTCGTTCGCCAGGGTCGGGGTGATCGAGCCCACCGACCTGGCCGCCTACCGCGAGCACGGTGGGCTGCGCGGCCTGCAACGGGCGGTGGCCCTCTCCCCCGAGCAGGTCGTCGCCGAGGTGACGGCCTCCGGCCTCCGCGGCCGCGGCGGCGCCGGCTTCCCGGCCGGCATCAAGTGGGAGACGGTGCGCACCGCCACCGCCGAGCAGAAGTTCGTCTGCTGCAACGCCGACGAGGGCGACAGCGGCACCTTCGCCGACCGGATGCTCATCGAGGGCGACCCGTTCACGCTCATCGAGGGGATGACGATCGCGGCGCTCGCGGTCGGCGCCAGCGAGGGCTACGTCTACTCCCGCAGCGAGTACCCCCACGCGGTGCGCACCATGCGCCGGGCCATCGACATCGCCTATGCCCACGGGGTGCTCGGCGAGTCGGTGCTCGGCAGTGGCCGCCGGTTCGACCTCGACGTGCGCGTGGGCGCCGGCGCCTACATCTGCGGCGAGGAGACCTCGATGCTCGAGTCGCTCGAGGGCAAGCGGGGCGAGGTGCGGGCCAAGCCGCCGATTCCCGCGCTCGAGGGGCTGTTCGGCCGTCCGACCGTCGTCAACAACGTGCTCACCCTCGGCGCCGTGCCGATGGTGCTCGCCGACGGCGGCGAGGCGTATGCCGCGCTGGGCACCGGCCGCTCCCGGGGCACCCAGGTGTTCCAGCTCGCCGGGAACGTCGCCCGTGGCGGCATCGTCGAGGCCGACTTCGGCATGTCGCTCGGGGAGCTCGTCGAGGGCTTCGGTGGGGGCACGGCATCCGGGCGGCCGGTGAAGGCGGTGCAGGTGGGTGGGCCGCTGGGCGCGTACCTGCCGTCGTCGAGCTTCGACCTGCCGATGGACTACGAGGCGTTCGCGGATGCCGGGGCGATGGTCGGCCACGGCGGCGTGGTCGTGTGGGACGACACGATGGACGCGGGCGCGATGGCACGCTTCGCGATGGAGTTCTGCGCCAAGGAGTCGTGCGGCAAGTGCACCCCGTGCCGCATCGGCTCCACGCGTGGCGTCGAGGTCATCGACCGGATCCGCGCGGCAACCGACGACGGCGTGCGCCGCACCCAGCTGGTGCTGCTCGAGGACCTCTGCACCACGATGACCAAGGGCTCGCTGTGCGCGATGGGCGGGCTGACGCCGATGCCGGTGCGCAGCGCGCTCGAGCACTTCCCGGAGGACTTCGGCGTGACGCGCGACGACGGCCGCGCGGCCGCGCACGGCATCCCCGAGTCGGCAACCGTGACGACGGAAGGAGCGCGGCCATGACGCTGGTCGACGAACCCGCCCTCGAGACACCGGACCGTGGCACCCCGGCCGTCCTCGCAGGGGCCACCGCCCACCTGACGATCGACGGCATCGCGGTGATGGTGCCCGCGGGCACCTCGGTGATGCGGGCGGCATCCCTGGCGGGGGTCACCGTGCCGAAGCTGTGCGCCACCGACTCGCTCAGGGCCTTCGGGTCCTGCCGGCTGTGCCTGGTCGAGG
Source organism: Ornithinibacter sp. (assembly GCA_045807225.1). GTDB lineage: Bacteria > Actinomycetota > Actinomycetes > Actinomycetales > Dermatophilaceae > Fodinibacter. Next base: position 15,071 of record JBJMHU010000204.1, on the reverse strand, counting down.
TCGAGGGGATGAAGGGCACTCCGGCGTCGTGCACCACCCCCTGCACCGACGGCATGGTCGTGTCGACCCGCACCGAGCAGGTGCAGCAGCTGCGGCGTGGCGTCATGGAGCTCTACCTCTCGGACCACCCCAGCGACTGCGCCGGGTGCGCCCGCGGCAGCTGCGAGATGCAGCGGCTGGCTCACGACGTGGGGCTGGCCGAGGTGCGCTACGGGCTGGGCGGCGCGTCGCACCTGGCCGAGGCTCCCGACGAGTCGAACCCCTACTTCGACTACGACCCCGCTGCCTGCATCGTCTGCTCGCGCTGCGTGCGGGCCTGTTCAGAGACGCAGGGCACCTTCGCGCTCACCGTGGCCGGCCGCGGCTTCGAGTCGCGGATCACGCCCGGTGGCACCGACTTCCTGAGCTCTGAGTGCGTGTCGTGCGGCGCGTGCGTGCAGGCGTGTCCCACCGACGCCCTCACCGAGAAGTCGGTCGTCTCGCTCGGCATGCCCACCCGGTCAGTGGTCACCACGTGCGCGTACTGCGGCGTGGGCTGCTCGTTCAAGGCCGAGGTGCAGGGGTCTGGCGACGACACCCGGGTCGTGCGCATGGTGCCGTGGAAGGACGGCGGCGCCAACGAGGGCCACTCCTGCGTCAAGGGCCGGTTCGCCTACGGCTACGCCTCGCACCGCGACCGGCAGATGTCGCCGATGGTGCGCGACACGATCGACGACGAGTGGCGCGAGGTCTCCTGGGAGGAGGCCATCGAGCGGGTCGCCACCGGCTTCCTGCGGCTGCGCGAGAAGTACGGCGTCGGTGCGATCGGCGGCATCTCGTCGTCACGGTGCACCAACGAGGAGGTCTACGTCGTCCAGAAGATGGTGCGGGCCGCGTTCGGCAACAACAACATCGACACCTGTGCGCGGGTCTGCCACTCCCCCACCGGCTACGGCCTCAACCACGCGTTCGGCACCTCGGCCGGAACCCAGGACTTCGCCTCGGTCGAGCAGGCCGACGTGATGCTGGTCATCGGCGCCAACCCCACCGATGCCCACCCGGTGTTCGCGTCGCGGATGAAGCGCCGGATGCGCGCGGGGGCGCAGGTGATCGTGGCCGACCCGCGGCGCATCGACCTGGTGCGCTCGCCACACGTGCAGGCGGCGTTCCACCTGCCGGTGCGCCCCGGCACCAACGTCGCGTTCGTCAACGCGATGTGCCACGTCATCGTCACCGAGGGGCTGTGGGACGAGGAGTTCGTCCACGCCCGTTGCGAGGACGCCGACTCCTACCTCGAGTTCATCGCCCGGCCCGAGCACTCGCCCGAGGCGACGGAGGTCGAGACCGGCATCCCGGCACCTGAGCTGCGCTCTGCCGCACGGCTGTACGCCGCAGGGCCGAACTCCGCGATCTACTACGGCCTCGGGGTGACCGAGCACAGCCAGGGCTCGACGATGGTCATGGGCATGGCCAACCTCGCGATGCTCACCGGCAACCTCGGCCGCGAGGGCGTCGGCGTGAACCCGCTGCGCGGGCAGAACAACGTGCAGGGGTCGTGCGACATGGGCTCCTTCCCGCACGAGCTGCCCGGCTACCGGCACGTGTCCCGGCCCGAGGTGCGTGAGATCTACGAGTCGCTGTGGGGCGTGACCATCCAGGCCGAGCCCGGGCTGCGCATCCCCAACATGTTCGACGCCGCGATCGGCGGCTCGTTCAAGGGCCTGTACGTGCAGGGCGAGGACATCGCCCAGAGCGACCCCAACACCCAGCACGTCGAGGCCGCACTGCGCTCGATGGAGCTCGTCGTCGTGCACGACCTGTTCCTCAACGAGACCGCGCGGTTCGCGCACGTGTTCCTGCCGGGGGCGTCGTTCCTCGAGAAGGACGGCACGTTCACCAACGCCGAGCGCCGCATCAACCGGGTGCGGCCGGTGATGCCGTCGCGGGTGGGCAAGGACGAGTGGCAGGTGGTGTGCGAGATCGCCGGCGCGATGGGATACCCGATGTCGTATGCCGCGCCGAGCGAGATCATGGACGAGATCGCCGCCACGACACCGACGTTCGCCGGCGTGTCGTTCGCCCGGCTCGACGCCGAGGGGTCGATGCAGTGGCCGGTCACCCAGGCCGCGCCGCACGGCACGCCGACGATGCACGTCGGGTCGTTCGTGCGCGGGCTCGGCCAGCTCACCACGACGGTCTACGTGCCCACCACCGAGCGGGCCAACCGGCGCTACCCGCTGGTGCTCACCACCGGGCGCATCCTGTCGCAGTACAACGTCGGCGCACAGACCCGGCGCACGCCCAACTCCACGTGGCACCCCGAGGACGTCCTCGAGATCCACCCGGCGGACGCAGAGCTGCGCGGCATCACCTCCGGCGACGTCGTCGAGCTGTCGTCACGGGTGGGCAGCACCCGCCTCACTGCGGTGGTGTCCGAGCGGATGCCGGCCGGCGTCGTCTACACGACCTTCCACCACCCGGTGACCGGCGCCAACGTCGTGACGACCGAGAACTCCGACTGGGCCACGAACTGCCCCGAGTACAAGGTGACCGCCGTGCAGGTCGAGGTGGTCACCCAGGCGGCCCGGGCCGACGCGCTGGCCGCGGCGGCGCTGCCCCGATGAGCGGTCCCACCGAGCACGGTGTGCCCCCCGTCGTGCGGCTCGGCCACGACCTGGTGCGCAACTTCGAGGCACTTCCCGACGACAAGGCCGCGTTCGAGATCGCCACGCACATCCGCAAGTTCTGGGAGCCGCGGATGCGCCACGAGCTGCTCGCGCGCATCCGCCGGGGTGACACGACCCTGCACCCGCTGCTGGTCCTGGCTGCCGGCGACCTCGTCGACGGAGACGTCGACCGCTCCGAAGTCAGGGAACCCTCGGGCGGCTGACCCTCCTGGTCGAGGCATCCGTGACGGCATCGCGCCGACCCTTGCCCGGACCGAGGGCGGCGCCGCCGTGCTGCGGTGGCGGCCGGGGTGGGAACCCACCGGGCCCGCGGCCGGACGGATCTGAGCCGGCGGCTTGACAACATACAACCATTTGGTTGTATGTTGTGCCCATGACCGAGAGCACCGAGGACCGGGCCGACGCCCTGTTCCACGCACTCTCCGACCGCACCCGGCGCGACATCCTGCGCCGCGTGCTGGCCGGCGAGCACTCGGTCACCGCCCTCGCGGCGAGCTACGACATGAGCTTCGCCGCCGTCCAGAAGCACGTCGCCGTGCTCGAGAGGGCCGGACTGCTCAGCAAGCGGCGCTCCGGCCGTGAGCAGCTCGCCAGCGGCGACGTGCAGGCTGTCCGGTCAGTCGCCTCGATGCTCGACCAGCTCGAGAGCGTGTGGCGAGGGCGGGTCGCCCGAATCGACGCACTACTACTTCCCAAGGAGAGCTGACATGCCCGTCACCGACATCACCAAGGACATCGAGAACCGCACCCTCGTCATCACCGCCGAGTTCGCCGCGCCGGTCGAGCGGGTCTGGGGCCTGTACGAGGACCCCCGCCAGCTCGAGCAGGTCTGGGGCCCGCCGACCTACCCGGCGACCTTCGTCGACCACGAGCTGCGCCCCGGCGCCCGGTCGACCTACTACATGACCTCCCCCGAGGGCCAGAAGTTCGCCGGCTACTGGGACATCACGGCCGTCGAGGCACCACAGCGGCTGGCCTTCCTCGACGGCTTCGCGCACGAGGACCTCACGCCCAACCCGGAGCTGCCGGTCGGCGAGAACGTCTACGTCCTCGAGTCTGTGGAGGGCGGCACCCGCGCCACCTACACGAGCGTCTACGCCACCGCGGAGGCGCTGCAGACCGTGCTCGACATGGGCGTCGAGGAGGGCGCCACGAGCGCCATCAACCAGATCGACTCGTTCCTGGCCACCACCACCCAGAACGCCTGAGGAGAGGGCGTGGCACGCCCCGTCGTCCACTTCGAGGTCATCGGCAGCGACCCGCAGGAGCTACGCGCCTTCTTCGGTGCACTCTTCGACTGGGAGTTCGACACCCCCTCGCCCGTGGCGGAGGAGGTCTCGGATGCCGGCCAGTACGGCTTCGTCGACCTCGTCACCACCAGCGACGGCACCGGCATCAGGGGCGGCGTGGGAGGTGGGCCGGGGCGCACGCCGAAGGCGTTGTTCTACGTCGCCGTCGACGACGTGGAGGCGGCGCTCGCCCAGGCCGAGCAGCTCGGCGGCACCCGGGTCATGGGGCCGGCGACCTCTCCCTCGGGACTCGTCGTCGGTCACTTCACCGACCCGGAGGGCAACCTCGTGGGAGTCGCCGGCGGCGCCTGACGCGCCGGGCCGGCGGTGGGCGGCGGCACCGTGCTGCCGCGCACCACCAGCCGGTGCGGCACCAGCATGCTGTCGCCATCGGGCGCGGTGGGGTCGTCGAGCCGGCGCACGAGGCTGTCGACGGCGGCGCCCGCCAGCACGACCAGGTCGACGGCCACGGTGGTGAGACCGGGGGTGCTGTGCCGCCCCTCCTCGATGTCGTCGAACCCGGCGACGGCGACGTCGCCGGGGACCTCGACACCGTGCCGGCGCAGCGCCTCCATGGCCCCCAGAGCCAGGAGGTCATTGAAGCAGAACAGCGCGTCGAACGTCGTTCCGGCACTGAGCAGGTCGTCGACCGCGCGGATGCCGGCCGCCCGGGTGAAGTCCTCCGTGGGCACCTGGAGCGCGCCGTCGAGACCCAGTCCGGCCTGGGTGAGCGCCTTCTCGTAGCCGGCGAGGCGCAGCTCGGCGGTGGCCGCGGTGGACCCTCGCTTGGCACCCACCGCAGCGACGCGTCGCCGCCCCAGGCCGGTCAGGTGCGCGACCGCCTCGGTGGACGCGGCGAGGTTGTCGGCCGCGACCCGGCTGCGCTGACTGGCCATCAGGTGCTCCCCGAGCAGCACCAGGGGCACGGCGGGTGACACCTCGTCGAGGGCAGCCTGGGTGACCGAGATCGGGGAGAAGATCAACCCGTCGACGATCGTGGGCCGCCGGCCGAGCAGGACGTCGTTCTCGCGCAGGTACTCTCCCCCGGTCTGCTCGACCAGCACCGACAGCCCGCGGGAGGAGGCCGCGTCGATCACCGCCGCAGCCACGTCGCAGAAGTAGGGGTCGGTGAGGCGCGGGACCGCCAGCCCGATCAGGCCGCTGCGACCGGTGCGCAGCGAGCGGGCCGACACGTTGGGCACGTACCCGAGCGCCTCGATCGATGCCTGCACCTTCGTGCGCATCGGCCGGCTCACGGCAGGGTGGCCGTGCACCACGTTCGAGACCGTCTTGACCGAGACGCCGGCATGGTCGGCGACGTCCTGCAAGCGCACCGCCATGACCACCGCCCATGTTCGAGGTCCGTCAGTGCATCGTGCCATACGCTTTACAACGTTGGAACAACGTTGTAGAACAGGTCACCCAGCCCACAGCGCCGTGGAAGGACGCCTCAGTGCAGCAGTCGCACGTCGTGCTCGACCCCGCCTTCACCATCGGCCCCGTCGACCGGCGCCTGTTCGGGTCCTTCGTCGAGCACATGGGTCGGTGCGTCTACACCGGCATCCACGAGCCCGGCCACCCCACCGCCGACGAGCACGGGTTCCGCGGCGACGTCGCCGCGCTGACCCGCGAGGCCGGCGTCACCCTGGTGCGCTACCCCGGCGGCAACTTCGTCTCGGGCTACCGGTGGGAGGACGGGGTGGGCCCGGTCGAGGACCGGCCGGCCCGCATCGACCTCGCCTGGCGCAGCCTCGAGCCGAACACCGTCGGCCTGAACGAGTTCGTCGGCTGGGCCCGCCGCGTCGGGGTCGAGCCGATGCTGGTGGTGAATCTGGGCACGCGTGGGGTACAGGAGGCCTGTGACCTGCTCGAGTACACGAACCACCCCGGGGGAACGGCGCTCTCGGACCTTCGGGTGCAGCACGGCCACCCCCAGCCGCACGACGTGCGCCTGTGGGGCCTGGGCACCGACATGGACGCGCCCTGGCAGGTCGGCTCCGCCACCGCGGAGGCCTACGGCCTCCGAGCGACCCAGACCGCCCGCGCGATGCGCCAGGTCGACCCCCGTATCGAGTTCGTGGCGTGCGGCAGCTCGAGCCGGCAGATCCGGACCTTCGGTGCCTGGGAGGCGGCCGTCCTCGAGCACGCCTACGACGACGTCGACTTCATCAGCGTGCACGGCTACTACGAGGAGCTCGCCGACGACCTCACGAGCTTCCTGGCCTCCTCGGTCGGCATGGACGAGCACATCCGTGCGGTCATCGCCACCGCTGACGCCGTGCGCGCCCGTCGGCGCAGCAGGCACCGGGTCGACCTCGCCTTCGACGAGTGGAACGTCTGGTACCAGCACCGCTTCGCCGGGCACACCAAGCTCGACCTCGAGCGCACACCCCGCCTCATCGAGGACACCTTCTCGATGGCGGACGCCGTCGCCGTGGGCGGGTTCCTCAACACGTTCCTGCGCCATGCAGACCGGGTCAAGATCGCCTGCCAGGCGCAGCTGGTCAACGTCATCGGGCTCCTGCGCACCGAGGCCGGCGGTCCGGCGTGGGCGCAGACGATCTTCCACCCGTTCGCGCAGACCGCCCGGCTGGCCCGCGGCACGGCCCTGCGCGTCGAGCCGCGTGGCGCTCGCCACGAGACCGGCCAGTTCGGCCAGGTCGACAGCCTCGACGCCAGCGCCACGTGGGACGAGGAGACCGGCGACGTCGCGCTGTTCCTCGTCAACCGGCATCCGAGCGAGCCCCTCGTCGTCAGCGTCGACGCCCGCGGCTTCTCCGGCCTGCAGGTGCGCGAGTGCCTGCGACTCGAGGACGACGACCCGCGCCGCGCCAACACCGCGCAGCAGCCGGATGCCGTGCAGCCGCACCGCGACCCCGACGTCCGCGTCGAGAGGGGGCGCCTCGAGCTGCGGCTGAGCCCGGTGTCCTGGACCGCCGTCGCCCTGACGTCCAGCCCCTGACCTTCCTGCCATCCCTGCGCACACCGCGCGCCCACCCTGAAGGAGACCACCTCATGTCCGACACCCACACCCCCCGGGACCTCTCCCGCCGCCTCCTCCTCGGGTCGTTCGGCGCCGTCGGCGCCGCCTCGGCCCTCGCCGCCTGCGCCGGCAGCAGCACTCCCCCGGGCGCCGGCGCACCCTCCAGTGGTGCGTTCGGGCAGGGCGACACCTACACGGGCCCCAAGGTCGCGCTCGCCTTCTGGAACCCCTTCACCGGTGGTGACGGCCCGTACATGAAGAAGATGGTCGAGGAGTTCAACAAGGCCAACCCGAACGTCACGGTGTCGATGAACACCTTGAACCAGGGTGACTACTACGCCAAGGTTCCCAACGCGGTGGCCTCCGGCAACGGCCCGGACGTCGCCATCATGCACATCGACACGCTCGCGACCAACGCGGCCCGGCGGGTGATCATCCCGATGGACGAGATCGCCTCCGGGCTCAAGCTCAGCGAGGACGACTTCGCCCCGGTGGTCTGGAAGGCCGGTGTCTACCAGGACAAGCGGTACAGCATCCCGCTGGACATCCACCCGTTGGGCTTCTACGCCAACACCACGCAGCTGAAGAAGGCGGGGATGGACGAGCTGCCCCAGGACCGTGCAGGGTTCGAGGCCGCGGTCAAGGCGCTGCAGGACAAGGCCGGGGTGAAGAACCCGTTCTGGATCACCGCCACCTGGCCGGCGCACCTGATGTTCACCTCGCTGATCAACCAGCTCGGCGGCAGCATCTACGACCCTGAGGGCGCCAAGGCGACCTTCAACTCGGACGCCGGCGTGCAGGCCCTGGAGTGGCTCCGGAGCTTCATCGACAAGGGCGCCAGCCCGCAGAACGTCTCCAACGACGCCCAGCAGGTCGCCTTCCGCCAGCAGCGTGACTCCCTGACCTGGGACGGCATCTGGATGATGAACGAGTGGGCGAAGGTCAAGGGCCTGGAATGGGACGCGGCTCCGTTGCCGACCATCGGCGACAAGCCGGCCGTGTGGGCCAACTCCCACAACCTGGTCGTCACCAGCCAGGCCGCCAAGGACAAGAACAAGCTGTCCGCGGCCCGGGCGTTCATCTCGTACATCTCCCAGTCCTCGATCGACTGGGCCAAGTCGGGGCAGATCCCGGCCCGCAACAGCGTGCGCGAGTCCCAGGAGTTCAAGGACCTCAAGGTGCAGTCCACCCTGGCCGAGCAGCTCCCGAACGTCGTCTTCCCACCGGCCGTGCCGGGAATCGGTGACGTCACGACGCCCACCTACGAGACGGCCGTCAACGAGGTCATCCTCGGCAAGAAGGCGACCAAGGCGGCTCTCGACGCCGCCGCGAAGAAGGCCGACGCCATGCTCGCGGCCAACCGCAAGAAGTACCAGGCCTGACATGTCCACCACCATCGCCAACCCGGTCACGGCCCCGCCTGAGTCGCGGGGGCCAGGCCGGGGCCTGAAGAGCTCTGCGGATCCGGCCGCCTCGCGGGCAGGACTGGGCACCGCCGCGCTCTTCGTCGGGCCCTACCTGGTGCTCTTCTGCACCTTCGTGCTCGCCCCGATCGTCTACGGCCTGTGGATCAGCCTGCACCAGTGGGACTTCCTGCTGCCGGGCAAGCCGTTCGTGGGCCTCCAGAACTACATCGACCTCATGACGCCCGACTCCACGACCTCCGAGCCCTTCTGGTCGTCGATGCGGGCCACCGCGATCTTCACCGTGCTGGCGGTGCCGCTGCTCATGGTGCTCCCCCTGGCCCTGGCCGTTGCCCTCAACAAGAAGTTCTGGGGCCGCAACCCGGTCCGAGCCGTCTTCTTCGCCCCCTACGTGCTCGGTGTGGCCGTGATCGGACTGCTCTGGCGGTACCTGCTCGACCCCAACGTCGGCGTCGTCAACTACTACCTGGACAAGCTGGGTTTCGACCGGATCCCCTTCACGACGGCCACCCCATGGGTGTGGGTCGCCCTGGTCGTGCCCACGCTGTGGTGGACGGCCGGCTACAACATGGTCATCTTCCTCGCGGGGCTGCAGGACATCTCGCCGGAGCTCTACGAGGCCGCCGAGCTCGACGGGGCCAGCTCCTGGCAGCGGTTCCGGCACGTGACGCTGCCCGGCCTGAAACCGGTGACGGTCTTCGTCCTCACCATCACGATCCTGGCCTCCGCCAACGTCTTCGGGCAGCCCTACCTCATCACCCAGGGCCAGCCCGGCCGCGAGACGCGCACGGCCATCATGGAGATCGGTGAAGTGGGTCTGCGCCAGTTCAACATGGGCAGCGCGTCGGCGATGAGCACCGTGCTCACCGTGTGCCTGCTGGCAATCAGCCTGTTGAGCCTGTCCCTCCTGCGGGATCGGACCTCCAAGGAGAAGACCCGATGAGCACCGCCACGACCGTCGAGCCCACCACGTCCGCGCCGACCGGCCCGCAGACGCGCACGCGGCGTGCCTTTCCCTGGCGCGCGGTGTTCCTGTTCATCCTCGCTCTGCTGTTCCTCGCCCCCCTGGCCTGGATGACGGTCACGTCGCTGAAGTCCACCAGCGAGGTGTCGCAGGCCGACCTCACCTTCCTGCCCGAGACGCCGACGACCGAGGGCTACCAGACGATCCTCGGCGCCCCGCAGACGCCGGTGGCGCGGTGGTTCCTCAACTCGATGATCGCCGCGACGGCGCAGACGATGCTCGTCCTCGTCGTGGCGACGATGGCGGCCTACGCCCTGGCGCGGCTGTCGTTCCCGGGCAAGCGCGTCATCACCGCGCTGGTCCTGGCGACCCTGTTCGTGCCGCCGATCTCGCTGCTCATCCCGAACTACGTCATCGTCTCGAAGCTCGGCTGGCTCGACAGCCTGTCGGCCGTCATCGTGCCGGGCGCCGCGGGTGCCTTCGGGGTGTTCTTCCTGCGCCAGTTCTTCCTCGGGCTGCCGATCGAGCTCGAGGAGGCCGCGATGCTCGACGGCGCCAGCCGGTGGAAGATCTTCCTCACCGTCATCGTGCCGTTGTCGCGACCCGCGCTGGCCACCCTGGCGCTGCTGACGTTCCTCGCCAACTGGAACGACTTCCTGTGGCCGCTGTACGTGCTGTTCAGCCCGGACCGCCTCACCATCCAGCCCGGCCTGTCCACGCTGCAGAGCGCGTACACGACGGACTACGCGACGATCCTTGCGGGCGGCGTCATCGCCAGCATTCCCGTCCTCGTCCTCTTCCTCATCAGCCAGCGCTTCGTCATCGAGGGCATCGCCCGCGGTGGCCTCAAGGGCTGACGTGGGGGCCCAGCTCCACAGCGGCCGGCAGACGTCCCGGCCGCTGTGGGAGGGGTACTGCGCCGACCCCTTCGTCGTGCGGGGTGAGGACGGCCGCTACGTGATGTACGGCACCACGCCCCGACCGCTGCCCGGCGGGCGTGCCTTCCAGGTGCTCGTCAGCGACGACCTGGACACCTGGGAGGACGCCGGTGGTGCGCTGGTGGTGCCGCAGCCGCGGCCCGAGGGGGCGGAGTACTGGGCTCCCGAGGTGGCGTTCGCGCAGGGCCGGTTCTGGATGTACTACTCCCTGGGCCGGGGGGACGCCGACCACCAGATCCGCGTGGCCGTCTCGGACCGCGCCACCGGGCCGTTCGAGGACACCGGCGACGTGCTCACCGCCGACCTGCCCTTCGCCATCGACCCCTCGCCGTACCGGGATGCCGCCGGCGCCTGGTGGCTCTTCTACGCGACCGACGTCGTGGCCGGGTCGCGCCCGGGCACCGTGCTGGCGGTGCAGCGCCTGCGCGACATGACCCACCTCGAGGGGGAGCGCACCATCGTGCTGCGTGCGTCGGCCGACTGGCAGCGTTACGAGCGCGACCGGCAGATCCACGGCGGCGTGCACGACTGGCACACCCTCGAGGGCCCCGCGGTGCTCGACGACGGTGCGGGCGGCTGCGTGCTGCTCTACTCCGGCGGCAACTGGCAGACCTCCGGCTACGGGGTCGCAGCGGCGGCGGCTCCCCACCCGACCGGGCCGTGGCGCGAGGATGCCGTCGACGGCCCGGTGGTCACCAGTGCCAGCACCGGCCTGCGCGGGCCGGGGCACTGCAGCGTGCTGACCGACGAGCAGGGCAGGCACCACCTCTTCCTCCACGCGTGGGACGACACGTCCTCGATGCGCCGTCCGCACCGGATGTCGCTGCGCCTGGAGGGTGCCCGCGTGGTCGTCGGCCCCCCGGAGCCGCTGACGTGACGCAGGCCCACGCCGAGGGGCCCGGCCGGCGGCGCCAAACCGGCAACCACCGTTCGCTTCTGCTGTGGCGGTGAGAGAGAAGACAAGACCACCCGCAGGACCTGCGGACCCAGCACCACGGGAGGGACCAGCCATGCACCACACCCCACCAGACACCCAGGCTCCGCCACGCAGGAGGTGGCGGGCGTTGCTGTTCGTGCCGCTCCTCGCAACGCTCTCGCTGCTGCTCGCCGGCCCGGTGGCCGCAGCACCGTCGACGGCGCGGCCGACACCTCGCCCGGTCACCACCACCTACACCAACCCGCTGGCCCCGAAGGTGCCCGGAGACGGCACCGTCGACAGCTGCGCCGACCCGACCGTGCTCAAGGGCCAGGACGGCGAGCGGATGAACGGCAAGCAGGTCTGGTACCTCTACTGCACCACCGACCCGCTCAACGACGAGGACGTCGACGCCAAGGGAGACCCGGTCTTCCACCGCATCCCCACGATGGTCTCCACCGACCTGGTCAGCTGGACCTACGTGGGTGACGCGTTCCCCGCCGGCGGCGGCTCGCTGCCGGCCTGGATCGACCCGTCGGCCGCGTTCTGGGCCCCCGAGGTGGTGTTCAGCAGCACGACCGACCGCTACTACCTCTTCGTGACGGTCACCGAGACCACCGCGGCGGGCGGCGGCTCCGACGCCTGCCGGGGTGACGGCGCCATCGGCGTGGCGACCAGTGACAGCCCGACCGGGCCGTGGACGTGGAGCGACCAGCCCGTGGTGAGGCCGCGCGTCGACCCCAGCGCGGGGCCGGACGCGAGCGGCTGCCGACCCTACTTCTGGACCTTCGATCCGGAGGTGCTCGGCGACACGGTGACGAACACCGGCATCCTCTACTACGGCTCCTACTACGGCGGCATCTTCGCCACGGACATCAGGTTCACCGCGACGGGGGCGACGGCCAGGACGGCTGACACCACCGACGACACCCGCATCGCCATCGGCAACCGCTACGAGGGCGCGGAGGTCGTGCACCGCAGCGGCTACTACTACCTCTTCGGCTCCGCGACGAACTGCTGCAACGGTGCCCTCACCGGCTACAGCGTCTTCGTGGGCCGGTCGACCAGCCCGTTCGGCCCGTTCGTCGACAAGGAGGGCAACTCCTTCCTCGACGCGGCCGTGGGGGGCACGCCGTTCCTCACCATGAACGGCAACCGCTGGGTCGGCACGGGCCACAACACGGTGTTCGTCGACGAGGGCGGCCAGTGGTGGACGATCTACCACGCCGTCGACCAGCGCGACCCGTTCTTCGAGTTCGCCACCGGCTTCACCAAGCGGCCCGCCCTGCTCGACGCCGTCGACTGGGTGCGCGGGTGGCCCACCGTCAACGGCGGCGCCGGTGCGTCCGACTCCCGGATGCCGGCGCCCGCCGCGCAGGAGGGTCAGCGCAGCCGTCACACCACCCGGCTGGTCGAGCCCCAGGTGACCGGCCGGCTGCTCGACGCCGACACCTTCAGCCGTGCCCCGCTCAGCGCGGACTGGTCGTGGGCCCAGGGCCGGGTCGGGAACGCGACCGTCTCCGGTGGCGTGCTGCGCTGGCCGGTGGAGCACACCGATCTCTTCGTGGACAGCGACACGGCATCCGTGCTGGTGCGTGACGCGCCGAGGCGCGACTACGTCGTGGAGACCAAGGTGCGGCTCAGCGGCCTGCCCCGCGAGGGCTGCTGCTACAACTTCGCCCAAGCCGGGCTCGTGGTCTACGCAGACGACGACAACTTCATCAAGCTGACCGACATCTCGATCTGGGAGACCCGGCAGACCGAGTTCGCCAAGGAGCTCAGCCCGGCACCCGCCGGGTGGAGCCGCTACGGCAACACCGTCGTCGGCCCGCCCGGTGACGACTGGACCTGGCTGCGCATCGTCGTCGAGCGGCTCACCGGGTCCGAGCGGCGGGCGGCCGGCGGTGACACCGAGCGGTACACGGCCTACACGAGTCAGGACGGCCGCACCTGGGTGCGTGGTGGGGTCTGGACGCACCGGCTTCCCAACGCGCGCATCGGCCTGGTGTCGATGGGCGCCACCGACCAGGTGACCATCCCCATCACCGCGGAGTTCGACTACGTCAAGGTCTACTCCGTGCACGGCGGTCCCCGGCCGCACCGCTGACCCGGTCGGCGCCTGGCCGCGACCACGTGGTGAAAGCGGTCAGGCGTTGACGGGTTGCCTCGAGTCCGGCACCGGCGTGGCCGGTGCCGGCTCGGGGCGCCGCCCCTGGAGCCGGCGTCGGGCGGGGCGCTCGACCAGGGCGTGCACCGCCCAGGCGACGCCGGCCAGCGCGACGACGAGGCCGGCGACGACCAGCGCGCCGGCCCACCAGGACCCCTGGGCCCACAGCCGCAGCGAGTCCACGAACGGCTGCACCAGCAGGTGCGTCATGTAGAGCGCGTACGACGCCTCACCCACGGCGACGACGAGCGGCAACGACAGGGCCGTCGTCAGCCAGCCGCTGGAGGCGGCCAGGGCGGCCACCCCGAGCCCGAGCGCCGGGGCAGCCCAGTAGTGGCCGGCCGAGGCCGCGGGCACCAGAGCCAGCACGACCAGGGTGGCCGGCAGCACCACCACGAGCCGGCCAAGGCGGGCGCCGCCCCGCAGCCAGGCGAGGCAGAGCAGCATCCCGCCCACGAACTCCCCGAGGATCCGTACGTAGAACATGTGCTCGAGGTTGCCGTTGGGCAGCGCCATCGTCGCGAACACCGCGAGCATCGCGGCGTACGACGCCCCGGCCAGCAGCAGGGCAGGGCCGGCCCGACGCACCCGCACGGCCGCCACGAAGAGCAGCGGCGCGACGAGGTAGGCGAACCACTCCGAGCTGATCGACCACGCCGGGGCGTTGAAGCTGGGCCGGTCGTTGAACCAGGTGTGCACCATGGCGAGGTTCTCGACGTACGCCCGGGGAGTGCGCCGGTGACCGTCGGCCCCGACGCCCAGGGTGCCCACCAGCGCCGCGACGGCGAGGTCGAGGTTGAGGGTCAGCACGTGCACCGGCCACACCCGCGCGAACCGGTTGCGGACGAAGTCGCGGCTCCCTCGCCACGAGAACGAGCCGAGCCGGTCGGCATAGGTGTAGGCCAGGACGAACCCGCTGAGCGGGAAGAACAGGTCGACCCCGAGGTAGCCGGCCCGCATGAACGTGTCGAGCGGTGACAGGCCCGGCACCAGGGCCAGCAGGTCGTCACGGTAGTGGAACAGCACCACCCACACCGCCGCCACGGCGCGCAGGCCGGTGAGCGCGGGCAGCGAGGGGCGCGCGGCGGTGGTGGACGTCATCCGCTCCACGCTGCCAAAGCCTCTCGGGCCGGCCACATCGCCCGCACGTCGCCCGCGTGCCGGCCCGCGACGGGCGCGACCGCACGTCGCCGCAGGTGGGGAGCCGGATGCCGTGGTGTCACCCCGACCCCATTCCCGACCGCCCCTGCGACAAACGTCACGAGCCCCGTGAGCGGCCGCTGCCGGGCTCAGACGCAGAACTCGTTCCCCTCCGGGTCGCGCATCACCACCCAGTGCACCCCGAGGTCGGTGTGGTCCCCCACCGGGGTCGCGCCCAGTGACTCGAGCCGGCGCACCTGCGCGGCCACCCGCTCACGCTGCTCGTCGAGCGGCACCGACGGCCCGCCGCCGGCGAGGAGGTCGACGTGCACGCGGTTCTTGACCGCCTTTGCCTCGGGCACCTTCTGGAAGAAGATGCGCGGGTGCCCGTCGGCCTCGATGGCGGACGCGTCGTTCCACCGGTCCTGCGGGATGCCGTGGGCCGCGAGGAAGGCCGGCCAGTCGACGAAGCCGCCCGGCGGGCCGGGGATGGCGTAGCCCCGCTCGGCGAGCGCGGCGGCCCAGAACTCGGCCAGGGCGCCGGGGTCGGCGGCGTCGATGACGACCTGGATGGGAGCAGTCGA
>JBJMHU010000203.1:0-3859 GCA_045807225.1 Ornithinibacter sp. | reverse complement strand
CGCATGCACGGGTCGGGTCCGGTAGCGTCGCGGCGACCGACGAGGGCGAGGCGAGAGGCGGACCCGGTGGCCGACCAGCACAAGTTCCTGCTCGACGAGTCAGAGATGCCCACCCGCTGGTACAACGTCATCCCCGACCTGCCCTCGCCACCGCCGCCGCCGCTGCACCCGGCGACCCACCAGCCGGTCGGCCCGGAGGACCTCGCGCCGCTGTTCCCGATGGACCTGATCCGGCAAGAGGTCACGCAGGACAGCTACGTCGACATCCCCGACGAGGTGCTCGACGTCTACCGCCTGTGGAGGCCCTCGCCGCTCTACCGAGCGCACCGGCTCGAGAAGGCGCTCGGCACCCCGGCGCACCTCTACTACAAGTACGAGGGCGTCTCCCCCGCCGGCTCGCACAAGCCCAACACCGCGGTGCCGCAGGCGTTCTACAACGCGCGTAGCGGGGTCACCAAGGTCACCACCGAGACCGGAGCCGGCCAGTGGGGCACGGCGCTGGCCTTCGCCTGCGCGGTGTTCGGCCTCGAGTGCGAGGTGTGGCAGGTCGGCGCGTCCTACGACGGCAAGCCCTACCGGCGCTCGGTGATGGAGACGTTCGGCGCCTCCGTGCACCGAAGCCCGTCGGACCTGACCGAGTCCGGCCGCAAGATCCTCGCCGACGACGCGCACCACCCCGGCAGCCTCGGCATCGCGATCAGCGAGGCGGTCGAGGCCGCTGCCGGCGACCCAGCGGTGCACTACGCGCTCGGCAGCGTGCTCAACCACGTGCTGCTGCACCAGACGGTCATCGGGGAGGAGGCGCTGCTGCAGTTCGCCAAGGCGGGCGAGACGCCCGACCTGATCGTCGGCTGCACCGGCGGCGGCTCGAACTTCGCGGGGCTCTCGTTCCCGTTCCTGCGCGAGAAGCTCGCCGGGCGCATCAGCCCGACAATCCGCGCGGTCGAGCCGGCGTCGTGCCCGTCGCTGACCCGCGGCACCTACGCCTACGACTTCGGCGACACCGCCGGCTTCACCCCGCTGCTGAAGATGCACACGCTCGGACACGACTTCGTGCCGGACCCGATCCACGCCGGTGGCCTGCGCTACCACGGCATGAGCCCGCTGATCTCCCACATCTACGAGCTCGGGCTGATGGAGGCGATCGCCATCCCGCAGACCGAGTGCTTCCAGGCGGCGCTGACCTTCGCGCGCAGCGAGGGCATCGTGCCTGCCCCCGAGCCGACCCACGCGCTCGCGGCCTGCATCCGCGAGGCGCTCGCCTGCAAGGAGTCCGGCGAGGAGAAGGTCATCCTCACCGCCCTGTGCGGCCACGGCCACTTCGACATGGCCGCCTACGACGCGTTCCTCGGCGGCACCCTCGTCGACGAGGAGCTCAGCGACGAGCGGTTCGCCGGCCCGCTGACCAGGCTCCCGCAGCTCGACCTCTGAACCGCCGGCAGCCGGCGGCGGACTACTCGGCCAGCACGGCCGCGAGCTGCTCCACGGCCCACTCGAGGTCCGCCTGCTCGATCACCAGCGGCGGCGCCAGGCGGATCGTCGAGCCGTGGGTGTCCTTGGCGAGCACCCCGCGTGCGGCCAGCCGCTCGCACACCTCCCGCCCGGTGCCGAGCGACGGATCGACGTCGATGCCGGCCCACAGGCCCCGGCCGCGCACCTCCACCAGCCCGTTGCCGACCAGCTTGTCCAGCGACCCGTGCAGCACCTCGCCCAGCTCGCGGGCCCGCTGCTGGTAGGCGCCCGACTCCAGCAGCCGGACCACCGCGCGGCCCACGGCGCAGGCCAGCGGGTTGCCGCCGAACGTGCTGCCGTGCTCGCCGGGCCGCAGCACGTCGAGCGCCTCCCGGGTCCCGACGACGGCGCTGACCGGGAGGAGCCCGCCACCCAGCGCCTTGCCGAGAAGCATCAGGTCGGGCCGGGCGCCCTCGTGCTGCCAGGCGAAGGTGTCACCGGTGCGCCCGAGACCCGACTGGATCTCGTCGAGCACCAGCAGCGCGCCGCGCTCGGTGCACAGCTCCCGGGCCGCGGTCAGGTAGCCGTCGGGCGGCACCAGCACCCCCGCCTCCCCCTGGATCGGCTCGAGCAGCACGGCGACCGTGGTGTCGTCGACGGCCGCCGCGAGTGCGGCCGCGTCGCCGTACGGCACGACCCGGAACCCGGGCGTGTAGGGGCCGAAGTCGTCACGGGCCGCCGGGTCGGTCGAGAAGCTGACGATCGTGGTGGTGCGCCCGTGGAAGTTCCCGTCGGCCACCACGATCGTGGCCGCGCCGTCCGGAACGCCCTTGACCCGGTAGCCCCACTTGCGGCTCACCTTCACCGCGCTCTCCACCGCCTCCGCGCCGGTGTTCATCGGCAGCACCAGGTCGGCGTCGCACAGCACCGCGAGCTCGCTGCAGAAGGGCCCGAGCTGGTCGCTGTGGAACGCGCGGCTGGTCAGGGTCAGGCGGTCGAGCTGCGCGTGGGCCGCCGCGACCAGCGTGGGATGACCGTGCCCGAAGTTCAGCGCCGAGTAGCCGGCGAGGAAGTCGAGGTAGCGCCGGCCCTCGACGTCGGTGACCCAGGCACCTTGCCCCTCGGTGAGGACCACCGGCAGCGGATGGTAGTTGTGCGTGGAGCGCTGCTCGGCGAGGGCGATGAGTGCGTCGGTCGTCGTCATGCCGGGAGCATGCCACCCGCGCGACCCGCCGCCCGGGCAGGTTCGCGATTAGACCGCTATGTCACCGCTCACACAGGTGATCGTGCCGCCCCCGACCCAGACCGTGCCGTCGCCGTCACGCTCGACGTGCACCCGGCCCGCGCGCCCGAGCACGGTGCCCTGGGCGGCGACGTACGCCGACTCGGCGCGCCCGCTGCCGATCAGCCACTGCGCGAGCGACGCGTTGAGGCTGCCGGTCACCGGGTCCTCGACCGTGCTGCCGTCCTTGGGGAAGAACGCCCGCACCTCCCACGCCTGCGGGGCGCCGGCCGGGTGCGGGCCGACCACGCCGATGTCGAGGTCGACCGGGCCGGGGCGCAGCGCCAGCACCGCGTCGGCGTCGGGGAGCAGGACGGCGACCCAGCCCGGCCCGTTGTCGACCCACTGCGCCTCGACGACGTCGGCGCGCCCGATGCCCAGCTGGGTGACCACGCGCTGCACCGTCTCGTCGTCGACGGGGCCGCTGCGCAGCAGCGGGGGCGCCGCGAACGCGAGCCGGTCGCCGCCGCGGCGCAGGGTGACCAGTCCGGCCGCGCACTCCTGCACCACGCGCCCGTCGGTCGCGCCGCGGCCGCCCTCGGCGAGCCACGCGTGGCAGGTGCCCAGCGTGGGGTGCCCGGCGAACGGCAGCTCGAGGGTCGGGGTGAAGATGCGCACCCGGTAGTCGGCGTCGGGGCGGGTCGGCGGCAGCACGAACGTCGTCTCGGACAGGTTCGTCCAGCGCGCGAAGCGCTGCATCGCCTCGGCGGAGAGCCCCGCCCCGTCGAGGACCACGGCCACCGGATTGCCGGCGTAGGGCTCCGTGCTGAAGACGTCGACCTGCGCGAACGGGCGCCCCACCGCCGGCTATGCGACGTCGAGCGTCACGCCGGCGCCGCGCAGGCGGTCGGCGAGCACGTCGCCCATCGCCGTCGCGGGCGTGAGCACGCCGCCGGCGTCCGGGAGGCGGTCGCCGTCGAGCGCCAGGCACAGCGCGCTCTGGCCGAGCAGCACCGCGGTCGCGGCATAGCCCGGGTCGCCCTGCTGCGCCACGCGCGCGACGTAGCGCCGCCCGCCGCTCGTGCGAGTGTGGATCGCGATCTCGTAGAAGCCGTTGCGCCGCGCCTTCTCGCTCGGCCCTTCGCCCGGGGAGGGGAGGACGCGGTCGAGCACCTTGCGGGTGGG
>JBJMHU010000202.1:0-3482 GCA_045807225.1 Ornithinibacter sp. | reverse complement strand
GAAGGTGGCCCGCATCGACGAGCTCCTCGCCGAGGACTGAACGATCCCCCGCGAGGTCAGGAGCACTTCGTGCAGTCAGGATGCCGTACGGCCCTGACTGCGCCAAGTGCTCCTGACTCCGCGTTTGTGGATATGCAGAGGTTTGTATAGTCTTGCACTGTGTCCAAGGTCCTCACCTCCCTGCCCGTCGGCGAGCGCGTCGGCATCGCCTTCTCCGGAGGTCTCGACACCTCCGTGGCCGTCGCGTGGATGCGCGAGAAGGGGGCCATCCCCTGCACCTACACGGCCGACCTGGGCCAGTACGACGAGCCCGAGATCGACACCGTGCCCGAGCGAGCCGGCCAGTACGGCGCCGAGCTGGCTCGCCTGGTCGACTGCCGCCGTGCCCTGGTCGAGGAGGGCCTGTCGGCGATCGCCTGCGGGGCGTTCCACATCCGCAGCGGGGGCAAGACGTACTTCAACACCACCCCGCTGGGCAGGGCGGTCACCGGCACGCTGCTCGTGCGGGCGATGCACTCGGACTCGGTCGAGATCTGGGGCGACGGCTCCACCTTCAAGGGCAACGACATCGAGCGGTTCTACCGCTACGGCCTGCTCGCCAACCCGAACCTGCGCATCTACAAGCCGTGGCTGGATGCCGACTTCGTCGCCGAGCTGGGCGGCCGCCACGAGATGAGCGCCTGGCTCACCGAGCGCGCCCTGCCCTACCGCTCGAGCCAGGAGAAGGCCTACTCCACCGACGCCAACATCTGGGGCGCCACCCACGAGGCCAAGACCCTCGAGCACCTCGACGAGTCGATGGAGGTGGTCGAGCCGATCATGGGCGTGCGGTTCTGGGACCCCTCGGTCGCCATCGAGACCGAGGACGTCACGATCACGTTCCTGCAGGGCCGCCCGGTGGCCGTCAACGGTCACACCCTCGACCCGCTCGCGCTCGTCGACGAGGTCAACACGATCGGCGGTCGGCACGGCATCGGCATGTCCGACCAGATCGAGAACCGCATCATCGAGGCCAAGTCGCGCGGCATCTACGAGGCGCCGGGCATGGCGCTGCTGCACATCGCCTACGAGCGCCTGCTCAACGCGGTGCACAACGAGGACACCCTGGCCAACTACTACAGCCAGGGCCGCCAGCTCGGCCGGCTGCTCTACGAGGGCCGCTGGCTCGACCCGCAGAGCCTGATGATGCGCGAGGCCATCCAGCGCTGGATCGCCTCCCTGGTCACCGGCCAGGTCACCCTGCGACTGCGCCGCGGTGAGGACTACTCCATCCTCGACACCCGGGGCGAGAACTTCAGCTACCACCCCGACAAGCTGTCGATGGAGCGGGTCGAGAACGCCGCGTTCGGGCCGCTCGACCGGATCGGCCAGCTGACGATGCGCAACCTCGACATCGCGGACAGCCGCGCCAAGCTCGAGGTCTACGCCGGCCAGCCGGTCGAGCAGGGGCAGCTGCTCGTCGAGAACGGCACCCTGTTCGGCGAGCTGCCCGCCGGTGGCTACGACCAGATCACCGACAACCCACTCCTCCAGGGCGCCGACGACGACGCGCTCGACCGCGCCGCCATGGAGTCGGGCACCGACTGACCGGAATTCCTCCGCGCCGGCTTGTGAACGGCATACAAATACACTCGCCGTATGCCGTCCGCCCGCACGCGCCCGTCGAGGGCCACCCGCGCCAGGGTCGCCCGGGCGGCGGGTGACCTGGGCGCCGCCGCGGTGCAGCAGATGGAGACCGACCACGAGTGGTACCGGTCCCTGACGGCTGAGGACCGCTCCTGGGTTGGTCTGGTCGCGCAGGCCGGCATCACCTCGTTCCTCGACTGGTTCGGCGGTGACCAGGCCCAGCCGGCCGTCACCGCCGACGTCTTCGGCACCGCGCCTCGTGAGCTCACCCGCTCGATCTCGCTGGCCCAGACCCTGGGCCTGATCCGCACGGTCATCAACGTGGTCGAGCGTGAGATCGCCGGTCTCGCGGCGCCCGGCGAGGGCGACCTGGCCCGCGAGGCCGTGCTGCGCTACAGCCGAGAGGTGGCCTTCTCGGCGGCCGAGGTCTATGCGCAGGCCGCCGAGGCGCGGGGGGCGTGGGACGCTCGGCTGGAGTCGCTCGTGGTCGACGCCGTGCTGCGTGGTGAGGCCGACGAGTCGATGCAGTCCCGGGCGGCCGCGCTCGGCTGGGGCGCGGTGACCCAGGTCGTGGTGGTGGTCGGCTCGACCCCACCGGGTGCCCCGGCACCGGTGCTCACCGACCTGCACCGCGCCGCCCGGCGCACCGGGGTCGAGCTGCTCGTCGCCATCCACGGGCCGCGGATCATCTGCATCGGCGGCAGCGTCACCGACCCGATGGCCCTCGCCACGGCGCTCGACCCGCACCTCGGGGAGGGGCCGCTCGTGGTCGGCCCCGTCGTGCCGCACCTGTTCGCCGCCGGCCGCAGCGCCCGGGCCGCGATCTCGGGGCACGGCGCGGCTCCGGCCTGGCCGGCGGCGCCCCGGCCGGTGCACGCCGAGGACCTGCTGGCCGAGCGGGCACTGCTCGGCGACCTGCCCGCGCGCGGCGCGTTGGCCGCCCGCATCGTGCGGCCCCTGGCCGAGAGCCCCGGCGGCACCCTGCTCGAGACCGCGGCCGCGTTCCTCGACGGCGCCCACGGGCTCGAGGGCACGGCACGGGCGCTGATCGTGCACCCCAACACCGTGCGCTACCGGCTGGCCGGCATCACCAAGGCCATCGGCTACGACCTCACCGACGCGCACGACGCGCAGACCGTGCGCATCGCCCTGGCGTTCTCCCGGCTGGGACCCGTCTCGCGGTCGACCCCGCGACCCTGACCGCATCCACGCCCCGTGCTCGGGTTGGAGGAAACCTACAGAACCGGCCGGAAAGGTTCGTCCCCGTTCGTCACGAGAAGGTCACGACCGGCAGGGAAGGGTGGAACACGTGATCGTCATCGTCTGCCCCGGCCAGGGCTCCCAGACCCCGGGCTTCCTCGCCCCGTGGCTCGAGCTGCCCGGTCTGCGTGACCAGCTGACCGCGCTCTCCGACGCCGCCGAGGTCGACCTCGTCACCCACGGCACCACGTCCGACGAGGACACCATCAAGGACACCGCGGTCGCCCAGCCGCTGCTCGTCGGTGCCGGGCTGCTCGCCCTGCGCGCCCTCGATGGCAGCGGCCAGGGCGGGGATGCCGGGGTCCCGGCCGGCACCGGAGCGCTCGCCGGGCACTCGGTCGGCGAGATCACGGCCGCCGCCTCGGCGTGGGTGATCACCTAGACCGACGCCATGCGCTTCGTCGCCCAGCGCGGCCGGGCGATGGCCAAGGCCAGCGCTGCAACGCCCACTGGCATGAGCGCGGTGCTCGGCGGTGACCCCGACGACGTGCTCACCGCCGTCGAACGGCACGACCTCACCCCCGCCAACGTCAACGGCGCCGGCCAGGTCGTCGCGGCCGGGTCGCTCGACGCCCTCGCGGCCTTCGCGGCCGACC
>JBJMHU010000201.1:0-8246 GCA_045807225.1 Ornithinibacter sp. | reverse complement strand
TGGCGCCGGCTAGGGCCGTGCGGGCGGTGCGGGGCGTTCGAGCGGGCGGCCGGGCACGGCATCCGAGCGTGGCGACGACCGAGAGAGCCGCGGCGGGGCGCGGCTGGCGCCCAAGGGCCCGCGCCTGCCCGAGCCGCGCATTCCGGAGGGGGTGACCGGCAAGGAGCTCGACCGGGCCATCCACTCCCAGCTGCGCACGCTGAGCAAGGAGAACGCCGAGGGCGTCGCCCAGCACCTGGTGATGGTTGCCGCCTTCCTCGAGGCAGACGACATCGACGCCGCACTGGCGCACGCCGAGACGGCGGTGCGACGCGCCGGCCGGGTGCCGGCCGCCCGCGAGGCCCTCGGCATGGTGGCCTACCGGCAGGGCGACTTCGCTCGGGCCCTCACCGAGTTCCGCACGGTGCGCCGGCTGAGCGGGTCCTCGCACCTGCTCCCGCTCATGGTCGACTGCGAGCGGGCCCTGGGCCGGCACGGTCGGGCCCTGGACCTCGCCGCCACCCCCGAGGCCGCCACCCTCGAGGAGTCGGAGCGCATCGAGCTGGCGATCGTCGTCTCGGGCATCCGCCGCGACCTGGGCCAGGAGGATGCCGCGCTGCTCGCGCTGCAGATCCCGGCGCTGCGCCGCAGCCACACGGCGGGCGTCTTCCGTCTGCACTACGCCTATGCCGACGTGCTGCTCGGCCTGGGCCGTGAGCAGGAGGCGCGGGAGTGGTTCGTCAAGGCCATGACGGGTGACACCGAGGGGGAGACCGACGCGGTCGAGCGGCTCGAGGAGCTCGACGGCATCGCGCTCGACCTGGGTGACGACGAGCCCGAGGAGCTCGACGTCGTCGTCGCCCCGACTGAGGCGCCCGACGCCGGCGGGCCGACCCAGCCGCCCGCCGGGGAGCCGGGGGAGTGACCTCGGCCGGCTCGCTCGTCGCTCGCTATGCAGCGGTGGTCTGCGACCTGGACGGGGTGGTCTACCGAGGTCCGAGCGCCGTGCCGCACGCCGTGGACGTGCTCAGCAGTTTGAGCGTGCCGGTGCTCTACGCCACCAACAATGCCTCGCGGTCGCCCGATGACGTCGCAGCGCACCTGCGCGAGCTCGGGCTGGGCTGCCCGCCGGAGGCGGTGGCCACCAGCTCGCAGGCCGGGGCCTGGCTGCTCGCCGACCGGTTGCCGGCCGGCAGCGCCGTGCTGGCGGTCGGGGGGGCAGGAGTGGCGACGGCCCTGGCGGAGGCGGGGCTTCGTCCGGTGCTGCCGCGCGAGGCCGAAGACGTCCCGGTCGACGCCGTGCTGCAAGGCTATGGTCCGCACGTGACGGCGAGCGACCTCGCGGAGGCCGCGTACGCCGTGCAGGCGGGTGCCACCTGGGTGGCGAGCAACACCGACGGCACGCTGCCGACCGATCGGGGGGTGGCGCCCGGCAACGGCTCGCTCGTGGCGGCCGTCGAGCGCGCCGTCGGGAGGCCACCACACCTCGTTGCCGGCAAGCCCGGGCCACCGCTCTACCTCCTGTGCGCCCAGCGCCTCGAGCTGCCGCCGGGCCGGCTGCTGGCGGTCGGTGACCGGCTCGACACCGACATCGAGGGGGCCGTGGCCGCCGGGATGGACTCACTGCTCGTGCTCACCGGGGTCGACGACCTGCAGGCCTGTCTCGAGGCGCCGGTGCACCGCCGGCCGACCTGGGTCGCGCCCGACCTGCGGGCCCTGCTGGCCGACCCCGACGACTCCGCCGAGGGGCTCGCCGTGGTCGCCGACGCCGTACGTGCGGTGCACCGCGCGCGCGACGCGGGAGCGGCAGATGCCGAGGTCGACGCACTGGTCGCCCGCGTCGAGTCCGTGGTCGAGACCGCCGCATCCCGGTAACGTGGCCCCGGAGGGCGGCTGACCGGGCTGCCACGTGTCAGGAGGACCCATGGCCAAGCGCTCCATCCAGGGCTACGTCGAGCTCGCATCAGGGCTCGGGGAGCTCACTCGCAGCGCCGCCAGGGAGGCGGCCGCCGAGATCCTCGCCCTGGCCGGCTCCGACGCCTCGCGCAAGAAGGCCGCCAAGCAGGTCAGCGGGCTGGCCGACGAGCTGCTGCACGCTGCGCAGGCCAACCGCAAGGCGCTGGTGCGCTTGGTGCGTCGCGAGGTGGACTCGGCCGTGGGCAAGCTCGACGTCAACCGGATCTCCACCGACGTGCAGTCGCTCGCGGCGACGGTCGCCGGGTTGGCCGCGCAGGTCGACGACCTGGCACGGTCAGCGACCGGCCTGACCACCCGCACACCGGGGCCCGTGGCCGAGGCGCTCACCGAGCTCGGGCCGGAGCCGGCCCGTGTCGCCGCCCCGGCGAAGACGGCGCCCGCGAAGAAGGCGCCGGCCACGACGGCGCCCGCGAAGAAGGCGTCGACGGCGGCCAAGAGCGCGCCGGCGACAACGGCCGCGAAGAAGGCGCCCGCGAAGAAGGCGCCCGCGAATAGGGCGCCGGCGAAGAAGGCGCCCGCCAAGAAGGCGCCGGCGAAGAAGGCGCCCGAGAAGACCACCACCGCGCGCAAGGCTCCGGCGACGAAGACCGCGACGGCCTCGACCACGGCGAAGAAGACCACCGCGCGCAAGGCACCCGCGACCAGGACCTCGACCGCCGCGAAGTCCACGCCCGCGAAGTCCACGGCCGCGACGACGACGGCGAGGAAGACGACCGCGCGCAAGGCTCCGGCGAAGAAGTCCTCCACCGCCGCCACGACGCCCGCAAAGTCCGCCCCGGCCACGTCGGCCGCCAGCAGCACTCCGGCCGGCGCGTGACCGAGCCGCACCCCGACAGCACCCCCGGCAACCACGCGGACCGGTCGTCACCGAATGGTGCCCCCGGCCCGGGTGCGCCGCCGGACACGGGTGACCTCGTCATCGACGCCGCCCTGGGCGACCTCGCCGCCGCACCCGGCGACGACCTCGACGCCCAGCTCGAGGCCGGCGAGGCGGTGCACCGCACGCTGCAGTCGCGCCTCACCGACCTCGGCGGCTGAGATCGGCCGCCTCGACGCCGAGCTGGTGCGACGCGGTCTGGCCCGCTCACGGGGTGAGGCACGCGAGCTCATCGACGAGGGCCACGTGCTGGTCGACGGCGCACCGGTCAGCAAGCCGTCGCACGCCGTCACGGGCTCGGATGCCGTGTCCGTCACCGCGGCCGGTCCGCGCTGGGTCGGCCGGGCGGCCCACAAGCTCGTCGCGGCCCTCGACGAGTGGGGTCCACTGGGGCTGGCGGTCACCGGAAGGCGCTGCGTGGACGTCGGCGCGTCGACCGGCGGCTTCACCCAGGTGCTGCTCGCGCGCGGTGCCGCCCGGGTGGTGGCCGTCGACGTCGGGCACGGCCAGCTGGTGGCCGAGGTGGCCGACGACCCACGGGTCGAGGAGCACAGCGGCACCACGGTGCGCGGCCTGACGGCGGCCGACCTCGGCGGCGCGGCCGACCTGGTCGTGGCCGACCTGTCGTTCATCTCGCTGACCCTGGTCATGGGCGACCTCGCCGGCCTCCTGCGCCCCGACGGCGACCTCGTCGTGCTCGTCAAGCCGCAGTTCGAGGTGGGCCGCGGTCGGCTGAACCGGCAGGGGGTGGTCGTCGACGTCAACGACCGCAGGCGCGCGCTCGAGCAGGTGGTCGCGGCAGTGGGGGAGCACGCCCTGCACGTGCACGGCATCTCGACCAGCCCGATCAGCGGCACGAGCGGGAACACCGAGTACCTCCTGTGGGCGAGGTCGGTGCCGTCGGACACAATGAACGCGGACCGGGTCGCCGACGCCGTGCGCGCGACCACCACGCACCCACCGAGCGGAGGACGACGATGACGACCGCGCCGTCGCGCCGCATCCTGCTCGTGACCAACGTCCACCGCCCGGAGGCCCAGCAGCTCGCTGCAGACGTCGCCACCCGCCTCATCGCCTCGGGCGTCGGCGTCTGCGCGCCGTGCGACGAGCTGGTCGACTCCCCACTGGCCGCGGTCACCGGGGTCGAGGCGTCCGCCGCCGGTGACGACTCCGACGGCCCCGACTCCGCCGCCGCCGGGTGCGAGCTCGTCTGCGTGCTCGGTGGTGACGGCACCATCCTGCGCGGCGCCGAGCTCTCCCGCGGTTCGGGCGTGCCCCTGCTCGGGGTCAACCTGGGTCACGTCGGCTTCCTGGCCGAGGCCGAGCGCGAAGACCTCGACGCCACCGTCGAGCGCATCGTCTCGCGCGACTACTCGGTCGAGGAGCGCATGACCCTCGAGGTGCACGCGTTCGAGGACGGCCAGAGCGTCTTCTCCTCCTGGGCACTGAACGAGGTGACCGTCGAGAAGGCCTCCCGCGAGCGCATGGTCGAGCTCACGGTGGCCATCGACGGTCGCCCGCTGTCCACGTGGGGCTGT
Organism: Ornithinibacter sp.; assembly: GCA_045807225.1. Taxonomy (GTDB): domain Bacteria; phylum Actinomycetota; class Actinomycetes; order Actinomycetales; family Dermatophilaceae; genus Fodinibacter. Next base: position 3,875 of record JBJMHU010000201.1, on the reverse strand, counting down.
GACGGCATCGTCATGGCCACCCCCACCGGGTCCACCGCCTACGCGTTCTCGGCCGGCGGCCCGGTCGTGTGGCCCGACGTCGAGGCACTGCTGCTGGTGCCGATCAGCGCGCACGCCCTGTTCGCCCGGCCGGTGGTGGTCGGCCCGCAGTCCAAGCTCGTCGTCGAGGTGCTGGCGCGCACCCGGGGCACCGGCGTCGTGTGGTGCGACGGTCGTCGCGCCGTCGACCTCCCCCCGGGCGCGCGCATCGAGGTGCGCCGGTCCGACCAGCCGGTGCGGCTGGCCCGCCTGGCGCACGGCGGGTTCACCGACCGGCTCGTCGAGAAGTTCCGCCTCCCCGTGCAGGGCTGGCGCGGGGCGGCCGGCGCGATGGTGTCCGACAGCGACCGGGACCGCGGCGCGTGATCGAGGAGATCCGCATCCGTGACCTGGGGGTCATCGACGAGGCGGTGCTCTCGCTGCACCCCGGGCTCACCGTGCTCACCGGCGAGACCGGCGCGGGCAAGACGATGGTCGTCACCGGGCTCGGGCTGCTGCTCGGCGGTCGCGGCGACTCGGGTCTCGTGCGAGCCGGCGCCGACCGCGTGGTCGTCGAGGGAGTCATCGACCTGCCCACCGGCCACCCGGCACTGGAGCGCGCTGCCGAGGCCGGCGCCGACATCGGCGACGGGCTGGTGCTCGTGCGCTCGGTCTCCGCCGACGGCCGCTCACGGGCCCACGTCGGTGGCCGGGCGGCCCCGGTGGGCGTGCTCGGCGACCTCGCCGAGCACCTCGTCGCCGTGCACGGGCAGGCCGACCAGTGGCGGCTGCGGCGCGCCGACCAGCACCGTGAGGTGCTCGACGGGTTCGGCGGTCGCGACGTCGCCGCGGCGCTGTCCGCCTACCGTGCCGTGCACGCCGAGCTCACCGCGGCCGAGGCCGAGCTGGCCCACCTGCGCACTGCGGCCGCCGAGCGGGCGCGCGAGGCCGACGCCCTGCGCGTGGGGCTGGAGCGCATCGAGGCCATCGACCCGCAGCCGGGGGAGGACACCGCCCTGGCCGTCGAGAGCCAGCGGCTCGGCCACCTCGAGGAGCTGCGGGCCGGGGCCGGAGCGGCGCACACCGCCCTCGCGGGCGACGACGACGCCGGGATGCCGGCGCCGGGCGTGCTCGAGGCGCTCGCCACCGCGTCGTCGCGCCTGGCGTCGGTGAGCGGCAGCGACCCCGCGTTGGCCGAGATCGGCACCCGGGTCGACGAGCTGCGCTACCTCGCCGCCGACGTCGCGGCCGACCTGGGCTCCTACCTCGCCGACGCCGACGTCGACCCTGCCCGCCTCGAGCAGGTCGAGCAGCGCCGGGCCGCGCTCGGCGAGCTGACCCGGCTCTACGGGCCCACCGTCGACGACGTGCTGGGCTGGGGCGGCGAGGCCGCCCGGCGGGTGAACGAGCTCGACGGCACCGGCGACCGCATCGGCGAGCTCGAGGAGCGGGCCGTCACCCTCACCGCGGCTCGCGAGGACGCCGCGGCCCGGCTCACGTCGGTGCGCCTCGCGGCCGCGGCCGCCCTCGGCAGCCGCATCACCGACGAGCTGAGCCACCTGGCGATGGGCTCGGCCACTGTCTCGGTCGCGGTCGAGGATGCCGGCCGGTTCACCGCCGACGGCCGCGACGACATCGAGATCCGGCTCGCCAGCGGGTCGGGCACCGCGCCGCGCGCGGTGACCAAGGCGGCATCCGGTGGTGAGCTGTCCCGCGTCATGCTCGCGATCGAGGTCGCCACGGCCACCGAGGTCACCTCGGTGCCGACCTTCGTCTTCGACGAGGTGGATGCCGGGGTCGGTGGACGGGCCGCCCTCGACGTCGGCGCCCGCCTCGCGGCCCTCGCGCGGCACGCCCAGGTGGTCGTGGTCACCCACCTCGCCCAGGTCGCGGCCCACGCCGACCGGCACCTCGTGGTGGAGCGGTCCGACGACGGGCACGTCACCCGCAGCGGGGTCCACGAGGTCGACGGGGAGCAGCGGGTCGCCGAGCTCGCCCGGATGCTCGGCGGCAGCGGCACCGACGCCGCGCTCGAGCATGCTCGCGACCTGATGGCGCGCGCTCGGTCCTAGCCCGACGTGGCACGATGGTGCAGATGTCCATCCGCCTTCCCGCCCGCAGCAACCGCGGCCCTCGACCGGGGCTGGGCGGTCCTGCCCGCGTCGACCGGCGCACCAAGGACCTCACCAAGCGGCTGCGCCCGGGCGACGTCGCGGTGATCGACCACGAGGACCTCGACCGGGTCAGCGCCGAGGCGCTGGTCGCCTGCAAACCCGCGGCCGTCGTCAACGCCTCGTCGTCGATCTCCGGGCGCTACCCCAACCTGGGGCCCGAGATCCTCGTGGCGGCCGGCATCCCACTGCTCGACCTGGCCGGGCCCGACGTGATGACCATCAAGGACGGCACCGAGCTGAGCCTGGAGGGCGGCGCCGTGCGCACCGCCGACAGCACCGTCGCGACGGCCACCGTGCTCGACATCGAGACCGTGCAGGAGGCGATGACCCACGCCCGCGCCGGCTTGTCCGACCAGCTCGAGGCGTTCGCGCAGAACACCATGGACTACCTGCGCAAGGAGCGCGAGCTGCTCTTCGACGGGGTCGGCGTCCCCGACATCCGCACCGACCTCGACGGCCGGCACGCGCTGATCGTGGTGCGCGGCTACCACTACAAGGACGACCTCGAGACGCTGCGGCACTACATCCGCGAGTACAAGCCGGTCCTGATCGGTGTCGACGGCGGTGCCGACGCGCTCATCGAGGCCCGCCACCAGCCCGACCTGATCGTCGGTGACATGGACTCGGTGTCCGACGACGCGCTGCGCTGCGGGGCCGAGATCGTGGTGCACGCCTACCGCGACGGCCGGGCCCCCGGGCTCGAGCGCGTGCGGTCGCTCGGCGTCGAGCCCGTGGTCTTCCCCGCCACCGGCACCAGCGAGGACGTCGCGATGCTGCTCGCCGACGACAAGGGCGCCTCGCTGATCGTGGCGGTCGGCACCCACGTCACCCTCGTCGAGTTCCTCGACAAGGGCCGTTCCGGCATGGCGAGCACCTTCCTCACCCGGCTGCGGGTGGGCGGCAAGCTGGTCGACGCCAAGGGGGTCAGCCGGCTCTACCGGGCCCGCATCTCGGGCCTCAGCCTGGTGGTGATGCTCACCGTCGGGCTGCTGGCGCTCGGCGCTGCGTTGTGGTCGACCACGGGTGGTAGGGCCCTGCTGCAGGTGCTCGGTGCGCGCATCGACGACCTGTGGTCGTCCATCCAAGGAGTGTTCGGTTGATCGACTTCCGCTACCACCTCGTCTCGATCGTCTCGATCTTCATGGCCCTGGCCGTGGGGATCGTCCTCGGGGCGGGGCCCTTGAAGGGCGAGATCGGCAACACCCTGAGCAAGGAGGTGGCCGGCCTGCGCCAGGACAAGGCCGACCTCAACACGCAGCTGCAGCAGGCCAACGCCGGCGCCGAGGCCCGCGACGCCTACATCGGCGAGACCAACCCCGACGTGCTCGCCGGCGTGCTCCAGGACAGACGGGTGGCCCTGGTCGTGCTGCCCGGCTCCGACGCCTCGGTGTCCGAGGCCACCGCCGCGACGCTGCGCCAGGCCGGCGCCTCCGTCGTCTCGACGACGTCGGTGTCCGACACGTGGGTGACGACCGACGAGTCCGCCGCGTCGGCGCGCGACGCCGCCGTCAGGGAGGCGGCCACCGGCGCCGGCATCGACGTCAGCGACCCCGGCTCGGTCTCCATGCGAGACGTCCTGCTCGCGGCGCTGCTCACCGCGCCGACCCGTGACGCGGATGCCGTGGCCGCCTCCACGGCAAGCGCCGGCCTGAAGGTGCTCTCCTCCGCGGAGCTCCTCGAGAT
>JBJMHU010000200.1:0-20118 GCA_045807225.1 Ornithinibacter sp. | reverse complement strand
GCGAGCTTCGGGGCGCGGGGGATGACCTGGTCGACCTGGACCCAGAAGCAGGCCGTAGGCACTGGCACCGGCCAGATCAACGACTGCGACCCGGACTGCGTCCACGGGACGACGGAGAGCGCTCCCATCGAGCTGCGGCTGAGCAAACCGCAGCGCTGCAAGAACGGCGTGCGGCTCTTCTCGAAGCTCCACTACACCTGGACGGCCGGCGCGCCAGCCGGGCCGGCGAGCGGCTCGGTGCCGTTCGGCTGCAAGCTGCTCGCCATCTAGTCGCGCCCCATCCGGGGAAACCACGTACGGCGATCGCGTGATTTGCGGTGGGCAGATCGCGGGGTTTGCCCGGACGTAGGAGGTCGAGGAATCCGTGAAGGTTGTCGATGAAAGACGGAGAAGAGATAGATCGGATGCCGCCGAACTCGACTCAGAACCTGAACGCGAAGCTCTCGCTGACAGCGGTCTCCTCAGAGCGCTCCGGCGCTGTCCACCCCACGCTCTCGCCACCGCCTATTCACAGCTCTGCGCCGCCGACCAAGATCGTCGGCGGACCGAGGCAGTATCGCGGCGGCTACTACCTGAACGTCTAAGGCGATACCGGTAGGCGCTAGGCCGCGCTCTCGGCGAAGCGGTAGCCCACCCGTCGCACGGTGAGCACCAGCTCCGGGTTCTGCGGGTCGCGCTCGACCTTCTGCCTCAGGTTGGAGATGTGCACGTCGCAGGCGCGGACGTCGCCCCGGAACTCCGTCTGCCAGAGCTCCTCCATTATCTCTTTGCGCGAGAAGACCTGGCCGGGGCTCCCGGCGAGCAGTCGTAGGACCTGGAACTCCGAACGCGTCAGGTTCGTCGGCTCGCCGCGAACCGTGACCAGGTGGCGGGCGAGGTCGATCGAGACCGGACCGGCCTGGATCTCAGCGCCGTCGGTCCCGTCCGAGCGATCGAGCTCGCGCCTCCGCAGCTGCGCTCTGACCCGGCCGAGCAGCTCCCGGACCGAGAACGGCTTGGTGACGTAGTCGTCGGCGCCGACCTCGAGCCCCAGGATCCGGTCCTCCTCCTCACCGAGTGCCGTGAGCATGACCACCGGGAGGCGCGGGTGGTCGCGCCGCAGCCGGCGGCACACCTCCAGGCCCCCGATGCCGGGGAGCATCAGGTCGAGCACCACGACGTCCGGCGTCGCGTCGGCCGCGAGGGCCAGCGCGGTGACGCCGTCGGCGGCCCGGTGCACCTCGAACCCCGCGCGGTGCAGGTAGGCCCCGACGACGTCGCCCACGGTGGGGTCGTCGTCGACGACCAGGGCGGTGCTCATGGTCCGAGGATAGGGGCCGTGCGGTGAACCACACCGGGGTCGGACCGCCCGTCAGCACCTCGTAATGAGGCAGTAACCGCGCGGTCATGGCACTCACGGCCGCGCGTCGGTTGACTCGTCCCAGGCCGCCACAACGGCGAGCCGGAGAGCGAGGAAACCGATGAAGCGCAACGCAATCCGCACGATGGCCGTCCTGGTCGGCGCTGGCGGGGCCGCACTGGGGATGAGCGCCACGGCACAGGCGGCCGGGGTGTCGGGGCCGGCCATCTACGTCGACCACGTGCTCTACCGCACCGTCGCCACACCCACCGACCTCTCGGGGACCGGTGCTCCGGTGCAGAGCTGGGACACCATCTACAACTTCTTCGGCCCGCAGCCCAGCGTGGCCACCGCAGCACCGGGGGACCCCGGCTACAACGGCGGCCGGTGGCAGGTGCACAAGGTGTCCACGCCCGACGGGTACCCGGCTGCCCTGGCGGCCGGTGACCTCGACGGCAACGGAGTGCTCGACTCGTCCGCCGAGGTGGACGCCGCACTCGCGAGCGGGACCCTGGTCGACGACGGCATCGTCAAGTACTTCGTGTGCACCCTCAACAAGGTGCCCCGCGGCCACTGACCCAGCCAGGAGCGAGCGGCCCGACAGGGGGCCCGGGGCACCGCCGAGGACAGGGTCGGCGGTGCCTCGCCGTGCTCCCCCGGGGTGGACCCGGTGCCAGGTCTCGGCGGCGGGGGCGCACGGTCCCGAAGTGCCGTTACGGTCACAGCTCCGTGCCCGCTCTTGAGCCCGGGGCCGAGCCGGCTGCTCAGGCACCGGTACGAGGCACCTCATGACGACTCCTATCCTGAACAGCGTGACCACGACTGTCGGCGACTCGGCGCCCACTCCCGGGGATGCCGTTCGGCGCGCGCGGGAGCCCCGGGACGTCCGCAGGCCCGCGCCTTGCCGTGGGTGGCGGTGACGAGGGATGCTGCGTCGGTTGGTCGGAGGCTTCGGTGAGGTGCTGATCACCGCCGGCGTGCTCCTCCTGCTGTTCGTCACGTGGCAGCTGTGGTGGACCGACGTGACCGCCAACCGCGAGCAGGCCGGGACCATCCGGAGCCTCGAGCAGGGCTTCGGGGACTCGCAGCACGGTGGACTGGGTGACACGGAGGCGTTGGCGACGCTCAAGAGCGTGCCGTTCGGCGAGGCCTTCGCGATCGTGCGCATCCCGAGGTTCGGAGCGGACTACGCCAGGCCGGTGATCGAGGGCAGCGACCGCAGCGTGCTGGAGAAGGGCGTCGGCCACTACCAGGGCACCGCGATGCCGGGTCAGGTCGGGAACTTCGCGGTGGCCGGTCACCGCACGACGTACGGGCGCCCGTTCCACGACATCGACCGGCTCCGCACGGGCGACGTCATCGTGGTCGAGACGAAGGCGAACTACGTCGTGTATGCCGTGGACCGGCACGTGCTCGTGCGCCCGTCGCAGGTGGAGGTGATCGCGCCGGTGCCCCAGCACCCGGGCGGCTCACCCACCGCGGCCGTGATGACGATGACCTCCTGCCACCCGAAGTACAGCGCCACCCAGCGCTACGTGACCTTCTCCCACCTCGTGAAGGTGATCCCGCGATCCGACGGGCTCCCGGCCTCGTTGATGGCTGTTCCGGCCGGGGCGGTGGCCTGACGTGTACGCGGCCCTGTGGCGCTCGCTGCCGGGAAGCTCGTGGGTCAAGGCCCTGCAGTGCCTGGTGCTGCTGCTCGCCGTGGTGGCGGTCTGCTTCGTGTGGGTGTTCCCCGCCGTCGCGCCCCACCTGCCGTTCAACGACAACACCGTCGAGACCGGCATCCCGACACCCGGCGAGGCGCCCTGAGCGGCGCGTCAGCCGACCGCGGCAGCGGCGAGCTGTTGCTCGACCTGGGGCACCGACAGCACGTGCTGCACGACCATCGTGGCCGCTCCGATGACGCCTGCGTGACCGGCGGTGCGCGACGCAAGGATCTGGAGCTCACCCGTCGCCAACGGCAGGGAGCGCCCGTAGACGACCTCGCGGATGCCGGCCAGCAGGCTCTCCGACGACTGCGCGACGAGGCCACCCACCGCGATGACCGAGGGGTTGAACAGGCTCACGCACGTCGCGAGCACGTGCCCGATCTCGCGGCCCGCCTCGCGCACGGCGGTGGCAGCCGCGAGGTCGCCGTGGTTGGCGAGCTGCACCAGCCCCCGGCTGTCGCCGGCGTCGATCCCCTTCTCCTGCAACGCACGGACGATCGCCGGTCCACTGGCCACGGCCTCGAGGCAGCCGACGTTGCCGCAGGTGCACGGGGTGTTGCCGCCGTGCAGCGCTGCGACGTGACCGAGGTCGCCGGCGGCGCCCTGGGCGCCGCGGTGCAGGCGCCCCCCGCTGACGATGCCGGCGCCGATGCCGGTCGCCACCTTGACGAAGATGAGGTGCTGCACGTCGGGGTAGACGGTGGCGTGCTCACCGAGGGCCATGAGGTTCACGTCGTTGTCGACGAGCACCGGCCCCCCGAGCTCCCGGCTGATGTGGCCCGGGACGTCGTAGTCGTCCCATCCCGGCATGATCGGCGGCAGCACGGGCCGCCCGGTCGAGTGCTCGACGGGGCCGGGCAGGCCGACGCCGACTCCGGCCAGGTCCTCGCGGGTGCGGCCGGCCGCCGACAGCAGCCGGTGCCCGGCCTCCGCCACCAGGTCGAGCACGGCCACCGGTCCGGTGGCGATGTCGATGCGCAGGGCCTCCTCCGACAGCACCCGCCCCCGCAGGTCGGTGAGCGCGACCAGCACATGGGTGGCGCCGAGGTCCGCGCCGATGACGACGCCGGCATCCGGGTTGAACGCGAGCCGGGCCGGGGGGCGGCCGCCCGTTGACGCCGCCTCACCGGAGGGCGTCAGCAGGCCGGCCGCGAGGAGGGCCTCGACCCGGGCGCCGACCGTCGACCGGGCCAGTCCCGTCATCCGGATCAGCTCGGCCCGGGTGCGCGGCGTGCCGTCCAACATCAGCTGGAGCAGCTCGCCGGCTCCGGCTGAGCCTCCGACGCCGGCAGCGCCAACCGTGCTGGTCACGCTGGTAGTCAAGCACATCGCGGCATCCATCGCCTGCAGAAGTCATGTGAGGGATCACCACTTTTGCTTGACTGCCATACAAAAGTGGGGCTAACGTGCCGTGGCATGGCAGGCAACGGCGCCTCTCCCCTCTTGGGCATGGCCGACATCGTGAAGCGGTTCCCCGGCGTGGTCGCGCTGGACGGAGTCGACCTCCAGGTGCTCCCCGGGGAGGTGCACTGCCTGCTCGGCCAGAACGGTGCCGGCAAGTCGACGTTGATCAAGGTCCTCGCCGGGGTGCACCAGCCGGACGAGGGCACGATCACCTGGGAGGGCGACGAGGTGCACCTCGGGCACCCGCAGGCGGCCATGGACCTCGGCATCGCCACGATCTACCAGGAGCTCGACCTGGTCGGCGGACTCACCGTTGCCGAGAACATCTACCTCGGCCACGAGAAGTCACGCTTCGGCTTCTCGCAGCGCCGTGCCGCCGCGAAGTCCGCCGCTGCGCTCCTCAAGCGCCTCGGGCACCCGGAGATCTCGCCGTCACAGGAGGTGGCCTCGCTCAGCGCCGCCGGCCAGCAGATCGTGAGCATGGCCCGGGCGCTCTCGCACGACGTACGCCTCATCGTCATGGACGAGCCGTCGGCGGTGCTCGACGGCGGTGAGGTGCAGCGGCTGTTCCACGTGATCCGCGACCTGACCGCCGAGGGGGTGGCCGTCGTCTACATCTCCCACCGGCTCGAGGAGATCCGCACGATCGGCGACCGGGTGACCGTGCTCAAGGACGGCCGGACGGTGGCCACCGGCCTGCCCGCCAAGGAGACACCCACCTCGGAGGTCATCCGGCTGATGACCGGCCGGTCGATCGAGTACGTCTTCCCGCCTCGAGGCCGGGTGGCGGATGCCGAGCCGTTGCTGCGCGTCGAGGGCCTGTCCCGCCGTGGCGAGTTCTCCGACGTCACGTTCCAGGTGCGGCCGGGGGAGGTGCTCGGGCTCGCCGGACTCGTCGGTGCCGGGCGGTCCGAGATCCTCGAGACGGTCTTCGGCGCCCGTCGCAGCGATGCCGGCACGGTGCACGTCGACGGGGAGCGGCTGCGGCCCGGGTCGGTGCAGGCAGCCGTCTCGGCCGGAGTCGGACTGGCTCCCGAGGAGCGCAAGAGCCAGGCGCTCCTGCTCGGCGACAGCGTCGCCACCAACATCAGCATGGCCAGCCTGACCCGTTTCTCACGGGCCGGCATGCTCGACCGCGGCGCCGAGAAGCGCGCCGCGACCGAGCAGGTCGAGAGCCTCGACGTCCGCCCCACCGGGGTCGAGCGCGAGGCACGCACCCTGTCGGGTGGCAACCAGCAGAAGGTCGTGCTGGCGCGCTGGCTCCTCCACGGCTGCCGGGTGCTCCTCCTGGACGAGCCGACCCGCGGCGTCGACGTCGGGGCACGCTCGGAGATCTACTCCCTGGTCCGCCGGCTCGCCGACGACGGGGTGGCCGTCGTCGTCGTGTCCAGCGAGATCGAGGAGGTCCTCGGGCTGGCCGACCGCGTCCTCGTCGTCGGGGAAGGGCTTGTCCTGCACGAGGCCCCGGCCGACCAGCTCGACGAGCACCAGGTGCTCGACATCATCATGAGAGGAGACGCGGCATGAGCGTCGAGTCGACCCAGAAGTCCCCAGAACCGGAGGGCACCTCGTCGGTGTCCGACGACCTGCCGGTCAGGGCGGCGGGCGAGTCCGCGCCGCTGCCTCCCGAGCCGGCCCCGCCGGCCGGCTCTCGCCTCGCCTCCCTGATGGCGGGTTCGGCCGGGCGCAACCTGGGCCTGGTCATCGCCCTGCTGCTGCTGTGCCTCGTGGGCGTGGCCACCGCCGGCGACAGCTTCGCGAGCGTCGCCAACGCCATGACCATCCTGCGGCTCGCCTCCGTCATCGGCGTCGTGAGCGTCGGGATGACCTTCGTCATCGGCGGGGGAGGCATCGACCTGTCGGTCGGTGCCCAGGTGGCCCTGGCGAGCGTGTGGGCGACCACACTGGCGACCCAGACCATGGCGGCCGACACCCACTGGATCCTGATGGTGTTCACCGCACTCGCGGTCGGTGCGGGCTGCGGGCTGGTCAACGGCGTGCTGATCGCGTACGGCCGGATCGCCCCGTTCATCGCCACGCTCGCGATGCTCGCCGCCGCTCGAGGCCTCGCGGAGATCATCGCCCAGCGCCGCACGCAGATCATCACGAGCCGGGAGTTCATCGACTTCTTCGGTGGCAGCGTCCTCGGTGTGCCGGTGCTCGTGATCATCTTCGCCCTCGTGGCGACCATCGGCTGGGTGCTGCTCAACCGCACCACCTTCGGCCGCCGCACCCTCGCCGTGGGCGGCAACCCGGAGGCGGCACGGCTGGCCGGCATCAAGGTTCAGCGGCAGACGATGTACCTGTACATCCTGGTGGGCCTCGCCTGCGGTCTCGCCGCCGTCATGATCATGGCCCGCACGACCACCGGTACCTCCACCCACGGCCAGCTCTACGAGCTGGACGCCATCGCGGCGGTGGTCATCGGCGGCACGCTGCTCAGCGGTGGCCGGGCCACGATCGTCGGCACGGTGATCGGCGTGCTGATCTTCACCACCCTCACCAACGTGTTCACGCTGAACAACCTCGACACGTCGACCCAGGCCGTGGCCAAGGGCGTGATCATCGTGGCCGCCGTGCTGCTCCAGCAGCGCGTCGCCGCCCGGCGTCGAGCGCCCTGAGGACTCGACCCGCGGGCCCGGCCCGGCACCTCCTCGACCACCGTGAACCCTGCTCCACCGCACGGCCCTCACCATCACCGCACCGCCCCTCGCAAGGAGACCACCATGTTCCGCACCATCACGACGTCTCGACCGGCCCGGGTGCTCGCCGCCGCCGGGGTCCTCGGCCTGCTGGCCACGGGCTGCACCAGCAACACCCCGGAGACCACGGCGTCCGCCTCGAGCGCCCCGGCGGGTGCCGTCAGTGACAACGACGCGCCCGGCGAGAAGGTCACCATCGGCTTCTCCGGCCCCGCGGCCGACCACGGCTGGCTCGCTGCCGTCAACAGCTCGGCGAAGGCGGAGGCGGAGAAGTACTCGGACATCGACTTCAAGATGGCCGAGGGCACCAACGACGCCAGCCAGCAGATCAGCCAGATCGAGACGTTCATCAACGACAAGGTCGACGCGATCGTGCTGCTGCCGACCGACGGCGCTGCGCTCACCGAGGTGGCGACCAAGGCGATGCAGGCCGGCATCACCGTCGTGAACGTCGACCGGGAGTTCTCGTCGCCGTTCGCCGCCCGCACCACGGTGCTCGGCGACAACTACGGGATGGGCGTCAGCGCCGGTACCTACGCCTGCAAGCTCGTCAAGGACAAGGGCCTGAACAACCCCGTGATCGCGGAGATCGCCGGGATCGACTCACTGCCCCTGACCCAGGACCGCAGCAAGGGCTACGCCGACGCGCTCAAGGCCTGCGGGCAGACCGTCGACAACCGGGTCGCTGCGGAGTTCACCGTGGAGTCCGGCGAGAAGGCCGCCTCGAACCTGCTGCAGGCCGCCCCGAAGATCGACATCCTCTGGAACCACGACGACGACCAGGGCGTCGGCGTCCAGGCGGCGCTCGACAACGCCAACCGGCACGAGATGGCCTTCATCGGTGGCGCCGGCTCCGCCAACGCGATGCGCGCCATCAAGGACGGGAAGATGGAGGCCACGGTCATCTACCCGCCGACCCAGGCCGCTGACGGGATCCGTCTGGCGCGACTCCTGGTGCAGCAGAAGGGGATGTCCGACCTGGTGCAGCCCAGCGTGCCGCGCCGCGTCGTGCTCGACGCGCCCGTCGTGACGAAGGACAACGTCGACGCGTACATGCCCCTGGGCTTCGAGTCCTGACCCACCGCAGCCGTGGTGCTCGTCGGCCGGCTCTGGCCGGCGAGCACCACCCACCCACCGGGCCTGCCGGCCCATCGGAAGGTTCCTCATGGTCATCGACACCACCGCGACCCGCACCGCCCAGGGCGCCCGGCCGGTCCGCACGCCGGGCCGGATCGGCATCGGCATGGTCGGCTACGCGTTCATGGGTGCAGCCCACTCGCAGGGCTGGCGCAACGCCCGCAGCTTCTTCGACCCCGCGCTCACCCCCGACCTGGTCGCCATCGGTGGCCGGAACGAGGCCGCCGCCTCGGACATGGCGCGCCGCTTCGACTGGGGGAACGTCGAGACCGACTGGCGGGCCCTCGTGGCCCGCGACGACGTGGACCTCGTCGACATCTGCACCCCTGGTGACACCCACGCGGACATCGCCATCGCCGCCCTCGAGGCAGGCAAGCACGTGCTGTGCGAGAAGCCGCTGGCCAACACGGTCGCCGAGGCCCGGGCCATGGCAGCCGCCGCCGCCACCGCGCGAGCTCAGGGCATCCGCTCGATGGTCGGGTTCACCTACCGCCGGGTGCCGGCGATCGCGCTGGCGCGACAGCTCGTGCAGCAGGGGCGAGTGGGCGAGATCCGGCACCTGAGGGCGCAGTACCTGCAGGACTGGCTCGTCGACCCCGAGACACCGCTCACCTGGCGGATGCAGAAGGACCGTGCCGGCTCGGGGGCCCTCGGCGACACGGGAGCCCACATCATCGACCTCGCCCACTTCATCACCGGTGAGCGGATCACGGGGGTCAGCGCGACGACCGAGACCTTCGTCCACGAGCGACCGCTGCCCGGTGCGGCGCGTGGCCTGTCGGCCGAGGCGGGCACGGGGCGAGGAACCGTCACGGTGGACGACGCCGCGATCTTCCTGGCCCGGCTCAGCGGCGGCGCCCTCGCGACCTTCGAGGCCACCCGCTTCGCCACTGGCCGCAAGAACTCGATCCGGCTGGAGATCAACGGTTCCCGGGGCAGCATCGCCTTCGACTTCGAGGACATGAACGTGCTGCAGGTGCACGACGCCGAGGCGCCGGCCGGCGAGGCCGGCTTCACCCGAGTCATCGTCACCGAGCCGACCCACCCCTACGTCGAGCACTGGTGGCCGGCCGGGCACGGGCTGGGCTACGAGCACGGCTTCACCCACCAGGCGGCCGACCTCATCGACGCCATCTCTCGAGGGGCGGACCCCACCCCCTCGTTCGCCGACGGCCTGGCCGTGCAGGAGGTGCTGGCCGCCGTCGAGCTGAGCGCGGCCGACCGGTCGTGCTGGACCCCGATCGACACCGTTGCCACGGATGCCGCCCCCGGGGACTGAACCCTCCTCGCAACCCGGCCCACTCCGGGCGCACCCCTCCTGACGGCCGTTCCCGGGACGGACGTCCACCCCACCCACCGAGCTCAGGAGCCAGACGAGATGACCAGACCGATCACCCTCTTCACCGGCCAGTGGGCCGACCTGCCGTTCGAGGAGGTGTGCCGCCTCGCCGCCTCCTGGGGATACGACGGGCTCGAGATCGCCTGCTGGGGAGACCACTTCGAGGTCGACCGCGCCCTGTCCGAGGAGGACTACGTCGCCGGCCGCCGCGAGATCCTCGAGCGGCACGGCCTCGGCGTCTGGGCCATCTCGAACCACCTCGTGGGCCAGGCCGTGTGCGACGACCCCATCGACCAGCGACACCGCGACATCCTCCCGGCATCCGTCTGGGGTGACGGCGACCCCGAAGGCGTGCGTCATCGCGCGGCCGAGCGAATGGCCGACACCGCCCGGGCCGCTGCCAAGCTCGGGGTCGACGTGGTCATCGGCTTCACCGGCTCGGCGATCTGGAAGTACGTGGCGATGTTCCCGCCGGTGAGCGCCGCGACCATCGAGGCGGGCTACCAGGACTTCGCCGACCGGTGGAACCCGATCCTGGACGTCTACGACGAGGTGGGGGTGCGGTTCGCCCACGAGGTGCACCCGAGCGAGATCGCCTACGACCACTGGACCACCGTGCGCACCCTGGAGGCCATCGACCACCGGCCGGCGTTCGGGCTGAACTGGGACCCCAGCCACATGGTCTGGCAGGACCTCGACCCGGCCGCCTTCATCTGGGACTTCAAGGACCGGATCTACCACGTCGACTGCAAGGACGTCCGCAAGCGGGTCGGCAACGGGCGCAACGGCCGGCTCTCCTCCCACCTGCCCTGGGCCGACCCGCGCCGGGGTTGGGACTTCGTCTCCACCGGGCACGGCGACGTGCCGTGGGAGGACTGCTTCCGCACCCTCGCCGCCATCGGCTACGACGGCCCCTACTCGGTGGAGTGGGAGGACGCCGGCATGGACCGGCTCCTCGGCGCCGCCGAGGCCGTCGACTTCGTGCGCCGGCTCGCCTTCGACCGCCCCGACGCTGCCTTCGACGCGGCGTTCAGCTCCGGGGACTGACTGGCTACCGGCGGTCTCGGCGTCGCGAGATGGCGCGATCCGATCGGCTCAGTGCCAGAACGGGTCGAGCGCACGGAGCGTGCGCACCGCCTCGACGGCCCCGTCGACCAGCCGGTGCTCGTCCACCCTCGGGGCCGCCGAACCCACCGCACGCAGCAGGCCGTCGGCGGTGTGGTGGTCGTTGACGGCGCCCAGCGCCGTCTGCACCTGCTCGACGTGCCAGGCGAAGGCGAGCGGTCCGCTGAGCTGCTCGCCGGACCCCGTCTCGACGGTCGGGACGTCCGTGGCGTACAGCGACGCGAAGAACTCGCACCCGTAGCGCAGCTTCTTGGCCTCGATCCGCACCCGGTGCCGATCGGTGGGCGGCATGGCGGCCAGCCGGTCGACGTGGCCGACGACCCGGTGCCAGCGCTTCTCGAGCGCCTGCGCGGCCAGGTCACGCACCGGCGGGTCGGGGACCCCGTGCCACGGGGCGAGGAGGACGAGGCCGTCGAGTGAACGGGCGGCATCCGCCCAATCGGGAGACCTCAGGATGGCGTGGGCCACGTCGTAGGCCGCCTCGCGGTCGGCCACCAGCCGGTCGACCTGCTCGTCGTCCAGGTCATCGACGAGCGGGCCGGACAACAGCACGTCGAGGTCGCGCGCACGGCCGAAGGGCAGGGCGAGCCCGCGCACGCGGTGGGCCATGAAGAACGCACCGGGCACCTCGCGCAGCAGCGGCCGGAAGAGCGAGAACGACGTGCGCAACCGACGGATGCCGACCCTGGTCTGGTGAAGGTGCGGCATCGCCCGAGACCGAAGGAGCAGACCGGCGTTCGTGCGCCAGTGCTCGGTGCACTCGGTGGCCACCACGACGAACGCCTCGGATGCCGTGAGCGTCGCGTCGAGCGTGACCGCCCGCGACTTGCGCGCCTCGGCATCAGCGCCCAGCTCGACAGCACCCCTCATCGTCAGGACGCGGAGGGCGCCGGGCACATCGGCAGTGCCGTGGTGGTGGGCACCGGGGTGAGCGCCGTGAACTTGGCGCCCAGGGCGAGGTCGACGGTGGCCACCTTGCGCTTGTCCTTCACCAGCTTGGTGCCCTTCGGCAGCGAGGTGCGCAGCAGCTTGGCCTGCGCCGTGCCCTTGGCGCCGTAGCGGATCTCCGCCACCTTGGGCGCCGCTCGCTTCGAGGGGTCGTTGGCCACCTTCGCGATCACGAACGCGCGCTCCTTCAGCCCGCGGGCGACGCTGCCGGCGAGCCCGTTGCGGTTGGAGGCGTTGTAGACGTTGACCCGGGTCTTCGCGGGCGTGACGACCTTCGGGTCGTAGGGCCTGCACTCGGCAGCGGGTGCGCGTGTCGCCCGGGCCGACGTGTCGGCCTGGTAGTAGGACCAGGCGTACCAGAACGCGAAGAACAGACCCAGCACGACGACACCGAGCACGATGAGCTGGCGGCGCTTCCTCCGCTTGCTGACCGATACCTCGGCCTCGGTCGTGTAGTCGCTCATCCGTCTCCTAGAGCGCGAGCACCCGCGCGTGGAGCGTCGGGCGTTGGTGCAGGGCGGCACGCAGCGCCCGGTGGAGCCCGTCCTCGAGGTAGAGCGTTCCCTCCCACTCGACGACGTGGGCGAACAGGTCACCGTAGAACGTCGAGTCCTCCGAGAGCAGCATCTGCAGGTCGAGCTCGCGCTTGGTGGTGACGAGCTCGTCGAGGCGGACCAGCCGCGGCGGCACCGTCGACCACTGGCGCGTGGAGTACCCGTGCTCGGGGTACGGGCGCGAGTCGCCGACGGCCTTGAAGATCACGGAAGTCACTGTATGCCGGGACGTCCGCGACAGCGCGAGCGACGCGGGCGTGCGGGCTAGATTGACCTGCGTGAGCGAGAAGACGAGCACCTCCCAGGTGGATGACATCCGTGCCGGCTACGCCGTCGAGGGGCCGTCCCTGGAGTTCGGGGCGGCGGTCGTCGACGGCACCGCGCACGCCGACGCCACCGTGCGCATCCCGCTCGCGGCGATGAACCGGCACGGCCTGGTGGCGGGGGCAACGGGCACCGGCAAGACCAAGACGCTGCAGCTGATGGCCGAGCAGCTGGTCGCCCAGGGGGTGCCGGTCTTCCTGGCCGACATCAAGGGCGACCTGTCCGGCATGGCCACGGCCGGCCAGGCCAACGACAAGATCACGACCCGCTCGGCCGACGTCGGGCTGCCGTGGCAGCCCACGGCATACCCGGTCGAGCTCTACGCGCTCGGGGGGCAGGGCACCGGCATCCCGGTGCGGGCCAGCGTCTCGACGTTCGGGCCCACCCTGCTGGCCAAGGTGCTCGGGCTCAACGAGACCCAGGAGTCCAGCCTCGGGCTCGTCTTCCACTACGCCGACACCAAGGGGCTGTGGCTCGACACCATCTCCGACCTGCGCGCCGTGGTGCAGTTCCTCACCAGCGACGAGGGCAAGGCCGACCTCAAGGAGCTCGGCGGGCTGTCCTCGGCCACGGCGGGCGTCATCCTGCGCGAGCTGGTGAACTTCTCGGCGCAGGGAGCCGACCTGTTCTTCGGGCTGCCCGAGTTCGACAGCTCGGACCTGCTGCGGGTGGCTTCCGACGGGCGAGGGGTTGCGTCGCTGCTCGAGCTGCCCGGGGTCCAGGACCGCCCGCAGCTGTTCTCGACCTTCCTGATGTGGCTGCTCGCCGACCTGTTCCACGACCTGCCCGAGGTGGGCGACCTCGACAAGCCCAAGCTGGTCTTCTTCTTCGACGAGGCGCACCTGCTCTTCAGCGACGCGAGCAAGAGCTTCCTCGACGCCATCCAGCAGACCGTGCGGCTGATCCGGAGCAAGGGGGTCGGCGTCTTCTTCGTGACCCAGTCGCCCAAGGACGTGCCCTCCGACGTGCTGGCGCAGCTCGGCAACCGGGTGCAGCACGCCCTGCGCGCCTACACCCCGGACGACGCGAAGGCGCTCAAGGCCGCCGTGCGCACCTACCCCAAGACGGCCTACGACCTCGAGGAGCTGCTCACCCAGCTGCCCACCGGCGAGGCCGTGATCACCGTGCTGTCGGAGAAGGGCGCGCCGACGCCGGTGGCCTGGACCCGGATGCGCGCGCCGCAGTCACTGATGGCCCCCTCGGATGCCGCGCTGCTCACCTCGACCGTCGCCGCCTCGCCGATCGCACCGAAGTACATGACCTACGTGGAGCGGGAGTCGGCCTCGGAGATGCTCGGCAAGGCGGAGGTCGCCCGCACCGAGGCCCAGCAGGCCGCGGCGGTGGCCGCGGAGAACGCCAAGGTGCAGGGGGCTGCCGCCGCTGCTGCGGAGAAGGAGCGACTGGCCGCGGAGAAGCAGGCGGCCAAGGATGCCGCGACGGCGCAGAAGGCGCAGGAGGCCGCCGAGCGCAAGCGGGCCGCGGAGCCCAGCATGGTCGAGTCGGTCGTGACGTCGAGCGCCTTCAAGTCGGCGCTGCGCTCCGCGGGCACCGTGCTGGGCCGGGAGATCACCCGCTCGATCTTCGGCACCTCCCGCAAGCGCTGAGCAGGCGTCCGGCCGACGACACGCAACGGCATCCGCTGGGGCGCTGCCTGCTCAGCCGCGGGGTCGGCACACGGTGCGTGTCGTCGGCCGGTCACGCCGCACGGCAGCCCTCCAGTCGGCGGGCGACGACACGGGTGAGCAGGGCGTGGATGGCCGCCTGCCGGTTCATGACGTGGACCCACGGGAAGCGCAGCACCAGCCAGTCGTCAGCGACCAGTCGGTCGTAGCGCCAGCAGTCCCGGGCGAACGCGGCGGCGTCGGTGTGGAACTCGTGGCTGTCGGCCTCGAGTACGACGCGCAGGGCCTCGTCGGCGAGGTCGACCCGTCCGATCCAGCCGTCGGCGTCGCGGATGCTCACCTGAGGTTGCACGGTGAGGCCGGCAACGCCCAGGGCCACCGACCGCAGCACCGACTCGAACGGGTTGGCCGCGCGGGAGTCGCCGGCGTCGACGACCCGCGAGACGCGAGCCCTCAGCCTGGGCGGCACGTGGTCGAGCACGAGCAGCTGCTGCCGGGTGACCTGGCCGTCGCGCAGCGCCGAGTCGACCACACTGAGCGCCTCGTCGAAGGGCAGCAGCGCACAGCAGTCGTGCACCGTGCGCACCCGCGAGGTCACCCAGCCGTCGACCACCTGCGCGTCGGGGATGCTGCGCCACCGCACGTCCACCCGCTGGCGGACCTGCGGCGCGACCTTGCGCCCCCGGCCCACCGCCACCTGCGGCCGTTGCGGCTGCCACTTGGTGCGCCAGCCCCAGTGGGCCGCCGCGCTCAACAGCACCGCGGTGCCCGTGAGCTCGCGCGCCGACTGCTGTGCCACGGATGCCGTGGGCAGGGCATAGCGGCCTCGTGCGACCCGCAGCACGTCGCCGTTCGCGACGGCGGCGGCCAGCCCGGCGCGGCCTGACGCACGCACCAGCTCGCGGCGGCCGGCGATGCCACCCGCGCGGGCGAGCTGCTCGGCGACGTCCACCCCTCGATTCTGCGGTCGCGCAGCGGCCCCTGCGGGTTGTCCACAGGGACAGGAAAACGGGCCGACGACAAGGAGCAGCCGGATGCCGTCCCGCCACACAGCGGGGATCCCGGCGGCGCCGTTACGTGTCGTCGGTGCGCCGGGCATCCGTGACCGGGGTGGTCAGAGGGAGAGCACCGCCTTGGCGTAGGCACACTCGATGTCGGGGTCGGTGACCGCGTGGACGTAACCGGGGCGCACGGCATACGTGACCTCCCACCCGCCCTCGGTGCGGCGCACCGCCTCGAGCCGGTCGCCGAGCAGCTCGCGCAGCTGGTCCTCGCGCGGCAGCCACAGCGCCTGGTCGAGGGTGACCGAGTCGAGGGCCCACTCGGTGGTGCCGTTGAACCCGAGCAGCGACTGGTCGCGGTAGGTCTGCACCTCCACGGTGAGGTCGCTGATCCAGAACACCTCACCGGTGAGCAGCTCGGCGTCGATGACGAAGCGGTCACCGGCGGCGGGTGCCCACAGCACCCCGGCATCGCGGAGCAGGGCGCGGGCGAGCTCGACCGTGATCATCGGGCCATTCTGACCCAGCCGTGGGGGGCCGGCGCCGCGAGCGCCATGCGCGGACACCGGCAGCTCGGTGGGCTCAGCCCAGGACCCACACCACGAGCGTGATGAGCGGCACCGCCCCCACCGTCGTCACGAGGATGGTGTCGCGGGCCAGGGTGGGGGAGCGGTCGTAGCGGGTGGCGTGCACGAAGATGTTCTGGGCGGTCGGCAGGCTCGAGCAGACGACCACGGCGAGCAGCGCCTGACCGGTGAGGCCGAGCGCGAGGTGCGCCACGGCATACGCGACCAGTGGTTGCACGCCCAGCTTCAGGGTGCTGGTCAGCGCCAGCTCCCCGGTGGGCACGTCCCCGCCGAACCCCGGCCCGAGGCGCAGCGCGATGCCGTAGGCGAGCAGCATCCCCGGCACGGCCATCGCGCCGATGAGCTCGATGGGGTCGAGCACGATCTGCGGCAGCTGCCACCCGGTGATGGACAGCAGCAGCCCGATGAGGGTGCCGATGGTCAGCGGGTTGGTGAACGGGCGCACCATCATGTGCCGCAGGGTCGGCCGGCGGCCGCTGACGTCGGCGTCGAGCAGGGCCAGCGCGAAGGGCTGGAGCACGAGCAGCTGCAGCAGCAGCGTGGGCGCCACGAGGGCGGCGTCGCCGAGCACGTAGGCGGCGACCGGCAGGCCGAGGTTGCCGGCGTTGACGTAGGAGCTGGCCAGGGCGCCGATGACCCGCTCGCCGACCGAGCGCCGCCACCGCCACCACGCGACGATGGCGTAGGTGGCGGCGGGCACGACGACACCGACCACCGTGGCGACCAGGCTGCGCGACAGCACGTCGTGGGTGTCGGCCTTCGACACCGTGGTCAGCAGCAGCGCGGGAGAGGCGACGAAGAAGGCGATGTGGCTGAGCACCTTCTGCGCCGACAGGTCGACGACCCCGAGGTGCGCGATGAGGGCACCGACGCCGATGACGGCGACGATCGTGGCAAACCCCAGCACGACTCCCTCCACGCCGACATCCTCGCGGGCCGTCGCCGGTGGGCGCGTACCGGTTCCGCGGTCCGGATGCCGCTCGCGGGCGTCGCGGCCGGACGCGGGCCGGTCACCAGGACGGCGCACGTGCGGGGTTATGGCGGTCAGCTCGGGCAGGTGACAGCAATAACCCGGCACGTGCGGGGTCCCGGATGCCGGGGGCGGGTGTTGGGCGGTCAGCCCCAGTTGGCCGCCTGGGTGAGGCAGAACGGGTGGCCGCTCGGGTCGAGCAGCACCCGCCAGGTCTCGCCGGGCTGCTCGTCGGGCAGCGTGGCGCCGAGCCCGACGCACTCGGCGGCGGCCGCGTCGAGGTCGTCGACGGCGAGGTCGAGGTGGAACTGCTTGGTGCCGTGCTCGTTGGGCCATCCCGGCGCCTCGTGGTCGGGCAGCGTGCCGAAGCCCAGGGCCATCCCGCCGGGGCCGGTGAGCATCGCGTACTCGGCCTGCGCGTGGGCCACCTCCCAGCCGAGCAGCGCCGACCAGAAGGTCGCGTCGCGCTGGGCGTCGGAGCTGTCGAGGGTGAGCATCTTGAGTGCGGCGATCGCCATGGCAGTGCCTCTCGTGGGGTCGGTCGGTACGGACGGGATGTCGTCCACCCTGCCTAGGCTGGGCCGGTGCCCGATAGGACAAAGGCGACAGCCGCGCCCACGGCCTCCACGGCCGGGGTGCTGCGACCCGACGAGTTCGCCCGCCACGTCGAGCTGGTGCGCGCGCCGGCCGGGGAGGCCGCCGGCTGGGTCGAGAACCGCTGGGCGCTGCGCTGGAGCCTGCCCGGCGGCCGGTGGTACGACAGCGAGGTCCTCCCGCACCCGACCTGCTCGCTCACCGTCGAGCTCGGCAGCCACCCACGCTCGGGGATGCCGGCCGGCGAGAGCGTCGTGGTCACCGGAGTGTGCACCCGCCGCTTCGACGTGGAGGTGCGGGGATGGGGCCGCGTGGCCGGGCTGCGGTTCCGGCCCGGCGGCCTCGCGGCGCTCACCGGCCACCCGGCATCCGCCTGGACCGACCGGTCGGTGCCGGCCGCCGAGGTGCTGCCCGGCAGCCTCGCTGCCGAACTGGCCGACCCGGCGCTCGCCGACGACGGCGCCGCGTGGGCGCAGACCGCTGAGCGGGGCCTGGCCGCCCTGGCGCACGACCGGCCCGACCCCCGCTACGACCTGCTGCTCGACGTCGTCACCGACATGCTCGCCGACCACACCCTGCTCACGGTCACCGACGTCGCCGACCGGCACGGCGTCACGGTGCGCACCCTGCAGCGCCTCTTCACGCACTACGTGGGGGTCGGCCCGAAGTGGGTGCTCGCCCGCTACCGCCTGCACGACGCCGTCGCCGACCTCGATGCCGGCTGGCCCGGCACGCTCACCGACCTCGCCGTGCGCTACGGCTGGTACGACCAGGCGCACTTCACGCGCGACTTCACGGCGCTGGTGGGCGTCACCCCCGGGCAGTACCGCGACCGGGCGGCGGCGGCGGATGCCGGCCACCCGGCACCCGCAGCCCACTGACGCACCACCCGCCGGCGGTCCACGCAGAAACTCGTCTGACACGTACCCGCAGATCAGGGCTGGTGTCATGCAGAGTTGCCGCACCCACACACCATCCCGCCGGGCCCACGAGGCCCGGCTGTTCCATGAGGAGTTCTTTCGTGACCCGACCCACCACCAGGTGGCGCGCCGCCCTCGGAGCGGCCTCCGTCGCCGCCCTCGGCGCCGCCATCTTCTCCGGCACCGCCTCCGCCTCGGCCTCCACCGAGGCCGCGTCGACGCCGGTGCCGATCGTGACCCCCGACGGGGTCGTCTTCAGCTACCTGCTCAACACCAGGATCGCGAACCCCGGCCAGACCAAGGTCGTGACCAACGCGATCGAGAAGTCCGGCGGCGTCGTCGTGCAGGCCTGGCCGCAGATCGGCGTCGTCGTGGCCCACTCCGACCGCGCAGCCTTCCGCAGCGACGTCCGGAAGTCGGCCGGGAACGCGCTCGAGTCGGTCGGCGCCACCCGCAGCGTGCCGGTCTCGGAGGGCACCCCCGAGGACCTGTCGACGACCTGGGGCAAGGGCGCGTCGGGCTACAAGCTGGGCGCGAAGAAGCCGGTCAACGGCGACCTCGAGTCGCCGAACACCCCGGCGGTCACCACCGACCCCCGTGAGGCCGAGCAGTGGGACCTGCAGATGATCAAGGCCGACCAGGCCCACAAGATCACCGACGGCTCGCGCAACGTCCTCGTCGGCGTGCTCGACAGCGGCATCGACGCCGACCACCCCGACCTCGTCGCCAACCTCGACGGCGCGAACTCGGTCAACTGCGTCGACGCCGGCCGGCCGAGCACCACCGGCTGGGAGCCGACGACGAGCGACCACGGCACCCACGTGGCCGGCACCATCGCGGCCGCCCGCAACGGCGTCGGCATCGTCGGCGTGGCGCCGAAGGTCCGCCTCGCCTCGGTGAAGGTCGTCAACGACGCCGGCTTCATCTACCCCGAGTACGCCGTCTGCGGGTTCGTGGAGGCGGGCCTGAAGCACATGGACGTCACGAACAACAGCTACTACGTCGACCCGTTCGAGTTCTACTGCGACGACCAGCCCGACCAGCACGCCGCCAAGGAGGCCGTGCGCCGCGCGGTGAACTGGTCGACCGACCAGGGCGTCGTCCACGCCGCTGCGGCCGGCAACTCGGGCAAGGACCTGTCCGACAAGACGTTGCTGACGGACACCGGCAGCCCCGACGACGGCACCCCCGTCACCCGGAAGCTGAACAACACCTGCCACGACATCCCGACCGAGCTGGACGGCGTGGTCACCGTCTCGTCGGTGCAGCGCTTCCCGGCGGGCACGCTCGACAGCCGGCTGTCGAGCTTCTCGAACCGCGGCCTGGGCGTCATCGACGTCGCGGCTCCGGGGTCCACGATCCTCTCGACCGTCGTCGCGAACAACGGTTACGGCACCAAGAGCGGCACCTCGATGGCCTCGCCGCACGTGGCGGGCGTCCTCGCGCTGATGAAGTCGGTCCACCCCGACTGGACCCCTGCGCAGATGATCGCGAAGATCCGTCAGCAGGCCGACGACAAGGCGTGCTCGACCACAACCGCCGGCGTCCCGTGCGTCGGCCCGGTGGAGGACAACAGCTACTTCGGTGAGGGCATGGTCGACGCCCTCGACGCCGTGCGCTGACCGCACGCCTCAGCACGACCCCGAATGCGGGGTGGCACGGTCCGCGCACCTTGCCACCCGGCATCCCTGTGTTGAAGTCCTGGGTGGCCGTTCGTCAGCCGCCGGGGCGCAGCACCGACGCGAGGGCGTCGAGCACGCCGACGTCCTCGATGGTGCCGGGCACCGTGGGCGTCTTGCCGTCGGCCATCTCGCGCATCGTCTTGCGCAGGATCTTGCCC
>JBJMHU010000199.1:0-4070 GCA_045807225.1 Ornithinibacter sp. | reverse complement strand
GCCGCCCGCCGCCTCGACGGCATGGCCAGCGCCGAGTACTCCGGCGACCACACCAGCTCGATCCGCCGCGAGCCGGTCGGCGTCGTCGGCTCGATCGCCCCGTGGAACTACCCGCTGCAGATGGCCGCCTGGAAGGTGCTTCCCGCCATCGCCGCGGGCAACACCATCGTGCTCAAGCCGGCCGAGATCACCCCCCTCACCTCGATCCTCTTCGCCGAGGCGTTCACCGACGCCGGCGCCCCGGCCGGCGTCGTCAACGTCCTCACCGGCACCGGCCCGGTGGCGGGCCAGCACCTCGTGGGCCACCCCGACGTCGCCATGACCAGCTTCACGGGTTCCACCGCCGTCGGGCGCCAGGTGATGGCCACGGCATCCGCCACGGGCAAGCGCGTGCACCTCGAGCTCGGCGGCAAGGCGCCGTTCGTGGTCTTCGACGACGCCGACCTCGAGGCGGCCGTCCACGGCGCGGTCGCGGCATCCCTCATCAACGCCGGCCAGGACTGCACCGCCGCCACCCGCGCCATCGTGCACCGCTCGGTGCACGACGCGTTCGTGCAGGGCGTCGCCGACCTGATGGCCTCGGTGCGCCTGGGCGCCACGGATGACGAGGCCACCGACCTCGGCCCGCTCAGCTCGCCCGCCCACCAGGCCAAGGTGGCCGGCATGGTCGAGCGCGCACGCGGCTACGCGAAGGTCGTCACCGGAGGCGCCACCCCCACCGGCGACCTCGCCCGCGGCTGCTACTACGAGCCGACCCTGGTCAGCGACGTGCCGCTCGACTCCGAGATCTGGCGCGACGAGGTGTTCGGCCCGGTGCTCGCCGTCGTGGCGTTCGACGACGACGACGAGGCCATCCGGCTGGCCAACGACACCGAGTTCGGGCTCGCGGCCTCCGCGTGGACCCGCGACACCTACCGCGCCGGCCGGGCCACCCGCGAGATCCGGGCCGGCTGCGTGTGGGTCAACGACCACATCCCGATCATCAGCGAGATGCCGCACGGTGGTCACCGGCACAGTGGTTTCGGCAAGGACATGTCGGCCTACTCGTTCGACGAGTACACGAACATCAAGCACGTCATGCACGACAACACCGCGGTCGCCCACAAGGCGTGGCACCGCACGATCTTCACCCTTCCGTCCTGAGCCGCACCGAGAGGCGACCGCCCGATGAGCACCTTCCCCGAGCCGCAGATCACCGCCGACCCCGAGCGGGGCGCGCAGGTCTCGCGCGACGACCGCGCCCACGTGTTCCACTCCTGGTCGGCGCAGGCCCTGATCAACCCCCTGCCGATCGCCGGTGCCTCGGGCAGCCACTTCTGGGACTTCGAGGGCAAGCGCTACCTCGACTTCTCCAGCCAGCTGGTCAACGTCAACATCGGCTACCAGCACCCCAAGCTGGTCGCGGCGATCCAGGAGGCCGCGGCCCGCCAGTGCACCATCGCGCCGAGCTTCGCCGACGAGTCGCGTTCGCAGGCAGCGCGGCTCATCGCCGACCTCGCGCCCGGCACGCTCAACCGGGTGTTCTTCACCAACGGCGGCGCAGAGGCCACCGAGAACGCCATGCGGATGGCGCGCCTGCACACCGGCCGCCACAAGGTGCTCACGACCTACCGCAGCTACCACGGGGCCACGGCCGGCGCCATCACCGCCACCGGCGACCCGCGCCGCTGGCCGAGCGAGCCGGGCATGAGCGGCATCGTGCACTTCTGGGGGCCCTACCCCTACCGCTCGGCCTTCCACGCCACCAGTGAGGCGCAGGAGTGCGAGCGCGCCCTGCAGCACCTGCGCGACACGATCATGGTGGAGGGCCCCTCGACGATCGCGGCGATCATGCTCGAGACCGTGGTGGGCACCAACGGCATCCTCGTGCCGCCGGAGGGCTACCTCGCCGGCGTCCGCGAGATCTGCGACGAGCACGGCATCATCTGGATCGCCGACGAGGTCATGGCCGGCTTCGGCCGCTGCGGCGAGTGGTTCGCCGTCGACCACTGGGGCGTCACCCCCGACCTGATCTGCTTCGCCAAGGGCGTCAACTCCGGCTACGTGCCGCTCGGTGGCGTGGTCATCTCCGACGCCGTCGCCGACACCTTCGCCGAGCGCGCCTTCCCCGGCGGCCTCACCTACTCGGGCCACCCGCTGGCCTGCGCGTCCGCCGTGGCGTCGATCCGGATCTTCGAGGAGGAGGGCATCCTCGAGAACGTCCGCAAGGTGAGCGACACCGTCATCGCGCCGCGCCTGGCCGAGATCGCCGACAAGCACCCGAGCGTCGGCGAGGTGCGCGGGCTCGGCTTCTTCTGGGCGCTCGAGCTGGTCAAGGATGCCGGCACGCGCGAGCCGCTGGTGGCGTACAACGCCGGCGGTGCGGCCGCCGCGCCGATGAACGACTTCGCCGCCGCCTGCAAGGCCGAGGGGCTGTGGCCGTTCGTGCACTTCAACCGCACCCACGTGGTGCCGCCGTGCACGACGACCGCGGAGGAGATGGCCGAGGGGCTCGACATGCTCGACCGCGCCCTCGACGTCGCGGACCGGTTCACCGTCTGATGGGGCTGGCTGCCGACGTCGCCAAGGCCCGGCACCTCGGCACCCGCGCGATCAACTCCCTGCGCGGGCGGCGAGCAGCGCGACGGCTGCTGGCCACCCGGCCGGTCGTCGCCGACGGCACCCTCACGGCGGTCGTCTACTTCCCGGACCTGCCTGACAACCTCTACCAGGTCGACCAGTGGTACGAGCCGATGCGCCGTCTCGCCGAGCACCACCGCGTCGCCGTCGTCACGCGCAAGTGGGCCTCCACCGCCCTGCTGCTGCAGGACTGCCCGCTGCCCGTGGTGCACTGCGACAGCATCGAGCACGTCGAGCGGTTCCTCGACCGGCACCCGGTGCGGGTCTTCTTCTACGTCAACCAGAACCAGCAGAACTTTCCCGCCATGCGGTTCGCGACGCCCGCCCACGTGTTCGTCTGCCACGGCGAGTCCGACAAGGACTACATGTCGAGCAACCAGCTCAAGGCCTACGACCACGTCTTCATCGCCGGGCAGGCTGCCCGTGAACGCATCCTGCGCAAGCTCATCGGCTTCGACGAGTCCTCGCTCGTCGAGGTGGGCCGGCCCCAGGTCGACGTGCACTCCACCGGCCCGGCCCTGCCCCGCGACGGCCGCACGGTCGTGCTCTACGCCCCGACCACCGAGGGCGACGTGCCGAGCATGCGCTACTCGTCGGTGGCGACCCACGGCGTGCCGCTCGTGCGCTCGCTGGTGGCGGACCCCGGCATCCGGCTGGTGTACCGCCCGCACCCTCGCCTGGGCAAGACCGTGCCCGCCTACCGCGCCGCCCACGAGGAGGTGCTGCGCCTCATCCGTGAGGCCAACGCCGCGGATGCCGGTGCCCAGCACCTCGCCGACACCACCGGGCCGTTCGGCTGGCAGGTCCGGGCGGCCGACGTGTGCATCACCGACATCTCCGCGGTGGCCTACGACTGGCTCGCCACGGGCAAGCCCCTGGTCGTGACCCGCCCCGGCGAGCCACGGGCCGAGCTGCCCGTGTCGGGCCTGGTGCGCGAGCTCACCCTGCTCGATGCCGCGGATGCCGGGCGCGGCGCCGAGGTGGTGGCCGCGGCGGTGCAGCACCCCGATGACGTGCACGCCGCCCTGGTGCGGCACTACTTCGGTGACACCAGCCCCGGCGCGAGCATGGAGCGCTTCCTGGCGGCCTGCACGGCGATCGTCGAGCAGCGGGAGGCCGCGCTGCTCGCCCGGGGGACGGTCGCCGGCGACCCGGAGTCGACGGGCGCCCTCCTCGACCCGCCCGGACGGGAGTAGACAGCACGCCGTGCGGGCTCCGGCCGTCACGGCGTGTTGTCGACGGTCGACCGGCTCGAGGACGGGTCGGCGCAGGTGCTTCGTCGCGTGGCGGTGAGCTTCTTCCAGGCGCCGCCGGCGGCGGTGCGCACGGCGGCGGTGCGGGGTTGGGTGGACGGGGCGGACCAGACGGATGCCGGGCAGGACCACACCCACGTCGCACGAAGTCGGGGAGGTGGGCGCCGAGGGAGGGCTGCCGTGGCGGTGGGACGGGAC
>JBJMHU010000198.1:0-11986 GCA_045807225.1 Ornithinibacter sp. | reverse complement strand
CGGCAAGACCGTCGTCGCCCTGCACCGCACCGCCTTCCTGCTCTACTCCGACCCTCGCCTGGGCCACCGCCGCGGTGGGGTGCTCTTCGTCGGGCCGCACCAGCCCTACCTGTCCTACGTCTCGGACGTCCTACCCAGCCTCGGCGAGGAGGGAGTGCAGACCTGCACGCTGCGCGACCTCGTGCCGGAGGGGGCCGCGGCCCGCGACGAGGCCGACCCTGCGGTGGCCCGGCTCAAGGCGGACGCGCGTCTCGTGGCCGCCATCGAGCCCGCGGTGCGCCTCTACGAGGAGCCCCCGACGCACGGGATGGAGGTGAGCACCCCGCTCGGTGACGTCTGGGTCGGCACGGCCGACTGGGCCGACGCGTTCGACGCGCCCGCGCCGGGCGCTGCCCACAACGAGAGCCGCGACGTGGTCTGGGAGGCACTGCTCGGCATCCTCGTCGACAAGCTGCGCGCGGAGGCCGACGACGGCGCGGATGCCGGGTGGCCCGATGACGACGCGGGCCAGGGTGAGGACTTCGACGCGTACGGCATCACGGCGACCGACCCGTCGGAGAGGTTCCGCCGGGCGCTGTCGGCCGACCGGAACCTGGCGCAGGCGTTCGCCCGGGCCTGGCCGCTCATCGAACCGACCGACCTGGTCGGCGACCTGTGGTCCGTGCCCGCCTACCTGCGCCGCTGCGCACCCTGGCTCGAGCGCGACGAGATCTTCGCCCTGCAGCGCGAGGACCCCACGGCGTGGACGACCGCCGACCTGCCGCTGCTCGACGCCGCCCGGCGACGCCTCGGCGACCCCGAGGCACCAGCACGCCGCGCCCGCCGGGAGGCAGCCGACGCCGCAGAACGCGATCGGATGGCCGACGTGGTCACCGACCTCATCGCGAGCGACGACTCGGAGCTGCACGTGATGTCGATGCTGCGCGGCCAGGACCTGCGCACGGCGCTCGTCGACGAGGATGCCGTGCCGCGTGCCGAGGCCGACCCCCTCGCCGGGCCGTTCGCCCACGTGGTCGTCGACGAGGCCCAGGAGCTGACCGACGCCGAGTGGCAGATGGTGCTCGCCCGCTGCCCGTCGCGCAGCCTGACCATCGTCGGCGACCGCGCCCAGGCGCGGCACGGGTTCCCCGAGTCGTGGCAGGAGCGGCTCCAGCGGGCCGGCCTGCGGCAGGTCGACGTCGCGTCGCTGAACGTCAACTACCGCACGCCGAGTGCGGTGATGGCCGAGGCCGAGCCTGTCATCCGGGCCGCTGTCCCGGACGCCAACGTGCCTACCTCGGTGCGTGACAACGGTGTTCCGGTCCTTCATGGGGCGGCATCCAAGGCGGCCGGCGTCGTCGACGGCTGGCTGGCGACGCACGACGAGGGGGTCGCCTGCGTCATCGGCGACCCGACGTTCGTGACCGGTCCACGGGTCCGCTCACTCACGCCGCAGCTGGCGAAGGGCCTGGAGTTCGACCTCGTGGTGCTGGTCGACCCGCACCGCTTCGGCGGCGGCATCGAGGGGGCTGTCGACCGCTATGTCGCCATGACACGCGCGACGCAGCAGCTCGTCATCCTCACGAGCAGCTGAGGAGCCCCTCGGGGATGGGCTGGTGCCGACTCCGTCCGGCTCGCCGAGCCATGAGGTGCGCGACGTGCTCTGGGGAGGAGTCCTGAGAGTGCGTTGAGTGCCACCACTCCGAGTGGCATTTGGCTCTCCCACAGCGGAGTACGGTGGTACCGGATCGACAGGGACTCCCGTACCCCCTGCAGCGGGAGCCCTTGTCGATGTACGGACGGCCCGCATGGTCCTGCAACGGATCCTGCGGGCCACGTGCACGTGGGGCTACCCCGCGGTCGTGCTGACGAAGCGCAGCAGGCGGTACTCGAGCACGCCGTCGAGGTGGCAACGCTGCAGGGCGTCGCCGCCGACCATCGAGTCGGCCCACATCGAGCGGCCGCGACCGAGGCGGAGCAGTGGCTGGGCTGCGTGGATGACGCGGTCGCGCGGTCGCCGGAGCCTCTGAAGAGGCGAGAGGTCCCGGGAGCCGACCAGCGTCAGTCCGGCATCGGCGGCAAGGGCGGCCGCCTCGTCGACCGACACGACGTTCGGTGCGTGCCACCCGGCGCGGAAGTCGGCCAGCCGTGGGTCGGACGGGTCGCCCGTGCGGACGTCGTCGATGATGACCAGCGCACCTCCGGGGCGCAGCACGCGGGCGGCCTCGCGGAAGAACGCGGTGGCCGGGTCGGCGTGCACGAACGACTCGATCGCGAAGGCGAGGTCGAACGCGGCGAGGTCACCCGGGAGATCGGTGAAGTCGGCTTCCCGGAACCGCACCGTGCCGGGCCGCGGGCCGCCCTGCGCCGCATAGCGTTCGGCGAGGCGCACCTGCTCCGGGCTGATCGAGACGCCGACCACCTCGACCGGCATCCGGTCCGCGAGGTAGAGCGCGGCCGTGCCGACCCCGCATCCCAGGTCCAGCACGCGCCGGTCGTCCTGGCCCAGCTCAGCGAGGACCAGCGCGTGGGCGTGGTGCACGGCCTCGCTGCGGTTGGTGACGCCGGGCCCCCACAGCTCACGGTGGATCGCGCGCTGGCTGCCGCTGAGCAGGAACTTCCAGGTGTTGGCGTCGTAGTAGCGGCGGACGTCGGTGCGTCGGCCGCCCCCCATGCCCTCACCCATGCCGCCCAGTGTGCCAAGCGTGCCGTCCCGGCACGGTGCTGCCCCGCCGAGCGCGCCGTGTGTCGCGCCTGAGCCGGGCGCACAACCAGGGTGGCAGGGGGCCGCACCGGGGAGCCCCAACTGCGCGGGGCACCCCGGGCGGCGGACTCTACGGTGTCAGTAGGCGATGACGATGCGGCCGTCGATCATCCCCTTGCCCATCTCGTCGAAGATCTCGTTGATCTCGTCGAGCTTGCGGGTCGCCACGGTGGGGTGGATCTGACCCCGGGCGTAGAAGTCGAGTGCTTCCACCATGTCCTGGCGGGTGCCGACGATGGAGCCGCGGACGGTGAGCCCCTTGAGCACCACCTCGAAGATGGATGCCGGGAAGTCGCCGGGGGGCAGGCCGTTGAAGACGATCGTGCCGCCGCGCCGGGACATGTGGATGGCTTGGCCGAAGGCGTCGGGGTGGACGGCGGTGACGAGGATGCCGTGGGCGCCGCCGGTGGCGGCCTGGATGGCCTCGACGGGGTCCTGGGTGCGGGCGTTGACCACCAGCTCGGCTCCGTGCCGTGTGGCGAGGGCGAGCTTGTCGTCGTCGATGTCGACGGCGGCGACGCGCAGGCCCATGGCCGTGGCGTACTGGACCGCGATGTGGCCGAGCCCACCGATGCCGGAGATGACGACCCACTGCCCGGGGCGGGCCTCGGTCATCTTCAGCCCCTTGTAGACGGTGACGCCGGCGCAGAGGATCGGGGCGACGTCGACGGGGTCCGCCCCCTCGGGGATCAGCGCGGCGTAGGCGGCGTCGACGAGCATGTACTGGCCGAAGGAGCCGTCCACGCTGTAGCCGGAGTTCTGCTGCTTCTCGCACAGGGTCTCCCAGCCCGTGGCGCAGAACTCGCACTCACCGCAGGCCGAGAAGAGCCACGCGTTCCCGACGAGCTGGCCGACCTGCAGGTGCGTGACACCCTCGCCGAGGGCGACGACCTCGCCGACCCCCTCGTGGCCGGGGATGAACGGCGGGGTCGGCTTGACCGGCCAGTCGCCGTGAGCCGCGTGGAGGTCGGTGTGGCAGACCCCGCTGGCGATGAGCTTGACCAGCGCCTGGCCGGGTCCGGGGACCGGGATGGGGAGGTCCTGGATGGTCAGCTTGGTGCCGAACTCCTCGACGACCGCTGCGTGCATGTGTGTCATGGGTGGTCCCTTTCGACGTCGTTGTCGCGAACAACAGCGACGCTAGGGCCGCGCAGGTTGCGACAACGTTGCGCCCCTGCTCAGGGCTGGTGCGGCCGCCCCACGCGCGTGACCGGAAGCCCGAACTCACGGTCGAGCCGGGCCAGCTGCCCGGCCGCGATCGGCCGCAGCGGAGAGGAGGTGCCCAGCACCTCGAGCTGGGCCTGCCACATGTCGTAGTCGTCTGCGCCCCACGCCGAGCGGGTCCAGCTGGACATGAGGTCCGGCTCACGAGAGCTGAGCACGGCGTGCCGCAACGAGGCCTCGAGGTGCTCCCGCATCCGCACCACCCCCGGGGCGACCGAGGCAGGCAGCAGCGGACCCCGGTAGCGGCGAAGCGCGGCGACCACGTCACCCCTTGCCAGGTGGGCCTCCACGAGCAGCGAGTCGGCGGTGCACTCGGCCATGAGCCGGTACGGGCGTGAGGCGAACAGCTCCTCACCCAGTAGCCGACGAAGCCGGTTGAGCTCGGCTCGCAGCGTCGAGGTGCTGCTGTCTTCGACGTAGAGCAGCACCGCCAGCTCATCACCCGTGAGCCCACGTGCGGTCGACGCCAGCAGTAGCAGGATCTCGCTGTGCCGAGGGCTGAGGCGAAGCGTGTGCCGCCTTCGGTGACCGTCCTCGATCATCAGCAGGGCGTGCGTTCGGCCGAGCGAGTCCAGGGTCACGGCCAGGTGGCCCGTTGACGGCTGGGCATCCCGCGCGCGCCGAGCGAGCGCCTCCCGCGCGAGCTCGGACTCGGCCAGGCGGGCCGCGGCGCGCACCAGCGCGTTGGTCTGTGGCACCACGATGTTGTCGCCCCCGGTGATGTCCAGCACGCCGAGCAGTGCGTGCGTGGTGGGATCGTGGATGGGCGTCGCAGCGCAGCTCCACCGGTGCATCGAGTGGCGGAAGTGCTCCGCACCGGTGACCTGCACCGATGTGTCGAGGGCCAACGCCATGCCGGGCGCGTTGGTGCCGGCCATCCGCTCGTCCCAGTTGCTGCCCTCGATGAAGCCGACCGCCTCTGCTCGGCGCAACCCGCTCGGTGACCCGCTGACCCACAACAGCTGCCCGGCAGCGTCGGAGACGGCCATGATGGCGTCACTGTCACGAGCGGCCTGGCCGAGAACGTCGTCGAGCAGCGGGAACACCCGTGCCAGGGGATGAGCGTCTCGGTGGTCACGCAGGGCATCGGCGGGCAGTGTGATGGGG
Organism: Ornithinibacter sp.; assembly: GCA_045807225.1. Taxonomy (GTDB): domain Bacteria; phylum Actinomycetota; class Actinomycetes; order Actinomycetales; family Dermatophilaceae; genus Fodinibacter. Next base: position 6,912 of record JBJMHU010000198.1, on the reverse strand, counting down.
GCCGTGACCGTTTCCGCCCGCACACCGGCAGCGGCCGAGCGAAACCAGGACTCGACCACTTGGGTTGGAACCCGCCGCTTGGAGGGCATCTGTCCATTAGAGCGCGACTCGTCCTCGGTGGCGAGGGCGCACGGCCGGGCCGTGAGCGAACTGGTGACCCGAGGCTGCTCACCCGACCGGTTTCGGCCGCAGGTGGGCAGTCACCCCTTCAGGCGCCTCTCGTCGATGAGGTACTCGAGCACCTCCACGACGGCCTCGGGGTCAGCGACCCGGTGCAGCGCCCGCGTCGTCCCGGTGCCCACCTTGATCGTCACGTCGCCCGACGTCGGGGCGAGGGCGGCGAATGCGCGCTCGTCGGTGGCGTCGTCCCCGACATACAGGGTCGCGTCGGAACGGGACTCGACCGCCAGGTTCGCCACTGCAGTGCCCTTGTCGGCCGGGGACACGGACAGCTCGACGACCTCCTTGCCGGGCAGGACGTGGACCTCGGGATGGCGTACGCCCACGTCCTGGGCGGCTCGGCGGGCATCCTCTCCCGCGGACGGCTCCATACCTCGGGTGTGGAGGACGACGGCAGTGGGCTTGTACTCCACTCGCGCCGCAGGATGACGCGATCTGATCGCCTCCAGCTCGCTGCGCACGGTGTTCAACAGGGATGTCGCCGAGCTGTCCACGGGAGCAGCAGTGCTCGACGGTGCGTCCGACCCAGGCGGAGGTGTGACTTCGGCGCCGTGACTGCCGATGAGGTGGATGCCCTCGTGCCGGGCGATGGACGTCAACAGCTCCAAGGTGGCCAGGTCGCGACCCGAGACGATCGCGGCCGTGACGCCGGCGAGCGCCGCCGCATCCCGCAACGCCTCGAGACCACCCGCCACGGCGTGCGCCTGGAGCGGGTCGGCAACCAGCGGCGCAAGCGTGCCGTCGAAGTCGACGGCGACGAGCACTCGAGGCCTGGCGGCGAGGTCGCTCAGCGCGGTGCGAAGCTCCTGGTCCATCGGGCTCAACGGCCGACCCGCTCCGACGCGCGGTCTCCTGCCGACGGCGTGGCGCGGCTGGTGGAGTCCCCCCCGGACTCCTCCTGGTCAGCGGACCGGATCGGGGGCTGCGGTCTCGACGGCGCTGCGGCCAGCGCGTCCAGGTAACGGCACGCCCAGCGCTGCACGTCGTGGTCAGCCACGCGCTTGCGCATGGCCCGCATTCGGCGGCGACGCTCCTCGGCCGGGGCGTTGACGGCGCTCATGATCGTCTGCTTCAGTCCCTCGATGTCGTGCGGGTTGCAGATGAAGGCCTGGTGCAGCTCGTGCCAGGCACCGGCGAACTCCGAGAGCACCAGGGCACCGCCGAGGTCGTTGCGGCAGCTGACGTACTCCTTGGCGACGAGGTTCATGCCGTCCCGCAACGGCGTCACGAGCATGATGTCGGCGGCCACGTACAGCGCGGCCATCTCCTCGCGAGGGTAGGAGTGGCGCAGGTAGTGGATCGGGGTGGAGCCCAGCACCTCGTACTCGCCGTTGATCTGGCCGACCGTCCGTTCCACCTCATCGCGCAGGAGGCGGTAGGCGTCCACACGCTCCCGGGTGGGCGTCGCCACCTGCGTGAGAGTCACCTGGGGTGGGACCAGGGCCTTCTCCTGCAACAGCTCCCCGTAGGCCTTCAGGCGGTGCCGGATCCCCTTGGTGTAGTCCAGACGGTCGACACCCAGCATGAGGATCTCCGGCGAGCCCAGCGAGGCACGGATCTCCGCCGCCCGCGCCTGCACCTGCGGGGTCGCGGCCAGCGCGGACAGGCCTCGGAAGTCCACCGAGATCGGGATCGCGCTGGCCCGCACCCGCCGCTCCGGGCCACCACCACGTGGAGTGAAGGCCACGGTGTCGCCCTTGGTCGTCAGCCCCAGCAGGCGGCGGCACGCGCGCAGGAAGTTCTCGGCGTCCGCAACGCGCTGGAAACCCAGGAAGTCCGCTCCCAGGAGTCCCTCGATCAACGCACCGCGCCACGGCACCTGGGCGAAGAGCTCGACCGGTGGGAAGGGGATGTGGTTGAACCACCCGATGCGCACGTCCGGCCGCAGCGCGCGCAGCATCGCGGGCACCAGCTGCAGCTGGTAGTCGTGCAGCCACACGGTGGCCCCCGTCGAAGCCACCTCGGCGATCGCCTGCGTGAAGCGGCGGTTGACCACCTGGTAGGTGTTCCACCACTGGCGGTGGAACGACGCCTGGACGATCACGTCGTGGTAGACGGGCCACAGGGTGTCATTGCTGAAGCCTTCGTAGTACTCCTCGACCTCGACCGCGCTCAACGGCACCGGACGCATGAAGAGATCACCTTCCTGGAACGGCTCCGGCGCAGACCCCCGCTCGCCGGCCCAGCCCACCCAGGCAGCGTCCCGACCCGCCATCGCCCCCTCCATGGCGGAGACCAGACCGCCGGGACTGCGCTGCCAGGCGCCCTCGCCCTGAACACCGACGACGAAGTCGACCGGTAGGCGGTTGGCGGCAATCACCAGGTCGAACGTCGGTAGGCCATGCGTCACGCGAACTCCACCCCTAGCGTCAGACAGCCCCACTGAGTCTACGGCGTCGTGCCGGAGCGGGAGCGAGGAACACCTCCTGACCGGCGTGCGGAGCGTCGCCGCGCCGGGTACACGGCGGTAGGCGGCCTTCCGGCATCGGCTCGATCAGGCGGGGATTGACCCTTCCCGGCGACAGGAGGAATCTGAAGGGTGCTACGGGGCTCTGCGGTGGTTGAGGGGAGTGGCAATGACGACACGCCAGGGTGACCTCGGCCTCCTGAACCATCCGGTGGCCCAGCGACTGCTGCAGTCGACGGCACCGGCCAGGTTGGCCTACGTCTGGACCGACGGGACGCCTCGAGTGGTGCCCATCGGCTTCCACTGGAACGGCACCGAGATCGTGCTCGGCACCTCGAGCGATGCACCCAAGACGAAGGCGCTGGTGGACGGCGCCAGGGTCGCTGTGTCCATCGACACCGACACGATGCCCTACAACGTGCTCCAGATCCGCGGCAGCGTGCGCACCGACGTCGTCGACGGGATTCCCCCTGAGTACGAGGCCATGACCCTGAGGACGCAGGGTGAGCAGGCCGGTCGCGCCTGGCTGGAGAACCTGCGGCAGATCTCCCCCCAGATGACGCGTGTCTTCGTCACCCCGGAGTGGGTCGCCATCCTCGACTTCCAGCAACGGTTCCCCAACGCCCTCGAACGCGCCATGGAGCGAGCAGCGGCGTCAGGCAGCGCCGATACGTGAGGGAGGCTTCGCCCGTGATCGCTCGCCGCTGACCCGGTCGCTCAGGCGTGCTCCCGCAGGTAGCGGCCGAAGTGCGGCACGGTGAAGGCGATCCGGCCACGCTCCCCCGAGTAGATCAGGCCCTTCTTGAGCAGCGCGTCGCGCGCCGGCGACAGTGACTGCGGCTTGCGCGCCAGGTGGGCCGCGACGTCGGCGGTCGGCACGGCATCCGTGTCGTCACCGAGTTCGATCGCGACGTCTGCCATCGCGCGCAGGTACTCGCGCTCGCCGGGGGTGGCGCGCTCGAAGCGCGAGCCGAAGAACCCGACGGCCAGCTCGGACTCCGCCTCGGGGGCGGCCACGGCCACGTCGTCTGCGGTCATCGGGGATGCCGGGGCCAGGTCCCAGACCGCCTTGCCGTAGGCCTGGATGAAGTAGGGGTAGCCACCGGTCGCCGCGTACATTGCGTCAAGCGCCTCGGGGGTGAACCCGGCACCCTCGTCCTCGGCCGGGAGCGCGAGGGCGACGTCGGCGGCGGCACGGTCGAGCCGGTCGATGCGGGAGTAGCGGAACAGCCTCTCGGAGTACGACTTCGAGGCGGACAGCACCGCGGGCAGGTGAGGCAGCCCGGCACCGACGACGATGACCGGCAGCCGTGACTGCGAGATCTCGTGGCAGGCGGCGCAGAGCGCCGAGACGTCGTCGGCGCCCAGGTCCTGCATCTCGTCGATGAACACCGCGATGCCGCGGCCGGTGTCGGCCGCCGTGCCACCGAGGTCGGAGAGCAGCTCGACCAGGTCGATCTCGATGTCCCCCGAGTCGGCCCGCCCGGTGACGGCGGGCGCCGTGATGCCGGGGTTCCACCGGTCGCGCAGCTTGGCCGCACCACGCCCCGGGCCACTCGCGGGCTCGCGCTGGGCGAACGCCTTGACGACGCCGAGGGCGTGCTCTCCCGCTCCGCCGGCGGGACCGAGCTCGCGCAGCGCCTGGTGCACGGCCGAGGCCAACGGGCGACGCAGCGACTGCTCGGGGCGGGCCTCGAGCTTGCCGGTGCCCCAGCCGGCCCGCACCGCCGCCGAGCGCAGCGCGTTGAGCAGCACGGTCTTGCCGACACCCCGCAGCCCGGTGAGCACGATCGAGCGCTCCGGTCGCCCGCGGGCCACCCGCTCGAGCACCACGTCGAAGGCGTCGAGCTGCTCGTCACGGCCGGCGAGCTCGGGCGGGCGCTGCCCGGCGCCAGGGGCGTAGGGGTTCCGGATCGGGTCCACGATCGGAGGGTATACGGCTCTCTAGCGCTGACGGCATACATCCGCAGACGACGCTAGGCCGTGTCGCGCCGGGTCGCGCCGCTAGGTTGGGGCGCGTGCTCGAGGCAGCGTTCTGGGGGTTCGTCGGCGGCGCCGCCCTGCTGGTCGGCGCCCTCTTGGGGCTCTACCTCAAGGTGGGGCTGCGGGCCATCGGGCTGGTGATGGCGTTCGGTGCCGGAGTGCTGATCAGCGCGGTCGCCTTCGAGCTCACCGAGGAGGCCTACCGCTCCGCCGGCAGCATCGCCGCGGCGCTCGGCCTGGCCGCGGGTGCCCTCACCTTCTTCACCGGCGACTGGCTGATCGACCGGCAGGGTGGGCACCGGCGCAAGAGCCCGGTGCACGGCGGCGTGCGCCTTCCCGAGCCGGCATCCGACACCGGCCACCCGGCATCCGGCGGGTCGTCGACGAGCACATCGGCGGCCTCGGGCGCGGCCGCGACCAGCGGCATGGCCCTGGTGCTCGGGGCGCTGCTCGACGGCATCCCCGAGTCGGCGGCGATCGGCATCAGCCTGATCGGCGGGGGCGGGGTGGGCACGGCCATGGTCGCGGCCGTGTTCCTGTCGAACATCCCCGAGTCGATGTCGGCGACGACGGGGCTCAAGGCGTCCGGGCGGTCGACCGGCTGGATCTTCGGGCTGTGGTCACTGGTGGTCGGGGCGTCGACCCTGGCCTCGCTCGCCGGGTACGCCCTGCTCGGCGGGGCGTCGGAGGAGACCGTGGCGTTCATCCAGACCTTCGCGGCCGGCGCCATCCTCACCATGCTGGCCGACACGATGATGCCGGAGGCCGTCGAGCACGCCGGCCGGATGGTCGGGCTGCTCACCGTGCTCGGCTTCGCGGTGGCGTTCTTCCTCAGCGCCGCGTGAGGCCGGGGCGAGCGAACCGCCTCACGGCACCTGCGGCGAGCTGCCGTCGGCGGTCTCCATCGGCTTGCCGGCCGCGTGCCACGCCCGCATGCCGCCGGTCATGTTGGCCACCTCGTAGCCCTGCTGCGCCAGCCACGGCATCACGCGCTGCACCCGGCCACCCGAGCGGCAGGTGATGACGAGCGGCTCGTCGGCGTCGAGGAACGGCGCCAGCTCGTCGACCCGGCCGGGCAGCTCCGACATCGGGATGTGCACCGCGGTCGGGGCGTGCCCGCGGTCCCACTCGTCCTGCTCGCGGATGTCGAGGACCACGGCGTCGTCGGGCAGCGCGGTGACGGGAACCTCCGGGAAGACACTCATCCCGCAAGCATGCCAAACGACCTTCGCCCCGAATACTTCAGGTCAGCACCGGAACGGTTGTGGTGCCGAGGTGGAGGTTGCCGCACCGGGCGACAAAGTCGGGACGGGTGGGGGCTACTTCAGGAACTTGCTCGTGCGCCGGTCGGCGAGCGGCTTGCCGCCGGTCTGGCAGGTGGCGCAGTACTGCAGCGAGGAGTCGGCGAACGACACCTCGCGCACCACGTCGCCGCACTCGGGGCAGATCTCGCCGGTGCGCCCGTGCACCCGCATGCCGGCCCGCTTGGCGTCCTTGAGCTCCTTCGCCGGCTTGCCGGATGCCGCGGCCACCGCGGCCGCCAGCGTGCCCCGCAGCGCCGTGTAGAGCCGCTCGACCGCACCGGGGTCGAGGGTGGCGGCGATGGCGAACGGCGACAGCTTGGCGACGTGCAGCACCTCGTCGGAGTAGGCGTTGCCGACCCCGGCGATGATCGACTGGTCGCGCAGCATCCCCTTGACCTGCATCCGGTGCGACGCCGCGATGGCCGCGAACACCTCGAGGGTGAACGCGTCGGCCAGCGGGTCGGGCCCCAGCGTGGCGATGCCGGGCACGGTCGTCGGGTCGTTCACGACATAGGCCGCCAGCCGCTTCTTGGTGCCCGCCTCGGTGAGGTCGAACCCCGACCCGTCGTCGAAGCGCACCCGCAGCGCGATCGGCGACTTGCCCGGCCGCAGCACCGTGGCCGGCATCGCGTCGGACCAGCGCAGCCACCCCGCCCGCGCCAGGTGGAACACGAGGTGCGTTCCGCCGCAGTCGATGTCGAGGAACTTGCCGTGGCGTGACACGCCGTCGACCGGAGCACCGACCAAGGCCTGCGGCGGCGGGGTGAACGTCTTGAGCACCGAGATCGAGCCGAGCTCGACCCCGGTCACGACGAGCCCGTCGGTGCGCTCACCGAGGAAGTGGACGAGGGCCTGCACCTCGGGCAGCTCGGGCATGGGCCGACGCTACCGCTGGTTCCAGATCATCCGCACCTGGCGCAGCAGCCCGTAGCCGTCGGTCGCCCGCACCACCGGCACCGCGAGCTGCTCGGTCGGGGCGGGCGCCAGGTCGTCGTTGGCGACCGGGCTGACGTGCGAGAGCACCAGCTCGCTCGGCGA
>JBJMHU010000197.1:0-78837 GCA_045807225.1 Ornithinibacter sp. | reverse complement strand
GGTGACCTGGACCGGCGGGGCCGCAGTGACCGTCAAGGCCACATTGCCCGAGGTGCTCGAGGTGAACGCGGCCGCATCAGTGGGGGTGAACACCGCGTGGTAGGAGTAGCTGCCCACGGGGATGTTGCTCAGCGACAGGGTCGCCGAGCCGGCCGCCAGGGTGGCGGTACCGAGCGAGGTGGCTCCGTTGAAGAACTGCACCGTGCCCGCCGCACCAGCACCGGTGACCGTCGCGGTCAGCGTGCGGGCTGCCGGAGCAACGGCTGTCGCGGTCGAGGGAGCCATCGCCAGGGCCGTCGTGGTGGTGACCTGGACCGGCGGGGCCGCAGTGACCGTCAAGGCCACATTGCCCGAGGTGCTCGAGGTGAACGCGGCCGCATCAGTGGGGGTGAACACCGCGTGGTAGGAGTAGCTGCCCACGGGGATGTTGCTCAGCGACAGGGACGCCGACCCGGCCGCCACCGTGGCGGTTCCGAGCGAGGTCACGCCGTTGAAGAACTGCACCGTGCCCGCCGCACCAGCACCGGTGACCGTCGCGCTCAGCGTGCGGGCTGCCGGAGCAGTCGCGGTGGCGGTCGAGGGCGACATCGCCAGGGCGGTCGTGGTCGTCACCTGCACCGCAGGCGCGGGAACCGTGATGGAGTAGGTGGTGCCGCTCGCCTGGCCATCCGGGTCCGTGGGGCCCTGGTTGGTGTAGACGTGATAGGTGTACGTGCCCGGAGTGGTCGGCGCCGTCATGGTCGCGGTGTAGCTCAGCGCGGACGAGGTGTTGCCGCCGTTCGTGGTGCCGGAGCCGGCGGTGACCGGGACGATCGCGTAGCCGCTGTTCCCGCCGTTCGGGTTCGCCGCGAGACCGACGGCAACGGTGTAGCTGGTACCGGGCGCAGGGGTGGTCGTGCTGGCCCGGGCGGTCGTCGACCCACCGGCCGCGTGGCAGGCCGTGCAGTCCCGAGCCCTGGAGGGCTGTGCGTCAGAGACGGTTGGATGGACGGTGGCCGCCATTGTCACGACTGTCAGTCCAGCTGCCAGTAATGCGACCTTCGAGATCTTTGCCCGTTCCGAGCTGAACATGTTCACGGTTCCTCCAGGGGATACGACAGCGCCTTGAGCTTCGCGTGTACGTCCCCTGCAACGCGGACACGCCTTGTTGCCCGACCAGCGTCGCAGGATCGTGTGGTTCCGGTATCCCTCGGACGGTCCAGAGAAGGCACAGCACAGCGACCGCGATGCGACGGGCGGTCCTGTACCTCCGGGGGTATGACGACTCCCCTGCGATACCGGTGCGCGGGTCCCCTCGTGCAGGCCGGCAACCACGCGGTCACGCGCACCGGCGTGGGAACTGCGGAAACGTGGGCCACCCCTGCCAGCGAAGGCTCAGGGCGCCGCGGCGGTCCAGCCGTCCCCTCGGCCCTGTGCCCCTGCGGCGACGGATACAGCCGGAACGATGGTTCCAGCGTCAAAGAAATCGGTGTGACAAGCGCCACCACTGGCTCACGTCGTCGGCAGCGGCGCGGACGGCACGGATCGTCACCGGGGCCCACGGCGAAGACCTCCGGGGGCCTCGTCCGGACGAGGGTTGAGGGCGCCTGTTCGGCATCGACCTCACCCGTGTCGAGCGCGACGTCCGACGCGCGCGCTGAGACGTGCAGTCGGGCCCTGGCGCCGTAGCGTCGCGCTGACGAGGCGGTCGGCATGGCATCCACTGCAGGTCCGGGGAGGCGCCCCGGGTGCGCCCGGGGGCGCCGTGGGGTGAACTGGCGCCATGAGTCACGTCGAGGAGCCGGCACTGCCGACGCTGTACGAGTGGGCCGGGGGCCTGGTGGCGCTGCGCCGGATGATCGACTGCTTCTACGACCGGGTCGAGGCCGACGACGCGCTGTCCGTCTTCTTCCCGGGCGGGGTGTCGGTCAACCACCGGTCCAACGTCACGAAATGGTGGGCCGAGGTGCTCGGAGGCCCAGCGACGTACACGGAGCAGCACGGCGGGTACGAGTCGATGCTCCGCCACCACCTCGGGCTCGCGATCACACCGGCACAGCGCCACCGGTTCGCCGCCACGATGAGCCTGGCCGCTGACGACGCCGAGCTGCCGGGCGACCCGGAGTTCCGCGCCGCGATCATCGGCTACCTCGAGTGGGGCACCCGGCTGGCCATGGAGAACTCCCAGCGCGACGCGCGACCCGTGGAGCAGGCCCCGACCCCGCGATGGGGCTGGGGGGTGGCGCCGCCGTACCAAGGCTGAGCCGCCACTGCGCCCCAGCCGTCAACGACGACCTGCGGGCCCGTGGGGAGTCGCGAGCGCGGCGCGACGAGCACGATGACCCGACCCTGCTGCAGGCGCTGGGCGCGAGGAGCGACTCAGAGCCCAGGAGACGGGGTCACCAGCGTCCGCGGTGCACGACCTCCTCGAAGGGCCGCCGGTTCAGCCGCTCGATGACGGCCAGCGGCTTGTCCGACGGGTAGCCGACCGAGAGCACGTAGGCCAGGAAGTGCCCCTCCGGGAACCCGAGCACGGCTCTGGCCTGCTCCTGGTCGGCGGCGGCCGCGTGGCCCGTGCCGACGCCCTGGTCGGCCGCGGCGACCGTCATCGCGTAGGTCGCCTGGCCCAGGTCGTACTGCAGCAGGGCCGACTGCCGGTCGTCCGCGGGGTCGGGCGCCACGATCGCGATGGCCGCCGCGGCCCCGGCCACGTGCCGGGCCCCCTGCCAGACCTTGGCCAGCTCGACCAGCTGCGCACGGTCCGTGACGAGCACGAAGTCCCACGGCTGCCAGTTGCTCGCCGACGGCGCCCGGCGGCCGGCCTCGAGGATGCGGTCGAGCACCTCGTCAGGAACCGGCTGGTCGGTGAACTGCCGGACGTTTCGTCGCGAGCGCAGGGCGTCCCAGGTCTCCACGCCGTCATCCTCCGCCTCCGTCGCAGGTTTGGCGACCCCTGCCGAAGGTCACCTGCGAGGTCGTCCGAGGCGCTGCACGGCGCCCGTGTGCCGTACGTCTCGGAGGGGTAGCCAACCGGTTCTGCGGGGCGTAGAAAGGATTGACAGGCCGGGTCCGTCGCCGACCTGGGGAGTGATGCGACATGGTCGTGCTCGTTGCCTACGCCACCCGACACGGAGCCACTGCGGGCATCGCCGAGCGCATCGCCGCAGACCTGTCCCACGCCGGCATCCCCGCCGAGGCGCAGCCGGTTCATGCGGTCCGCGACGTGCGGGCCTTCGACGCGGTCGTGCTCGGCGGCGCGGCCTACTTGTCGCACTGGCACCAGGACGCGACGGACTTCGCGCGCACCTACCGGGTCGCCCTGCGCGAGCGCCCGGTGTGGCTGTTCAGCAGCGGACCGCTGGGCGCCGACCTGCTCGACAAGGACCGCGCCGACCTGCTGCACACCTGCCAGCCCAAGGAGTTCTGGGAGCTGAGTGCGCTGGTCCGGGCCCGTGGCGTTCAGGTCTTCTTCGGTGCCTACGACCCCGAGGCGCCACCGGCCACCGTCGGCGAGCGCATGCTGGCCCTGCTCCCCACAGGCAAGGCCGCCCTACCGGCCGGCGACTTCCGCGACTGGCCGGCCATCGACGCCTGGGCCGCGCAGATCGCCGCCGCCCTCAACTGCGAGCAGACCGGGTTGCGGAGCAGCCAGGGAAAGCTGGCGACCCGCCACGGGCCGCGGCTCGACGCCTGAGGGGCGGCCTGCATGCACCGCTCCAAACCGGCGCACCCTTTCAGGCCTGTTGCGCGTCGAACGCCGCCGGTGCCGCAACCGGCGCCCGCCACACCACCTGACCGGTGGCCAGCACGGCCCGGGCGGGCAGCTCCACGGCACCGATCCGCGGCAGGTCTGGGCTCCGCACCGGCCGGCCCAGGTCCCGCCCCTCGAGCACGGCTCGGGCGCTGTCGACGAAGTACATCGCTGCCGGCATCAGCGTGCCGTAGTGCCCACTGGGCGCGGTCATCGTCATCCGGAAGCGCCCCAGGCCGAGCGCCCACGCGGCCAGCTCACGCGCCCGCACCAGCGAGTGGTGGCGCCAGCTGGCCTGGGGCAGTGCGGAGTTGACTGCGTTCACCACGTCGAGTACCGGAGTGGTGGATGCCGTGAAGGTCCAGTCCAGTGAGGGCCGGTCCATGGTCACCCGCACCGACGCCGGCCCGGTCCAGTCGACCCGGATGCCGGTGGGCCCGGTGTGGTGGGCGGCAGCGCCGAAGTAGCGGAGACAGGCGGTCTCGGTGTTCGCCGAGTCGACGTGGATGGACCACCTCCCTGCAGGGTCGCGGTGCCAGACGGCGCAGAACCCGCCGAACGTGCCCTCGGGGAAGACGCGCAGGGCCAGCACGTCACCCGACTCGAAGGCCTGGGCCAGCAGCCCCCAGCCCCTGACGTACTCGTGGTCGGGCCATCCAGAGCCGGCCGGGGAGTTCCCCCGCCGGCCGAGTCTGGACGCCAGGTGAGCGGTCGTCACCAGGGCACCTCGGTGGCGCGCACGCTCCGGGTCCTGCGGGCGAGGGCCTGCGCCCGGCCGACGACGACGCGGGCCCAACGGACCGGCGCAGGACGGCCGTGGGGCGCCGATGACGAGGTGCCGGGAGCGGTGTGCAGGGCGGCCAGGTGGGTGTGGCGGCGGGCTGCGGCGCGGCTGATGTCGAGACTGCTGGGCGCGAGCCGGCCGACGGGGTCGAGCTGGTACATGGGAGTTCCTTGGGTGAGGTGGTGCTGCCGGCCCCGAGCCGGTCGGCGTCGAGGTGAACCGTCACCGTGGCGGGCGGCCGGACGGTCCGAGGACCGGGGCCGGCACCACGCTGGCGGGCTGCGCCCACTCTGCCGAGGCGGCCTTCCCGGGCCCTTCCCCCACCGTCCCCGGGTGACGCGACGCCAGCAGGTGATCGGTCGAGAATGCCCGCGAGAGTCGCGGTTCCCGGCCATGTCGTGACCTCTCGGTCGGCCGCTGTGATCGGGGTGATGGTCAGTAGTGCCCCAGCGCCGCCTCCGCCGCGGTGGGTGAGCCCGCGCGGACCGCCGCCTCACCGGCTCGACTCAACCGAACGGCATCCACGGTCACGTTCGCGTCGCCGAGCAGCGTCACCATCTCCCGGCGCAGCACCAGCGCCGTTGCACCGTCGACGAGGCGGCGCCGGGCACAGTGGGCGGCCTTGCGCGGCCGCGGCCAGACGTCCGCGACACGGGGACGGCGTCGAGCGCCACCTCGCAGGTCCGGAGGACCCGGATGCTCGCGCCCACCGACGGCCAGCCCCTCGCGAACCGGCTGGCACTACCCCGAACGGCGGTGCGCGGAAAGGGACCCGTGCCCTGCGACGGCAGGCTCGCGCAGGGGGCGGGCCTGGAGGTGGTCGACCTCCTCGCTCATGGCGGCACTGACCTGGCGCAGGACGACACGCACCTGGTCGAGGTCCCACTCGTAGGAGGCGAGGGCCTCGGTGGCGTCGAACAGGCTCCACGACAGCTGGTCGCGCAGGCCCTGGTAGCGCGCCAGGGCGACTGCCTCCGGCACCGCCCCGGACAGCGCCTCGAGCACCTCGTCGGCCAACAGCTCGGCGTCTCGCAGGGCGTCACTCATGCCGTGCATGCTGATCGGGTCCTTGACGTAGCCTGCGTCGCCCACGAGCGCCCAGCCCGGGCCCCACGAGCGTCGGACGACGCCGGGCTCGCCGGCCCAGCCCCGCATCGGGCCGACCGGCGCGGCGGAACGCACCCGGTCCGTCAGGCGCGGGGCGACCCCCTCCAGCAGGGTCGTGAACGCTCGCTCGGTCCCCTCCCGGCGCAGCGCTCGCAGCCGCGCCGGCGGCGCCCCGACGAAGACACAGGTGAGCCCGTCATTGGTCGGGGTGAAGCCGGCCGCGGCGCCCACTCCCCAGGCCAGCTCGTACCCGTCGGGGCGGGCGTCCGCGTAGTACCGGTACAGGAAGGCCCCACGAGAGCGACCCTGGCGCAGGACGGACGCACCGGCCTGTCGGGCGACCGTGGACCGGATGCCGTCCGCACCCACCGTGATCCGGGCCCGAAGGTCCACCGGGCGCCCGGCGCGCGACCGCGCGCGCACACCGCCGACGCGGCCGCCACGGTCGTGCAGCAGCCTGGTCACGGACATCCCGTGGAGGACGTCGACGCCGGCCGCTGCGGCCGCGTCGACCAGCAGCCGGTCGAGCACGGTGCGTCGGGGCGCGTAGAGGGCGTCGACCCCGGCGCCCGCGCGGACGGAGACCCGGTCGGACTCCCCGTCGGCGTAGTGGAAGTGCGAGTGGCGGATGGGCGGCACCCCGGTGGCGACCAGCTCGCCGAGCAGCCCCCACCGGGAGAGCTGAAGGACGCCGGCACGCACGAGGCCGTGCGTGGAGACGGTGTCGCTGCCGTAACCCGCCCGGTCGACCAGCGCCACCCGGGCGCCGGCACGGGCGAGCAGCATTGCGGTCGACGCTCCGGCGACCCGGGCACCCACGACGACGACGTCGTAGCCGGCGTTCATGCGGCGATGTCCTTGCGGGAGAGTCGAGCCGGACGATCAGGGGTGCCGGTGAGCAGGTGGTGCACGACCGAGCGTGCATCGTGCCGGGCGCCGTGGATCCAGCCGGAGTCGCGCCGGTGCTGGAACCGCTGCCCGACGACGTACACCCCGGGGGCGGCGGTCAGGCCTCGGGTCTGCTCGATGGCCCCGTCCCGGCCCAGGATGGGCAGGCTCAGCCACGACAGCTCGGGGCGGTAACCGGCGGCAACGACCACGGTCGTGATGCCTTCGCGCAGGAGGTCCAGCTCCGTGGGTGCCGAACCGGGCAGCGGTCGTGCCGGGCGCGCGGCCGGTGGAATCCTGCCCTCGAGGCCGGCCGCCTTCACGTGTGCGTCGACCGCGCCCAGGAACCGGTGCAGGCGCACCTCGGCGGCGGTCACCGTGTCCTCGAGGTCGGGCCGGAACCGCGCGCTGCGGCCGGTCAGCCCCTCGAAGCGTCCGGCGAGCCGCACGCCGGCCGCCTGCAGGGTGCGCAGGTCGAGGTCCATGGCGAGGCGGTCGTCGGTGGCCGGCCGTCCCACGAGCTGCAGCGACGGCTCCCGCCGGGCAGCGGCCGGGTCGGGTACGTCGTCGATCGTCCGGGCGAGGCGCCCGGTGCGTTCCAGCCAGGTGAAGACGTCCGCGCCCCGGTAGCGGCGCGGCATCCGCGTGTGTCGCCCGACGGAGAGCACGACGTCACGCCCGGCTCGGGCCAGCTCGTCGGCGATCTGCGCCCCTGATGAGGAGGCGCCCACCACCAGCACACCACCGGCCGCGAGCTGGGCCGGGCTGCGGTAGTCGTTCGCGCTGACCACCTCGGCGGGCACCGACCCGCGGCGCAGCCCTGCGGGCAGCCGGGCCGACCCGTGCGGCCCGGTGGCGACGACGACCCGCCGGGTCTGCCAGCTGCCCCGGTCGGTGGCGAGGCGGTAGCCGCCTGCCGGATGCCCACGAAGGTCCTCGACGGTGGTGTCCCCGACGACGGGCGCGCCGAACGACGCCGCGTACCCCTCGAGGTGGTCGACGAACCCGGCTGCGCTCATGAAGCCGTCGGGGTCTCCCCCGCCGACGTGCCAGCCCGGCAGCCGCGTCATCCAGTTGGGCGTGAGCAGGTGCAGCGAGTCCCAGCGCTCCGAGCGCCACCGTTGCCCGACCTGCCCGCGGTCGATGACGACATGCTCACGCCCCTGCTCGCTCAGCAACCGGCTCACCGCCAGGCCGGCGTGACCGGCCCCGATGACCACCGTGTCGATGGTGTTCATGTTCATCCCTTCCCGAGTCCAGCCGGCCGGCACGGGGGCCGGCCGGCTGCCTCGTCGGCCTCGAAGACGTCAGCTGGTGGTGACGTCGATGACGACGCTGGTCGGGTTGGTCAGCGCGTCGTAGACGGCCGAGCGCCGGCGGGACTGCTCGACGATGCCTCGCAGCGTCTCGTCGTCCGCGTCACCCTCGACCTCGAAGTGCACGCGGATCTCGCGGTAGCCGTTGCGCACGGTCCCCCCGGACAGGCCGAGGATGCCGAGCAGGTCGATGTCGCCCTCGACCGTCGAGGTGACCCTGGCCAGGTCGACCCCGCGCGCGGCAGCGACGTTGGCGACGCCGGCGGTCAGGCAGGACGCGATGGCGTGCAGCAGGTACTCCACTGGAGTGGGCCCCTGGTCGGTCCCGACGAGCACGGCCGGGTGGTCGGAGTCGAGCACGGTCGGCTGCTGGTGCTCCATCTCCTGCATGGCTCCGTGGAAGTCGGAGATGGTGGTGCGGCTGTGGGTGCCGCTCACCCAGGTGTTGCTGGCGCGGAACTGGAACTTCGCGATCTCGTTCTGGCCCTTGACGGCGTCGAGGGTGGCGAACAGTGTGGCGGTGTCCACGCCGTTGCGGCGTGAGCTGTCGGTGATGGTCATCGGTCCTCCGTGGTCGTGCCGGGCGTGCCGGCTGTCGATGTTGACGTGGCAGGACGCTAGGGAGGGCACCTTCCCCGGACCTTCCCCGACCGGACCGGAGGCGCCGACAGCAGGGTCGGTCGGGCCCCGTTGCAGGGCCGCGGATGCTATGGAAATCGGTGTGTCAGTGACCCGCTGCACGGCCTGAGGCTGAACTAGATTTCCTCTGCCCCCCAACCGGGGAGCTGGTCGGCGGCTCCAACCGCCGGTCGAACGATCAGTTCGGGTCCTGGACCCGCAAAGGAGTCGAACACATGCTCACCACCATCATCGTCACCGTGATCCTGGGTGCGATCATTGGCGCCCTGGCACGGCTCGTCCTTCCCGGCAAGCAGAACATCTCCACGCTCGTGACCGTCATCCTGGGCATCATCGGCGCCCTCGTCGGCTCCTGGCTGTGGACGGGCGTCTTCAACAAGAGCGACACCTCAGGCATCGACTGGATCGCCCTGATCATGGGCGTCATCGTCGCCGCCATCCTCATCGTCGTCTACGAACGCGTCATCGCCGGTCGCACCACCAACCGCGTCTGACGCACACCGCACCACTCGGCCCCCGTCCCCCCGTGGGACGGGGGCCGACCTGCGCCCGGGGCTCGACATGGGCCCACGGTCGGCACGCCGGGAGGTGCCTCTCACGCCGGGGGGTGTCAGCCCCTCCAGAGGAAGGGATGGCCGCAGTCGAGGCAACGGTGTTCGTGAACGACGCCTCGCCGCTCCACGAAGCGGAGCCGGTGCCCCGTCACGCGGCACACGAGCGGGTGGGAGACGTGGGCGAGGCCCGTCATCGGCAGCAGGAAGCTGTGCCCACAGGCGCAGGCGTACTCGGAGAAACCACAGCGAACCGAGACCTGGTGGACCGCGTGACGAGTTGTGCCGCACCGGAGCCGGAGCCTTTTGCCGACCAGGGCCGCCGCCGGGTGTGGGTCGGCGGCGACCGGCAGGAGCAGGGGGTGCCCACAGCGGATGCAGCAGTACTCGTGGTGGTCGGCGCGCCGGTCGACGCGTAGGTAGGTGTGACCCCGCCACAGGCAGCCCAGCACGTGGCGAGTGTGCGTGATGCTCCCGTCCTCGAGCAGGAACGGCTCGTGGCAGTGTCGGCAGCGCGGGCCACCGTCGCCGTCCAGGCGGTTGTCGACCTCGTGACCGAGCACGCGACACGGGTTGGGCCGGTGGGCCATCGGCGTGGTGCTCATGAGCCGAGGTAGCCGGCCACGGGTGCCGCGATGGCGGTGAACCGGACCAGTCGCCCTGTCAGGCAGGTGGTCCCGAAGAGGGACAGGCGCATCCGGGAGGCCCCGGCGATGACGCTCGTCGCCGCCAGCGGCGGGATCCCCCCGGCCGCGCTGGCCAGGATGAGGGCGCAGCCTGCCACGGGTCGGCGCACCACCTCGGCGACCCGGTCGGCCTGCGGTGACCACCTCCGGATGACGTTCCCGAGGCCGGTGAACGGTCCGCGGCGCCCGGCCGACGGGGCCAGGGTCTGGTGCGTCGTCCAGCGAGTCGGCAGGAGCCTGCGGCCGTCCCGAGCGGCGAGGTAGATCAGCACCTTGGCGCCGCTCTGGCCGACGGCCACCGCGACCACCATGGCCGGCCAGCGCCCCTGAGCCTGCACCACGGCCGCGACCAACAGTGCCTCGGCATTGATGATCGGGACCAGGCCGGAGAACAGGCCCAGCACCACCATCAGGGCCACCGGTCCCGCAGTGCGCACCACGGCCTCCCCGGTCATCCCGACACCTGCGCCGGCCTGCGCGTCATCCCCGGAAGTGCGACCCGTGGCCCAGCGCTGGTCGCCGAGTGGACCATCGTCATGCTCGCTTCCTCCTGCCAGGTGATCTTCGAGCTGTCCGTCGTTGCCGCAGGGCGCGCCGCTGCCTGGTGCGTGGTTCAGCTGGTTGCGGCGATCCAGGTGTCGAGCTGCTGGGACGACCGTGCGAGCTCGTCGTCGGTCATCCGCCAGGCGAGGGCACCCGACTCGTCGATGGCGGCCAGCACGGTGGTGCCGGCCATCAGCTGCTCGAAGGAGCGCAGGTCCTCACCGGCCGCCCCGCCCTTGATGTCGATGCCGACCGGGACCGGCACGTCACGCACCGTCGCCGACACCGAGTCGATCAGCTTCTGGGTGCCTTCCTCGGTGGCCAGCGGGAAGTCAGTGGCGCTGTCGGTTGCGCCCTCATCGAAGGCGATCGGGTTCAGCAGCACGAACACCCGGGGCGACGTTCCCCGATCCGTCCTGGGCAGCAGGGTCGCCAGCATGGCCGTCACGCCGGGCAGCTCGCCGATCACGACCAGTGACGGTCCGTGCCTGACGTCCGCCAGGTGCAGCTCGCCGCCACTCGCCAGCGGGACGCTGTCCGTGGCCATGAGGGGGAGCCGTTTCCCCGAGTCGTCCGTCGCGTCGTCCGGGCCGCGCATCGCGGCGGGAATCTGCGTGGAGAACGTGCCCTCGTCGACGCCCACACCCACCTCGACCTCGAGTGCCTCGAGGTGAGAGGACGCCGCCACCGTGCGCAGCAGCAGGCCCGTCTGGTCGTCCAGGGTGATCGTCGAGCTCTCGACCGCCGCGTCACCGGTCCCGTGCGCCGGGCAGGTGTAGACCGTCCCCGGCCGGCCGGCCACCCGGTCGGAACCCCCTCGCACCCCACCCGGGCACAGCTGCTCGAAGTCGGCATCACCGGCCCGTAGGAGGAACGAGGTCGGCCGCTGCTCCGCTGGCGGGTCCTGCTCCCTGCTCGCGTCGCCTCCCTCGATCAGCAGCATGTCCTTCCCGTCCCAGACCATGGTCTGGTACACCTCGTCCGGCGTGGCCGCGTCGCTCAGGCCCATGCGGAACCGATCCCCCTGGGCGATCACGGACAGCCGCTGGGGCACACCGCCGGCCTCCCCGCCCTCGTGGACCGACTCGTACCGGACGCTGACACCGAGCCCACCCGACTCGCCACCTGCCGTGCTGCCCCCTGGAGCGCCTCGGCCAGCGCAGCCGCCGACACCGAGAACGACGACCGCACCGGCTGCCACGGTCACGCCACGGGTCATCGAGATGCCGGCCGTCGTGCGGGCCCTCACGGGTGCGATCCCTGGCCGAAGGCGCCCGGAGGCCTTCCGGGCCATCTCGCGGAACGCCGAGGTCCTGTTCACGGGAGGCTCCTCTCGGGATCGGGGCGCGATCTCGAGCATCCTCGCCGGCAGGTCAGGGCACATCCTCCCCTGGTGCCGTCACCCGGTCATCCTCACGGCTGAGAACACGAGGAGCCGGTTCAGGTTGGAGTCCGCGACGCCTCCCCCTCCGGGGTGGCCTCCACGTCGAGGTCAGGCCGTCGGCAGGTCAGACCGACGACGGGTGGCGCCTGAGCAGCGCCAGGATCTGGCGCTCACGCTGGGCGAGCCGCATCAGCTCGGGGTTCAGCGGTGGTTCGCAGCCGCCGAGGACGCGTGCCTCGAGGACCCTGACCCGATCCTCGATGGCGGCGTACTCCGCGATGAGCTCGCGAACGGAAGGAGTGCTGGGCGCTGGGATCATCGTGTACCTCATCAGCTGTGGCACCCGGGGTGCCGACCAGCCCCGCGCGGTTGGAGGCGCTTCTATTAGCGTCCGTTTCGGCCCGGATGTCAACCTCGGCGCGGCGAGCACCGGGGCCCCGACGTCACGACGGCGCCGTGGATGCCGTGCGGCGGACGACCGTGGTGCCGAAACTGCCTGTGCCGCGCTCTGGTTCGGCTCACGGACCCACGGGTAGTACTTGCGCAGCCGCGCGGATCCAACCACAGCGTCCCGGCGGTGAGGCGTCCTCGTGGGCGCGGCTCGATCACCCCGTCCACGAGGATGCCGCCCAGCACCAACTGCTCCGACCGTCCCGGCAGGACGTCCGAGGCGCGGCTCAGGTGGTGCCTGCTCAGGTGGTGCCTGCTCAGGTGGTGCCTGCTCGCCGGCGGATGGTGAGCACACCGGTGTCGGCGACGTCCGCCGCGACGTCCGCGAGCTTGCGGTTGCTGTCCTGGCTGGCGACGCGCAGCAGGTCGAAGGCCTGCTCCCGGGTGATGCGGTGCTGGTGCATGAGGACGCCGATGGCGACGCCGATCTCGCGGTTGCTCTCCAGCGCCCGCCGCAGGTTGTCGGCACGGTCCCTGGCGATCGTCTCGCTGACGATCATCGCGGCGTGGGTGGCCAGGACCAGGCCCATGCCGACGGCGTGGTCGTCGAAGGCTGCGGGCTGGTCCGAGTAGATGTTGAGGCTGGCGATGAAGTCGGAGCCCTCGATGAGGTGCAGGCGTTGCGCGAAGACGCTGCGCACGCCGAGCTCGGTGGCGACCCGATGCCCCCAGGTCGCCCAACGCTCGCCCGAGGTGACGTCGCCGGTGACGTAGACGGAGTCGTCGAGCGCGGCATCCACGCACGGGCCCGAACCGATGTCGTACTGCATGGTGTCGGCGCGCACCGCGATGTCGTCGGTTGCGGCGGGGGTGGTGAAGCGGCCGGCACGCAGCAGGCTGACGCTGGCCCAGCGGGTGCCCGGGACGCGCTCGACGGCGACGGACACCAACCGCTGCAGGGGGCTCTGCGGGCCCACCCCGGCCGTCTCGGTGGACAGGGACCGCATGGCGACGGCGACGTCGCGCAGGTCCACCTGCGGAACGGTGCCGACGACGCGCCCGTCGCGGCGCTCGTCCTCGAAGTGCGCCATCATCCCGCCCCTCCCTACGTTCTCGATGCCGAAGCAGCCGCCAACCGGGCGTGCGCGTGGTGTGTCATGGGATCACTCAGTCCTTCGACTCGTGCAGCGACGAGGCCGGGTCCTGGCCCGGCAGGAAGCGGCGGACCAGCTCCCGAGCGACGGTGAGCTCGCTCTGCCCGGCCCGGCGCGCGGCATCGGCGATGATCTCGCGCGCCTGCGACTGGGGAACCGCGTGCGTGGCCACGACCACGCCGGTGGCCTGGTCCATCACGCTGTTGTCGTGGAGCACTCGGGGAGCCTCCCGCGCCGCCGCCCGGCTGGAGAAGGAGAGGTCTGCGTTGTGCACGGCTCCGGGCGCCCAGGCGCCCAGCATCGTGGCCAGCTGCTCCTCCCGCCCGGCGAAGGCGTTGGGGGTGGAGGCGTAGAGGTTGAGGCCGGCGACCACGCGACCGTCCGCGTGGATCGGCATGGAGAGGGTGCTCATCACACCGTGGGCGGCGCCGGCCCGGGCGAACTGCACCCATCGCTGCTCGTCGAGCAGGCCGTCGTCGCTGTTTCCGCTGAGAACGGTCGCGTCGAGCACTGCGGCGTCGACGCACGGCCCGCCGAAGGCGTACTGGATCGCGTCGAGCAGCGCCAGGTGGTCAGGGGTGGCGGCAACCGTGAAGGTCAGCCCGTCCCTGACCAGGGCAAGGCTCAACCCCACCAGGTTGGGCACGATCTCCTCCGCGAGCTCAGCCTGGTGGACCAGCTCCGACGTGAGGTCACGCTCGCCCCACTGCGCCATGCTGAGCAGCGCCTCGCGGGTCTCGGGCAAAGGTTCGAGCGGCATAGTGTGTTCGTCGTACCCGGCACCCGGGCTGCCAAACAGCACCCCACTCGGTCGCCGGCTGCGACGAGCCCCCCGGCCCGTGGGGCCACCCCCGGGGGGCAGGGTTTCTCCTCCCGGGCCGAGGGTACGAGCAGCACTGTTCGGATCGACACCTCCAGATGCGCGGGGCCCCGACCGGAGCACGACACGAGGGGTCACCGTGCACACGACTCTCGAGAGCCACCGGCCGCAGCCATCCACCCGACGGCGCCGGCTGCAGTGCGAGCTGGTGATGCCGCTGCGCTGGGACTCGGCATCACCGGAGGACGAGGCGGAGCTGGCCGCCTACCTGGACCAGGTGGCGGCCTGGTGCGACGTCACCGTCGTCGACGGGTCACCCGCCCCACAGGCAGCCGCCCGCCGAGCGGGCTGGCCCGAGCAGGTGCGCGTCCTCGACCCCGACCCTCGCTGGTCCGGTGCGAACGGCAAGGTCACCGGGGCGATGACCGGGATCGCGGCGGCCCGGCATCCGTTCGTCGTCGTCTGTGACGACGACGTCCGCTACGGCCGCGCCGAGCTGTCGACCGTGGTCACGGCGCTGCGGGTCGCCGACCTCGTGGTGCCGCAGAACGTGCCGACCCGGTGGCCCTGGTGGGTGTGGTGGGAGAGCGGTCGGATGCTGCTGAACCGCGCCGTCGCGGTCGACTGGCCGGGCACCGTCGGGTGCCGGCGGGACACCGTGCTGCGCGCGGGCGGGTGGTCACCGGACGTGCTGTTCGAGAACCTCGAGATGGCCCGCACCGTCGAGGCGGCCGGTGGTGTGGTCGTGCACCGGCCCGACGTGCTGGTGCCGCGCCGCCCACCGAGGGCGAGCCACTTCCTCCGGCAGCGGGTGCGACAGGCCTACGAGGATGCCGCGAGCCCCGTCCGCTGGATGCTGGGGCTCGGCACGGTGCCGGCCCTGCTGCTGCTCTGCCGCCGGGCCAGCCTGCTCGGAGCCGTCGCCGCGGGTGTCGTCGCTGTCGCCGAGGTGGGCCGCCGGCGGTCCGGGGGTCGGCGCGCCTTTCCCCCCTGGGCATCGCTCGCCGCGCCGCTGTGGGCGATCGAGCGGGGCATCTGCTCCTGGGTCGCCCTGGGTGCACGCATCCGCGGGGGCGCACGGTACAACGGCCGCCGGCTGCCCGTGGCCGCCCACTCGGAGCGCGACCTCCGCCGGCGCCTCGCAGCCCGATCCGCAGCGCTCACACCGGAACTCACCGAGACCGACCACTTCACAGAGGGGAACACCATGAACATCGACAAGGACGAGATCGTCGAGCTGCTGCGCAGCCGGGGCCAGCACGACGTCGCCGACCACGCCGAGCGGGAGCTGCCGGTGAACGTCGACACCGACCAGCACGGCGCCAAGCTGGACCAGCTCGGCATCAACCCTGCCGAGCTGCTCAGTGGCATCGGCGGCACGTTCGGCTGATCGAGGACAACGGTCACGGGTCGGGGCGCCCCGGGCGCGACCCGGGGTCGGCAGGGCCCGGCCGTCATCCGGCCGCAGTGGCCGCCCGCACCCTCGTCGGCGCGGGCGGCCGGCATCCTCAGCCCTGGCTGCGGCGCCGCTTCCTGGCGTCGGTGAGGTCGCTGAGGCGGTCGGCGTCGGCGCGGGTACGGGCCGCGGCCTGCTTCTTGGTGCGGGCGTCGTCGAGCTCGGACTTCGCCGCCCGCTCCGCGGCTCGCTTCTTGGCCGATGCGGCGGAGTCGACGCGCGCCTTGGCCTGGGCGGTCTTGGCCGTGCGGCCCGCGGCCCGCTTGTCGGCGGCCGCCTTCTTCGCCGATGCCGTCGTGGCGGCCTTGGCCTTGGCCTGCTGCTTGCCCTTCGCCTCGGCGGCGTCCGCCTCCTTCAGGCCCGACACGACGCGCTTCTCAGCGGCGTCGCGCTGCTGGGCGGCCTGTCGGGAGCCGGCAGCGGCGGCCTGGCGTGCCTGCTCCCGACGCTGCGCGGCGTCCCGCTCGAGCTGGGTGGCCAGCTGCAGCGTGCGGGAACGCTCGATGCGGTCGGCGCCGCGCCGGGCGATGGCTCCGTTTCGCAGCACGATGCCGGCGAGCTGGTCCGACATGCCGAGCGCACGGTCCACCGCGACGCGGGGCGCGGAGGTCTCGGGCAGCGCGGACAGGCCCGTGTCGAGCACGACCAGGGGAAGTCGGGCGATCTCGTAGGGAAGTGCGATGACGGTGCTGATCATGGGGGTCCTCACTTCTGGGTCCGGGCGCGCAGCTGCGCGGCCTGCTGGTCGGCGGCGGCGGCCTGCCGCTCGAGGCGCCGCTTCGCTGCGGCGGCCTCCTGCTCGGTGGAGTCGGCGTCCGCCGCGATGGCCTCGGCCTCGCGCAGTCGACGCTCGGCGAGCTGGTCGGCCCGCTGCTCGGCGGCCTCTCGACCGGCAGCCTCCTGCCGTCGAGCCTGCTGGGCGGCGGCTGCGTGCTCACCGGCGCGCTGGAGCTCCACGCGGGACTGCTCGCGCTCGGCCTGGGCGCGTGCGGCGCCCTTCAGCTCGGCTGCCTCACGGCTCTCCTCGCGCAGCCGCGCAGTGGCCTCGTCGCGCTCTGCCTCGGCGAGCGCCTCGTCGGCGAGGGCGGCCTTGCGGTCACTGGCTGCCGCCTGCTGCAGCTGCCCTTCCTCCACGAGGTCGTCCCTGCCGCTCACGGCTCCGGCGACTTCCTTCGCCTTGCCCTTGACGCTGTCGAGGAGCCCTTCGCGGGCCTGTGCTGCCTTGTCGTTGCTCATGCACCACGCCTGCCCACCGATGCGCCGGCTGAACCCCATGTGGGCCGTGACGTGGGTCACCGGTCCACGGTGCCGGGGTGGGGCGGGCGGCCAGACGCCCTGGCGTCAGGTGGCCGGGTACAGGACGCGGAAGCGCTCGAGCACGACCAGCATGTCCGGCTGGAAGCCTCCTGAGGCGTTCTGCGAGAAGAAGCGCTCGTGCGCCGCCCGCCAGTGCTCGAGGGTGCCGTCGCCCTCCCCCTCCTCGCGGGCGTGGTCGGCATCCACCTGGTCGAAGGGGACGACCCGGGCCTCGGTGGTCACCACCAGGGCTCGCGGGTGGCCGGCCCCGTCGAGGACGATGCTGAGCATCCCGGGCTCGGGAAGCGGCTCAGCCTCGCCGACGTAGTCGGCGCGCGCGCTGGAGGTGGCCGTCTTGGTGCCGCCGAGGACCAGTGCGAGCAGCTCGTCGGACTGCTCCGGAGTCGCACCGAACGACCATGCCGGGGGCCGGAGCGTCCGCACGGGGTTGGCACCCATGTACGTGGGCACCCCCGCCAGCTGGGCGTGCTCCCGGGAGATCGCCCAGAAGGCATCGAGCTCGTTGTCGTCCACGGAGTCCATGCCCCACCCTCCCACGGCACCGGAGCCGGGGTCAGCCAGGGGTCGACCTGCCATTGTGGCCGGGTGGCCCTGCTCGACCTGCAGCAGCTCTCCACCAGCGGCGAGGCGCTCCTGGTCACCGTCCTGGCCTTCTCGGCCGGGGAGCTGGCCCAGGCGCGGCGGGTGCGTCCGGGGGCACGCAACGCCGACCTCGGCGCCGAGGTGGTGTTCAGGCTCGGGTTCGTCACCGGCATCCTGACCCTGCCGTTGGCCGCGTCCGTCGCACCGGGTGCGCGGGTGCCCTGGCCTGCGGCCGGGTTGACCGTCGGGGTCGTGGTCGCCTGGCTCGGCCTGATCCTGCGGTGGTGGTCGTTCCGGACGCTGGGCGGGTACTTCGCGCTGGTGCTGCGGACGAGCCCCGACCAGGCCGTCGTGGATCGCGGTCCCTACCGGGTGCTGCGGCATCCGAGCTACACCGGTCTGCTCATGGTGGTGCTCGGGTGCGCCCTGATGGTCGGCAACTGGGTGGGCCTGCTGGTGTGCTGTGCCTGGGTGGGGGCCGCGATGGTCTACCGCATCCGCGTGGAGGAGCGCGCCCTCATCGAGTCACTGGGAGCCGCCTACCTCGACTTCGCGGCCACCCGCGCCCGCCTCGTGCCCTACCTCTGGTGACCCCGGATGCCGGCTCAGCCGCCGTCGAGGTCGCGCCCGCGCTGGTCGACGCCCAGCTCACCGTAGGGATAGTCGCTGGCCCCCAGGTCGCTGGCGTCGTCGAGCGCTGCGTTCTCCTCGGCCGACAGCTCGAGACCGGCCGCCCGCAGGTTCGTCCGCAGCTGCTCGGTCGTGCGGGCACCGAGGATCGGAGACGTCACGGCCGGGCGGTTGTTGACCCAGGCGAGGGCCACCTCGGCCATGGAGATCCCCCGGCCGTCGGCGACCTGCTGCACGGCGTCGATCACCCGCCAGGTGCGGTCGCTGCCGCGGCGGTCGTACGCCTCCATGCCCCGGCCGGGGTCCTCCCCGAGCCGGGTCTCACCGGTCGGTCGTTGGTCGCGGCGGTACTTGCCCGAGAGCCAGCCGCCCCCGAGCGGGCTCCAGGGCAGCAGCCCCATGCCCGCGTCGAGCGCGGCCGGCACGATCTCCCACTCGATCTCGCGGACGACCAGGCTGTACTGCGGCTGCAGGGTCACCGGCTGGCGCAGGCCCAGCGCACGGGCGGTCAGCACCGCCTTGGTCAGCTGCCACCCGGTGAAGTTCGACAGGCCGTAGTACCGGATCTTCCCGGCCTGGGCGAAGCCGTCGAGGGTGCGCAGCGTCTCCTCCAGCGGCGTGTGCGGGTCGAAGGCGTGCACCTGGTAGAGGTCGACGACGTCGACGCCGAGCCGGTGCAGGGAGGCGTCGAGGGCGCGGGTCAGGTGCCGCGCCGACAGGCCGTTTCCGTTGGGTCCGGGGCGGGTGGCGAACCTGCCCTTGGTGGCCAGGACGACCCGCTCCGTCACGTCGGAGGGACGCGCCGCGAGCCAGCGCCCGATGATCTCCTCCGACACGCCGGCCGAGTACACGTCGGCGGTGTCGACGAGTGTGCCGCCGGCATCGACGAACACGTCGAGCTGCTCGTGGGAGCCGGTCTCGTCGGTCTCGGCCCCGAAGGTCATCGTGCCCAGGCACAGCTCGGAGACCGCACATCCACTGTTGCCGAGTCGTCGGTAGCGCATGAGCAGAACCTAGCTGCGGGCCCGCGTCAGATCGCCGGGACCTCCCGTCTGCCGCGACCCTCGACCGGCTCCGCCACGTCGAGGTCGGTGCCCTCGGCCGTGGGCGAGGTCGCCGCCCTCGGAGCGGACTCGGTGACGGTCAGCTCCGGGTGAGGTCCTCGGCGAGCATCACGATGATGCCGCTCGGGCCGCGCACGTAGGTCAGCTTGTAGATGTCCCGGTAGTTCGCCACACCACGCAGCGGGTGGCAGCCGTGCGCTGCGGCGATCTCGAGGGCCGCGTCGATGTCGTCGACCGAGAAGGCCACGCGGTGCATGCCGATCTCGTTCGGCCGGGTGGGTTCGGTCTCGATCGCTTCCGGGTGGATGTACTGGAAGAGCTCGAGGCGGCCTGCGCCGTCCGGCGTCTGCAGCATCGCGATGTTGGCGTGGTTGCCGTCCAGGCCGACCGCGGTGTCGGTCCACTCGCCGCTCACGGTGTCGCGACCGACGACGGTGAGCCCGAGATCGGTGAAGAAGGCGATCGTCGCCTCCAGGTCGCGCACGGCGATGCCGACGTTCTCCAGGGTGATGGGCATCCGTCGACGCTACCGAAGGTCACGGGAGGATTGGCTGGGGGTGCTCCTCGATGAAGAGCCGCGTGGCGCCGTCCTCGACCAGCCCCTCGTCCACCGACCACTGCCGGGCCGGCGCCGGGCCCAAGGCCGCCGGTCGCCTTCGCACCCATCACAGGGTAGAGCCCAGGAGCTCGTCCTTGCTGGGGCCGTCCCCCGGACACCCACGGGCGCCGCCGCCCTGACGGTGCTAGTCGCGCCGCTGCTCGAGGTGTGCGCGCGCGACGTCATCCGGGGCGTGGACCAGCCAGGCGTCGAGCAGGGCCTCGCGCAGGTCGTCGTCGCTGGCACTCGCCAGGTGCAGGAGGACCGCCGGGTACCCATCGAAGTGGGGAATCGTGAACAGGTGGTCGGGGTGTGCCTGGAGCAGCGACTCCTTGTCCTCCAGGCCATCGGTCACCAGCGCCAGGATGGGTCCGTCAGGCACCGGGGCACCGGCGAAGCGCTTGAGGTCGGCCTTGCTGAAGGGCCGCTCCCAGGCGAAGGCCTTGTCCGCGACCAGCCACGTCCGGTGGCCGTGCCGGGCGCCGTCGGACACCTCGGGCAGCAGGGCCACGAGCCGCTCCACGTCCTCGAGGCCGGCCATCGCGCCAGCGTAGCGCCGCGCCCGACGCTGTGTTCCAGCAGCGACCGTCAGCCTCCACCGACCGGGCATGCCGGTGCGGGTCGCGTGCTCCGAGGCGAACCGGCCGGCCTGCCACCGGGGCATCGGCCCTCACCAGCCACGAGACCGATGCGAAGGCTGGACTGCCACGAGGGTGGACCTCCGCCACGCCGACCTGCGAGATGAGTGGAACGATCCTGCCCATGAACCCGCCCGAGGACGTCTACACCCACGGCCACGTGGAGTCGGTGCTGCGGTCCCATCGGTGGCGGACCCCGGAGAACTCGGCCGGATACCTGTTGCCGCACCTACGGGAGGACTCCCGGATCCTCGACGTGGGCTGCGGTCCGGGCACCATCACCCTCGGCCTCGCGCAGCTGGCGAGCGCAGGGTCCGTGACCGGCATCGACCGGTCCGAGGCCGTCATCCACGAGGCGCGCGCCGCCGCAGAGCGGGCCGGCGTGCTCAATGTCGAGTTCATGGTGGGCGACGTGTACGCGCTCGACCACGCGCCCGGCACCGTCGACGTGGTGCACGCCCACCAGGTGCTGCAGCACCTCAGTGACCCCGTCGCGGCGCTGCGCGAGATGGGCCGGGTCTGCGCGCCGGAGGGGATCGTCGCGGTGCGCGACAGCGACTACTCGGGCTTCACCTGGTTCCCGGCGGTGCCCGAGCTCGACGAGTGGCTCGACCTGTACCGGGTGGTCGCCCGCGGCAACGGCGCCGAGCCGGATGCCGGACGCCATCTCAAGAGCTGGGCGCTGGCGGCCGGGCTCGACGTGGTCTCGTCCTCCGCCGCCGTCTGGTGCTTCTCATCGCCGCAGGACGTGGCGTGGTGGGGCGGGATGTGGGCCGAGCGGGTCGTCGGGTCCGGCATGGCCGAGCAGGCCCTGCAGCGGGGGCTGGCCGGCAGCGACGACCTCGAACGGCTGGCTCAGGGCTGGCGGCGCTGGGCCGACTCCCCGGACGCCTGGTTCGCGGTCCTGCACGGCGAGCTGCTCTGCTCGCCGCCGCGCACAGCTGACGAGCCTGCACCAGCAGGACGCGGCGGATGACACGGAGCACGCCCCTCGACGAGCGCGCCATCGCCTGGTCGCACGGTCCCGGTACCCGCTCCGGGTTGCCGCTCGTCGTCTTCATGCACGGCTTCTCCGGTCGTGAGGACGACTGGTCCGCATGGTTCTCCGCGCTTCCGGCGGGTGTGGTCGGCGCCTCGCTCCGGGCGCCGCTGCCGGTTGGCGACCGGTGGGCCTGGGTGCGCTTCGACGGCCCGGGGACGACGACCTCTCGGCTGCGCTCGGACTACGCCGCCGGCGCTCGTGGGATCGGTGCCTGGCTCGAGCGTCAGGAGGCCGACCGCGTGGCGTTGGTCGGCTGGTCACAGGGCGGCGCGATGGCCGTGCAGCTGCTCCGCCAGCACCCCGACCGGTTCCTGAGCACGGCGGTCGTGGCCGGCTTCGTCGCCAACACGGCCCCACATGCCGGACTGCGCGCCCGTCGGCCGGCCGTCTGGTACGGCATGGGAGGCCGGGACGACGTCATCCCACCGGCCCGGGCCACGCGGTCACGACGGTGGCTTGCCGACCACACCACCGCGACGTTCGTCGACTTCCCCGACGACGGCCACCTGCTGAGCCCGACGCTGGTCCGCGCCGCCATGACCTTCACCGCAGCCGCACTGCAGGAGCCGAAGGTGGGCTCGCGCTTCACGGGTCCTTGAGCGCCTCGAAGGCTCGCAGCACCGCGGCCATGTCCTCGTGGCCGTGCCCGAGCAGGGCGGCGGACTCGAAGAGCCGGTGGCAGGCGTCCAACAGGGGCGTGGGCACCTCCGCGCCGCGGGCGGCATCCGCGATGAGTCGGTTGTTGTAGAAGACGTCACGCACCGAGGCCTGCACCGTGAAGTCTCCCTCCACGAGCTTGTCGAGCTTCAGGCGGGATACGGCGCTGGCCATCGGCCCGGCATCGACCACCGAGCGGAACAGGTCGAGGTCGAGGCCGTTGCGCTCGGCGAAGTGGAACGCCTCGACCAGGCCGGTGACCTGCGTGATGAGGAACAGGTTGACCGCCAGCTTCAGCTGGGTCGCCTTCGGCGCCTCCCCACAGCGGACCACGAAGGAGCACACCGGGTCCAGGAGCGGAAGCACCCGGTCGACGGCGTCGTCGGGTCCGGCGACCATCCCGACCAGCCGACCCTGCGCCGCAGGGACCCGCGAACCCGAGACCGGGGCCTCGACATAGTGGCCACCGGCGCTCTCCGTGTCCGTCGCCAGCTGTTGTGAGTAGGACGCTGCCGTCGTGCCCATGTGCACGACGGTGTGGCCCTTGACCAGCTCATCGAATGCCGGTGTTCCACGACCCAGCACGGCATCGATGACCTCACCGTCGGCGAGCATCAGGAAGACGACGTCGACCTCACGGAAGACCCGGCGGGGGGTCGGCGCCACCCGCGCGCCCATCCTGCTCATGGCCTCGCGCGCCGGCTCAGACCGGTTCCACACGACCAGCCGCGTGCCGGCACGGGCCATGTTCTGCGCGATGGGCAGGCCCATGGTGCCCAGGCCGAGGAATCCCACGTCCACGGGTCCACCCCTTCCGTTCGATGCGTCGAAGCCGGTCATGCGGCTGAGCCTGCACGCGGCGCCTCGGTGCTGTCCACGCCCCCGGGGAACAGGGCGGCGGGGGCACGTCAAAGGGGGGTGGGTGCGCGGCATCACCTCCGGCTTCTCGGGTATACCAGCACCAGAGGGAGCCTGCGCGCACGACCGAGCGCGCCTGCCAGCGGGGAACGGAGAACGATCGTGGGCCGACACAGCGGGAGTGTGTGCAGGGCGTGTCAGGAGCTCGTCGCCGTGCGCGACGGCAGGCTCGTCGGGCACCAGCAGCAGTTCCCCACCCTGGGCACGTCACTGCCGTGCGTCGGCTCGCACCGCAAGGCACCCGACGACGCGAGCCGCCACAGGTCACCGCACGGCACATCCGATGCCGAGCGCCCGCAGCCCCCCGTGAGCCCACCCCAGGCGATGATCTCGAGATGAAGCCGCGTCAAGCCGACCTCACCCGCGAGGCCGTCGCCATCATGACGGCCTGGGTCGACAGCAGCGACGACCCGTCGTTCGGCATCGAGACCCTGACCGACATCCTGCAGGAGCGGGGTGAGGGTGACGTGTTCCGGGGGGCGATCGAGGTGATCGGTGGCTTCGTGAACCTGACCGGTCTGCTCATGGTGCAGCGGTACCGCGACACCGGGCAGGACGAACGGGCCACCCTGCAGCGGGTCGCGGCCGATCTCAACTCGCTGGTCTGACCGGCACCGGCCGGGTCGGCGGGTCGCTCGGGCGTCGACCCTGGGATGCTCCGACCACCCTTGTCAGGGCCAGGCCGCACGTCCCCCTCGTACCGTGTTCACGTCGAGGTGTCGCATCGGTTCGGTGCCGTTCGTGGAGGTGGTGAGCGTCGGCCGCCCGGGCCGCCGCATCCGCGGAGCCGGTGAAGGACCCGCGGCCACGGAGAGGAGAAGCCAGTGACGCAGTACCTGATCGCATTCAACGACGAGTGGGTGCACGAGCACACGGCCGAGGAGCTGCGGCAGAAGAGCGCGGCCGGCCAGGCGGTGCTTGCGGACATGGAGGCCGCCGGTGCCTTCGTGTTCGGCAACGGCGGCATCGACGCGTCCACCGTGGTGTGCAGCGTCGAGGCCAGGGACGGCAAGCCGTTGTTCGTCGACGGGCCGTACGTCGAGACCAAGGAGCACCTGGGCGGGTTCACCGTCATCGACGTCCCCGACGACGAGGCGGCCCGCTACTGGGCGGGCCGACTGGCCGTCGCGCTCGACTGGCCGCAGGAGGTGCACCGGTTCCCCGGTCCGCCCGCCCCGTAGGGCGTCGGCGCGACCCGGCGGCCCGTGGTGTCGGGCGCACGGCTCACCGGTCGCTCGCGTCGACGCGGGCCGCCTCGTCGGACGTGAGCAGGACGACGTTCCCGTCGGGGTCGTCGACCATGGCGGCGTAGGGGCCAGCGGTCTGGGTGGGCGGCATGCGGCTGGGATGACCGGCGGCGACCATGGCAGCCCAACGCTCCTGCACCGCTGCGTTCTCGCCGACATAGAACTCGAGGAGCTGCTGGTAACCACTGCGAGGCCGTGCCCACGCCGGGTCGTACGTGGCAGCGAACGACGTCGTCAGCAGCAGGCTGACCTGGCCGCCCCGAGATCCGGTCAGTGGTGCCCCGGCCGGCTCTCTGTGACGGCCTGCTGCAGCATCCGGCCCACGTCGGAGTGGTGGTAGACCCGCTCGTCCGGCTCGATGCCGG
The DNA here is from genome assembly GCA_045807225.1 of Ornithinibacter sp. Taxonomy (GTDB): domain Bacteria; phylum Actinomycetota; class Actinomycetes; order Actinomycetales; family Dermatophilaceae; genus Fodinibacter. The sequence continues at coordinate 54,331 of JBJMHU010000197.1, read as the reverse complement.
CGCAGAAGTCGGCGTACATCACTGCGGCCAGCAGTGGCAGCACGGGGCGGAGCAGCGCGGCAGCCCGCTCCGGGTCGGCTTCCGGCGCGATGCGGCGCCAGGCGCCCACGAACCACTGTCGCGCGACGGCGCGATCGGGCGCGTCCAGGCGCTGGGTGAAGGCCAGCTCGTCGATGAGCGGGTGTCCCACGAAGGAGTCGCCCCAGTCGATGAGGACGTGTGCCCCGGGCTCGCCCACGACGTTTCCGGGGTGGAAGTCGCCGTGCACCAACGTGTCAGGAACCCCACACTCGTCGATCCGCGCCAAGCGCCTCGGCAGGTCCGCGACGAGGACGGCGAGCGCGCGCCGCTCGTTCGGGTCGACGGACCCGGCCCACTCCTCGGTCACGGACTCGATCCGGCGCACCATTCTCCGCAGCCGCCGGTCCGGCACGCCGATCGCGAGCAGCTCCTGGGTCTGCTGTGCTGCGCGCTCCTGGAGCCGGGTGAGCAGCTGCACCATCGGCTCGAGCGCCGGCCCCCGCGTGCCGTGGTTCGGAGCACCACGGGCCTCCGCCATGAGCACGCGACCGGGCACGTGAGCCACCAGGCGGGGGCCGGGAGGGGACCCGATCCAGTCGATGACGTCCCCCTCGTGTGCGAAGAAGCCGGGAACCGCCTTGAGCCAGACCGGCCCTTCGCCGGTCGGGAGCCTCCAGAGGGCTGACAGGTTCCACGACCGCATCTGCTGGGCCGGCCCGACCCGCTCCATCCCCCGCGCCCCGAGCTGCTCGTCGGCCCACCTCAGCAGCATCTCCGGCCCACCGGGGCGAGCCCATGGGGCGCGCAGCGGCTCGTCGGCGAGAACCTCGGCCGGCCACGGTTCAAGCCGGATGCCGGGGAGCCGGTCCGTCTCGGCCAGGTACGTCACTGCCCCACCGAACGGGTGGTCCGACCGGGTCTCCAGCAGGCGGAGCACCACCACGTCGATCCCGAAGTGCTCGCGCGCGGCGGCCACCACGTCATGCGTCTCGGGCCACCAGGGCATCTCCAGCTGGAGCGGGGGCAGGGCGCCGGCCACCGTGCCGTGGTGCACGAGTACCAGCCGAGCCGAGCGTCCACCGGCATCCACGGGCTCGATGCTAGGACCATCGGCAGCATCGCGCCTCCGCCTTTCTCGAGACGTCCGGCGCCCGCCACTGGTCCAGGTCCGGGCCGCGTCGTGACGGCGCCTGGTCCGGTCGTGGTCGAAGACCGCGTTCCGGGCCGACCGGTCGAGCCATGGGGGGTGAGGTCGTCCACCTGCTCCACGGCGCACGGGGAGATGCTGCGCACCACGACGACCTGGGCGAGGCCGGCCAGGGCCGTGACCTCTCCGTGCTGGCGGGCGACATGCCCTCAGCACCGTGCCGGCCGGGTAGGGCGCACGCACCCATCGACGTGGTGTCGGGTCGAGGTGCAGGATGCTGCGTGGAGGCTCCCAGCGGCCACCCTCACCGAACCCGGGCGCGGCTGTCCTGCGACGGTGAGAAAGAGGTGCTGGACGCACAGTCCTGACAGCGAGGAGAGATCACATGGGCGTTGACCCCAGCACAACCGCAGTGGTCCTGATCGAGTACCAGAACGACTTCACGTCGGAGGGCGGCGTCCTCCACGGAGCGGTCTCGGAGGTCATGGACCGTACCGAGATGCTGGCCAAGACGCAGGACGTCGTCGCTGCGGCGCGAGCCGCCGGGGTGACCGTGATGCACGCGCCGATCACCTTCGCCCCCGGCTACAACGAGATCAGCGCGCACCCGTACGGCATCCTCAAGGGTGTCGTCGACGGCAACGCCTTCGTCAAGGGCACCTGGGGTGCCGACATCGTCGACGAGCTGGCTCCGGCCGAGGGTGACATCGTCATCGAGGGCAAGCGCGGCCTGGACACCTTCGCCAGCACCAACCTCGACTTCATCCTGCGCAGCAAGGGGATCACCACCATCGCCCTGGGCGGGTTCCTCACGAACTGCTGCGTCGAGTCGACCATGCGCTCGGGGTACGAGAACGGCTACCAGGTCATCACGTTGAGCGACTGCGTCGCCGCCACCTCCCCCGAGGAGCACGACAATGCGATCAAGTACGACTACCCGATGTTCTCCACCCCGATGGCGGCATCGGACTTCATCGCGGACCTCGAGGAGTAGCCGCTCGACGACGCCGGTCAGCACGATGCCCCCGCACCTGTTCCGACCGGCCGAGCACGACTCCGACCGGCCTCCTGCCCCGACGTGGCCAGGATCCTGATCGCTGGCGGCACCGGCTGCCTCGGCAGCCTCGTCGCCAACCGGTTGCACGACCGCGGACTGGCGGTCCGGGTGCTCAGCCGCGGTGTGGCACCTCGTCCCGGCACGATCGACCCCGACGTGGAGGTCGTGCGGGCAGACGTGAGGGATCCGGCCAGCCTTCGCACACCGATGGAGGGAGTGGACCTGGTCGTGTCGGCGGTCCAGGGGTTCATGGGCCCCGCCGGAGCCACCCCGCAGTCGGTCGACCACGACGGCAACGTCCACCTCATCGAGGCGGCCGAGAAGGCCGGGGCGGACGTCGTCATGGTGTCGGTCATCGGAGCCTCACCCGAGAGCCCGATGGAGCTCATGCGGGCGAAGTACGCGGCCGAGCAGCGCCTGCGGTCCAGCGGGTCGGCGTGGACGATCCTGCGACCGGAGGCGTACGCCGAGACCTGGGCCCAGCTTCTCGAGCGCACCGCAGGCCGGTCGCGCAGGCCGCTGGTGTTCGGTCGCGGCGACAACCCGGTCAGCTGGGTCAGCGTCGCCGACGTGGCGGCCCTGGTGGAGCGCGCCGTGCTCGACGACACCCTGCGCGGACGGGTGCTGGAGATCTGCGGCCCTGACCCGGTGACCCTGACGCGGCTCGCCGAGCTGGTCATGGCCCAGCACGGCTGGCCCGGGACTCCGCGGCACGTACCGCGGCCGATCCTCCAGGTGATGGCCAACACGGTCGGCCTGCTCAAACCGGTGATCGCCCGGCAGGCCCGTGCAGCGCTGGCGATGGACGTGTTTCCGACGACGAACGACAGGGACCTGCGGAGCGAGTTCCCGGACCTGCCCTGCACGCCCGTCAGTGCGGTCGTCGCCGCACTCTAGGCCGGCGCGCCGGGGGCGACCGTTCAGGCGCCCTCCCCGCGGTCCTGGGAGGGCGATACCGTCTGGGCATGGGGCGGATAGGGCCGGTCGAACTCCTGATCCTGCTGATCCTGGTGGCCGGTGTCGTCGGGGTGGTCTTCCTGGTCAGACTGGGGGTGCGCACCCGGGGCGCGCCGCCGGTGCCGCCGTCGAGCGAACCCGTCGGACGCTGGGCAGCCGACCCCACGCGTCGGCACGAGCTGCGGTGGTGGGACGGCCGGGCTTGGTCCCCTTCCGTCTCTGACAACGGGGTCCTTGGCCACGACCCGGTGGAGTAGACGAGCCCACGACGCCGGCCGGTCACGCGTCGTAGGCCCCGGTCCCCGCGCCCGGCCGGCGCCGTCTCCCGCATGGCACGCCGTCGTGGTGACGCTGGTGAAGATGGTCAACGACGAGGTGCCTACATGCCGTTGAAGCCGTCATTGGTGTCGATGTGGCTGGGCCGTCCGGCCTTGATGCCCGGAAGGTCAAGGCTGCGGCTCGCGCCCTGCGAGCCGCGACTGCGGTCGATCCACCGGGCGAGGAGGATGACCGTGACGATGATGCTGCCGATGATGATCCACATCCACATGGTGAGTCCTTCCGGTATCGGCGAGCCTTCCGCCAGAACCTGCGTCGACCTGACCCTCCATTTGTCCCGCACCGGGCGATCGACGTATGTACCCGCCGGCACACACGTGGCGCATCATCGCGAACACGGCAGTCGGAAGTCTGCGGAGGTGTCGTTCCAGGCGCAGCAACCAAGGGTGATGGCGCGGATGAGCCACACCGACCACGTGACCGGCCCCCCGGCGGGCGGCGGTGACCCGCAGCCCTCGCTCAGGACTGCAGGGAGAGGGTGTTGCCGTCGGGGTCGTGGAACCAGGCGACCCGGGAGCCGTCCGGTGTGGTCCAGATGCCCCGGTCGTCCTGGGTCATCCCCTCGTAGCGGTTGAACGCCACGCCGCCCTCGGTGAGCCGATCCATCTCCGCCTCGAGATCCGTGACGATCCACCCGAGCACCGTGTAGGGGGCCGGGTGAACCTTCTCCACGACGGTGATCCGTAGTTGGCCGGTGGCGGTGTCGTGGACGAGGGCGAACGGGCGCGCGTCCACGAGGTCGAGGCCCAGGACTCCCCCGTAGAAGCGCTGCGCGGCATCCAGGTCGGCCACTGCGACGAACCCGACCTGCTTCACCTGACCGAGCATGTTGGCCACTCCGTTCCGAGAGGTGTTGACGGCAGGAGCGCCGCTGCGCCACCGTCGCACGCCGCAGCCCGGGAGCGCCACGTCCGGTGCGGGCTGCTCGTGCCCGGGGGGTGAGGGCCGGCGCCATCAGCCGCCGCTGACACGCTGCTGCGCCGCAGTCCGAAACGTCGTCGTCCGGTCGGTGGCGGCTGCCGCACGGCTCGTCAGCCGAGGATGAAGCGCGCCACCACTCGGCCCAGCTCGCCGCCGGCATCCTCCTGCAGGAAGTGGCCGGCATCCCTGATGGTGGGGTGGTCAAGGCCCCGGGTGCCTGGCAGCAGCCTGCGCATCACCGGTGCCATGGCGCCGGTGATGGGGTCGCTGTCACTGAACGCGAGAAGGAACGGCAGGGTGCTGGTTGACAGGACCTCCCAGGCGGCGCGGTTGTCCCGGCTCGCAGGGTCGTCCGGGTCGGTGGGCACCAGTCCTGGCAGGGCGCGGGCACCGGCCTTGGCCCGCTCCTCCGGGAAGGGGGCGTCGTAGGCGTCACGGACCTCCTCCGCCATCGGGCGCATGCACCCCGCGGCGACCAGGCGCCCGATGTCGAGCACCTCGGTCGTCTCGACCGCGCGGCGGAAGCGCCACCAGACATCCGGCATACCGAAGTCACCGGTCGGCAGCCCGGTGTTCGCGGCGACGACCCGGGCGAAGCGACCAGGATGCTCGGCGACCAGGCGCAGCCCGATCAGCCCACCCCAGTCGTGGCCCACCATGGTGACATCGCGCAGGTCGAGGTGGTCGAAGACCAGCTCGCGGGTCCACTCGACCAACCGGGCGTAGGAGTAGTCCCCCTGGCTCACCGGCTTGTCCGAGCGCCCGAAGCCGACGAGGTCGGGTGCCACGCAGCGAATCCCGCTGTCGGTGAGCACCCGGATCACGTGCCGGTACAGAAATGACCACGACGGCTCGCCGTGCAGCAACAACGCCACCGGCCCGTCGGCCGGCCCGACGTCGACACAGGCCACCCGGATGGTTCCGCCGTCGGGAGCAGCGACCTGCGCGTAGGCCGGTTCCCAGGGGAAGTCGGGCAGCTGCTCGAAAGCTGCGTCCGGTGTTCGGTACACCTGCATGCCCGCCAGTTTGTCAGCGCAGCAGAGCCGAGACGGCCCTCTCGCAGGTCGAAGACGGGCGGTGCCATGCTCGTGAGGTGAAGACCCAGCTCGTGTCCACGTCGCTCGGTCCGGTGGAGGTGGCCTCGGCAGGGCCCACCGGCGCCGCTGCCGTGCTGGTCTTCCCCGGTGGCCACTGCTCGGCGGCCACTCCGGTGGGGTCTGACCTGTACACCGACCTGGGGTATCGGGTGCTGTCCTTCTCGCGTCCCGGGTACGGGCGCACCGACGTGGGTCCGCTGATGGCGGCGGAGTTCGTCCCTGCTGTCGCGCAGGTCTGCGACGCGCTCGGGATCGGGGAGGCCGCCGCAACCGTGGGAATCAGCTTCGGTGGGCTGCAGGCCGCTCACGTCGCGGTGCACCTGGGGCGTCTGGCGCCTCGACTGGTGCTGCACAGCTGTGCGCCGTCGACGCTGCCCTACCCGGACAGCAGGCTGGAGGCGGCGGCTGGGCCCCTGGGCTTCGCACCGACGACTTCAGGACTCGTCTGGCGGGGGATCCGTGCGATGACGTCGACCGACCGGGGTCTGCGGCTGATGATGTCCACCCTGTCCACGCTGCCGGTCGGTTCGTGGTGGCCGGGCTGGACGCCGGTGGACCGCGCGTCGGCCAGGGCGACCTTCGCGGCGATGGGGTCCGGCTCGGGGTTCGTCACTGACTTGAGGCAGGGCACGTCCGCCCGGTCCTCGCACCGCCACGCGGTCTTCGGTGCGGTTCCCTGCCCGACCCTGGTGACTGCCTCTCGCCACGACGGAGGCGTGCGCTTCGAACACGCCACAGACCTCGTGCGCTCGATCCCAGGAGCGCTGCTCTTCGACACCGAGGCGGCCAGCCACTTCTACTGGCTCGGCCCCAGCCGACCGTCCCTGTCCCGGGCCATCCACGACTTCGCCGTGACGTAGACAAGATGGTCGCGGCGCCCGCGCCGTCGAGACTGCGCAGGGGATCGCCCTACCAGCCGGCGTTGCGCGTCATGAGCTCCATGTCGGTGTTGCGGCCGCCCTCCGGGTCAGGTGGAGGGTCGACGACCTGGGTGGTCACCATGTCCTGCGGGAGCACCCGGGGCACGTCAACCCGAACTCGTTCCTGCAGGCTGCGCCCGTCAGCGGTTGTTCCTCGCCGCGCACCATCCGTCACGCTCATGCCAGCACCTCCGCTTGTATTGTGACCGCCCGTGCTGATCTGCGCACCGGAACTGTCGCGCCGTAGGACCGCGGTGCGCCGTCAGTGGGGTCGGGTCACACGCAGGAGGTAGTCGGCCACCCGCCGCGGCTGCACCAGTGGCAGCAGGTGCCCGCCGGGAAGTACGTCGACCTCGACGCCGAGCCGGTCGCGGGCGACCCGACGTTGCAGGCCGACCGGGAAGAAGCGGTCGCTCTCGCCGGCGAGAACGCGGATGTCGACAGCTGGCCACGCCGTGAAGTCACATACCGACTCAAAGGCCGTGTCGGCCTCGACGCGCTGATGTGCCTCCCCCTCGGCCGCGATGTCGGCATCGACGTCGTGAAGGAAGTAGGTCTCCAGGTCGAACGGGCCGTAGCCACCGGCGCGGGCCGCTTCGGCCTGGGCGTCGAGCGCGCCGGTGTGCGCCCACCAGTCCCGGGCTGCCTCACCAGGAACAGGAATCATCGCATTGACCAGGACCAGGTGGCTCACAGCCACCCGCTCGCAGACGAGGGGCGCGGTGAAGCCGCCCAATGACCCGGCGACGAGGACCACCTGTGAGCGTTCACCGATCGCGTCCACCACCAGCTCGGCATACCGCGGTAGACCGGCGGTGTCGTCGTCGCCGGGCAGATCCACCGCGATCGCGTCGTGGCCGGCCTCGACCAGCAACGCGGTCACCCGACTCCAGACCCACGCCGACCCACCGGCGCCGGGGACGAGGACGAAGGTGGACACACCCGACAGTAACGGGGCGCGGCGCGCTGCGGGAACCGGGCGTGGTGACGGGCCCCCGGGCCCGCGTCGGGTCGGGAGCAAGGTCAGCCGGGCGCAGGTCCGTGGGAGCGCCGCAGGCGGATCCAGCGGAAGCCGTAGGGCCCGATCTCGATCTCCGACGGGTCGACCCGACCCGGGTACTGGTGGTCGGAGAAGACCTCGACGGGAGGTTGGTCCTCGGTCGGCACGTCCTGGGGATGAACCAGGTGCGGCTCCTCGGACAGGTTGTGGACGAAGAGCACCACACCGGTGGGCCCCTCGGCGAGGTGCGTGAGCACGGCATCCGGCGCGCCGCGCAGCACCCGGTGGGTGCCGCTGCCGATCTCGTCGCACTCCCTGAGGGTGTGCAGCATCCGCTCGAACCAGGTGAGCATCGAGTCCGGGTCGAGGCGCTGGTCGGTCACGTTGACGTCGTGGTAACCGAAGGGCGGCGCCTCGACGACAGGCCGGATGAGCCGCTCCTTCTCGGTCTCCGAGAACCCACCGTTCGCCGTGCCGGTCCACTGCATGGGGGTGCGGATCGCTTCTCGCTCGGGGAGGGCAAGGTCCTCACCCATGCCGATCTCGTCGCCGTAGCGCAGCACGGGGGTGCCCGGCATCGTGAACTGCAGGCTGTATGCCAGGCGAAGGCGGCGCTCGTCACCTCCCATCATCGGGGCCAGCCTGCGCCGGATGCCGCGGTCGTAGAGCTGGTGGTCCGGCTCGGGGCCGAAGGCGGCGAAGACGTCATCCCGCTCGTCCTGACCCAGCTGTGAGAGGTCGACCTCGTCATGGTTACGCAGGAAGGTCGCCCACGCGCCGTCACGTGGCGGGGCGGGTAGGTCGGTCAGTGCGTGCGCGACGGCGCTGGCGTCCTTGCGGGCGAGTGCGACCATGAGCGCCTCGTTGAGCCGGAAGGCGAAGAGCATCTGAACCCGGTTCGCGGCACCGTCGGCATCACCGAAGTAGTCGCGCAGCTCGTCCGAGGGCACGTGCGCCTCCGCGAGGAACACGGCGTCACCCCGCAACCAGGACAGGCGCTCCCGAAGCTCGGTGAGGAAGCCGGGGTGGCGGGGGTGGTCGACCGCCCCCGGCTCGGTCTCCTCGATCAGGAACGGCGCGCCATCGAGACGGAATCCGCTCACGCCGAGCCGTTCCCAGAAGGTCACCACCTTCTTCATCTCCGAGCGCACCTGAGGGTTGGAGATGTTGAGGTCGGGCTGGAAGTCATAGAAGCGGTGGTGGTACCAGGCGCCGACCGCCTCGTCGTAGGTCCAGGTCGCCTCCTGCACTCCGGGAAACACCATGCCTTGGAGACGGTCGCCCGGTTCCTGCTCCGACCACACGTACCAGTCGCGGTAGGGCGACTCCGGGTCGGCCCGTGCGCTACGGAACCAGGGGTGCTCGTCGCTGGTGTGGTTGAGGACCAGATCCAGCATGACCCGGATGCCGCGCTCGTCGCACTCGGCCATGAACTCGGCGAAGTCGCCGAGGGTGCCCAACGCCGGGTCCACTCCGTAGTAGTCCGCGACGTCATAGCCGCCGTCTCGGTACGGGGTGGGGTGGATCGGGTTGAGCCACAGCACCGACACCCCGAGCCGGCTCAGGTGGTCCAACCGGCTCGTGAGGCCACGGAAGTCACCGATTCCGTCGCCGTCGGAGTCCTGGTACAGCCTGACGTCGAGGCTGTAGATGACCCCTCGTCGGTACCACCGAGCCGTCATCCGTCAGTTGTACCCCCGCGGGTACCCGGAGAGGACGCCACGGCGCGTAGCTCCCGTGGTGCAGAAGTCCTACTCTGCGGTCATGGGACGCACGTCATTCGTGGTGCCGGCGGGGTCCGGCGAACTGTCGGGGTGGGTTGGTGGTACCGGTCCACGGGTCCTGGCTCTTCACGGCGGTCCGGGTCTGAACTATGACTACCTCGACGAGGCGGTGGCCGAACTCGCCGGCCGCTACCGGGTCGCGACGTACCAGCAGCGGGGCCTGGCGCCGTCGACCGAGCAGGGGGAGTTCACGATCGTCGAGGCGGTCTCCGACATCGTCGCCGTGCTGGACGGCCTGGGCTGGGACAGGGCCTACCTGATGGGCCATTCATGGGGTGGGCATCTGGTGTTCCATGCCGCGGTGAGCATTCCTGAGCGGCTGGACGGGGTGTTGTCGGTGGACCCGCTCGGCGCGGTTGGTGACGGTCAGGCGGAGGCGTTCGGCGCGGAGATGCTCGCGCGAGTGCCCGAGGCCCTGCGCGAGCGTGCCCGCGCACTGGACGAGAAGGACACCGCGGGCGAGGCGACGCCTGCGGAGACCCACGAGGCGTTCTCCCTGGTCTGGGGGTCGTACTTCGCCGATCCTGCTGCTGCCCCGCCCATGCCTCACATCCAGTTCTCGAAACCGGCAAGCCAGGGGCTGTGGGCGGACCTGATGGCCCGGCTGCCGGAGCTGGAGTCGTCGCTACCGGCGATCAGCGTCCCGGTCGCGGTGCTCGTGGGTGAGCTGAGCCCGATGCCACCACGCGCCGGAGTCGACACCGCCGATCGCATCCCCGGCGCTTGGTCCTGCATCGAGCCGGGAGCCGGGCACTTCCCCTGGCACGAGTCGCCTGGCTGCGTCCTCGCTGCCATGGATCGGCTCGTCGAGGACAGCCACGCGACCTGACGGCAGTACCTCGACGGCTCACTTCGTGGAGCTCTTTCGGTCGGTGGTCACCGAGTGCGGGCACGGTCCTGGTGGGATCGGGAGCGCAGACGCCATGCGGGCACGATGCCGAGTGCAGCGGTGGCGGCAAGCACCCACCAGCCGCGGTGGAAGGAAGCCAGCTGGTCTGCAGCGCTGGTCGGTGTCGCGAGCACTGCGACGAACAGGGCCACACCGATGGCCAGTCCGACCTGGCGCATCATGGTGATGACGGCCGAACCGGTGGCGAACGAGGGTGCGGGTAGGGGGCTGGTTCCGGTGGCCATGACCGTGGGGAGGGTGAGCCCCACGCCCACGCCGGTGAGCAGCATGCCGGGCAGGAGCTGGGTGAGGTAGCCGGGTGTCAGCGAGACGAGTGCGGCGAACCAGCTGAGCCCGGCTGCGAAGCACGTCAGACCGATGACGATGACGGTGCTCGCACCGAGCCGACCGATCAGGCGACCCGCGACGAGGAAGGCGAAGAGGGGGACCATGATCGGACCGGGTGTGATCGCGAGACCGGACTTCAGCGCCGACCATCCCCAGACATCCTGCTGCCAGAGCACGGCGGAGAGCAGCATGCCCCCGAACGAGGCCGAGAAGATGGCAGCCACGATCGTCGAGCCCGCGAAGGCAGGGATCCGGAACAGTGCCGGGTCGATGAGCGGGTTCGCCGCCCGTCGGGTGTGGGCGATGAAGGAGGCGAGCAGAACCGCGGAGACGGCGAGGGTCCCCCAGGTCGCGGCCGCCGCCCATCCCCAGTCGTTCCCCTTCACGAGGGCGAAGGTCAAGGTGGCCACTGCGGCTGTTGCCAGGAGCGTCCCGAGCGCGTCGGGCCGTGGGCCGCGATGGCCGGGGATGTCCGGCAGGCGGAACCAGCCGACGAGCATGGCGATCACTCCGACCGGGACGTTGACCAGGAACACCCACCGCCAGTTCGCCGCGACGAGCAGGCCACCGAGCACGGGTCCCAGCGCTGCGGCGAGGCCGCCGACCGCTGTCCAGGTGCGGACCGCTCCCGGTCGACGATCGGCCGGGAAGGAGGCCAGCACGAGCCCGAGGGAGGTCGGGGTCAGCAGCGCCGCCCCGGCAGCCTGCAGCAGGCGGAAGACCACGAGCGTCGTGACGCTGGTGGCCAGGGCGCAGGCGGCGGAGGCTGCGGTGAACACCGCGACACCGACGAGGAAACCGAGGTTGCGCCGGTAGTTGTCGGCGAGACGGCCGAAGAAGACCAGCAGTGATGCGTAGACGATGGCGTAGCCGTTGAGCACCCATGACAGTGCGCTGAGATCGCGCGTGCCGAGGTCAGCGGCGATGGCAGGGAGCGCGATGTTGACGATGAACAGGTCCAGGCTGGCGAGCACCACCCCGGCGCACACGATGACCAGGACCAGCGCCGGGGAAGCATCGCGTCGCCCGACGTGCGCACTCGCGGTCACCGTTCCGGTCACGGCGCCTCCATGAGCAGGCACGTGGAGGTGGCGGTCGCGACGAGCCGCCCGGACGCGTCGACCAGGCTCGCCTCCGCCACCGCCGTGCGTGATCCGCGATGCACCAACCGTCCCGTGGCTGTCACGGTTCCAGTGCCCGCTCGTACCGCCCGGATGAAGCGCACCGACAGGTCCAGCGAGGTGTAGCCGACACCGGCGGGCAGCGTTGCATGGACGGCGCAGCCTGCCACGGTGTCCAGGAGCGTCGCGATCACGCCGCCGTGCATCGAGCCGATCGGGTTGTCGTGGAACGACTGCGGCTCCAGCTCGAGCACCACCGCACCGTCGACGACACGCATCGGGCCGAAGCCCAGGGTGCTGGCGATGGGTGGTGGGGGAATCGTGGCGTCGCCGATGCCGGAGACGTAGTCGATTCCGGCGTTGGTCGCCAGCAGAGGAAGGAGGGCACGCGGGTCGGTCCACGCGTAGGTGCGGCTGGACTCGAGCGGCTGATCGTCCCAGGTCTGGGTCTGTGTCATGAATGCAGCCTGCCGCTATTGCCTGAGTCTGTCAATTGAACCTAGACTCCACACATGGTCCGGATCCCATCGCCTCAGGCGGTCGAACCTGCCGACGCCTCACCTGCCGCCTTGGCGTGGTCGGCGGAGAACTGCTCGATCGGGCGCACCCTCGACGTGCTCCGCGACCGGTGGTCGTTCCTGGTGTTGCGCGAGGTCTTCAACGGCGTGCGCCGCTTCGACGACATGCGCGTGCGCACCCACATCCCGCGTGCGGTGCTGTCCGACCGGCTCGCGACCCTGGTCGATCAGGACCTGCTCCGTCGAGTCCCCTACCAGGAGCCCGGGCGGCGTACCCGCCACGAATACCGCCTCACTCGAAAGGGTCTCGACCTGTACCCCGTCCTCGCGGCGATGCTCGAGTGGGGTGACCGCTACCTTGCTGATCCCGACGGGCCGGCTCTCGAGCTCGTCCATCGGGACTGCGGAGCGGCCGTCCACCTCGTGGTGCGCTGCGACGCCGGCCATGTCGTCCCCGACCCCCGCGACATCCTCACCCATCCCGGCCCTGCCGCCAGACCCAGGACCGCCTGAGGCGGCAGTCCAGCCCGTCTTCTCGTCGGCTCGGCCGTTCACCACCGACGCCAGACCGGGCGAATCGGCCCCCGCCGCCCATGCCCCCAGCTCGGGACTCGGCATGGGCGGCAATCGCTGGAGCCGAACCCTCGAGAATCGACGCGCGTCGTGGGGGTAGAGGTTGGGTGGGTCCCGGACGACGGGTCCCGGCGCGCCGTTCAGGCCGCGTCCAGAAGTGCCATCTGGGTCCTCGGACCCGAAGGGAAGTGCCTCGCATGCTCACCACCATCATTGTGACCGTGATCCTGGGCGCGATCATCGGCGCCTTGGCGCGGCTGGTACTGCCGGGAAGGCAGAACATCTCCACCCTGATGACCGTGGTCCTCGGAATCGTCGGTGCGCTCGTCGGCAGCTGGTTGTGGACCGGCGTCTTCAACAAGGGCAACACCTCCGGTATCGACTGGATCGCCTTGATCATGGGCGTGATCGTTGCTGCCGTGCTGATCGTCGTCTACGAGCGTGTAGTTGCCGGTCGGCGCACGACGACTCGGATCTGAGGCGGGCGACTGTTCTCGCCGGCTTCCTCCCTTGCTCCTCCTGCTGGAGGTGATCCGTGAACCCTTCGGTGGTGTGGATCTTCGCCGGATTGATGATCGGCGGCGTCGCCCTGGGCGCACTGTTGATCCTGATTCGACCTCGCGACGACGAGGCGGCAGCCTGGCGCCGTCGTCAGCGCCTGGAAGCGCAGGCGTGGCTGCACGGTCGAGCTGATGCCATCGTCTCTCGGATGCCGTCCAGGCCCGAGCGTGCCTCCCGGCAGTAGCGGCTGGCGGGTCGGCGTCCTCCCGACACCGAGGCGCCCAAGCCCAGAGACGCGCCGTGGTGGGGGCCGTCCTCCTCCTCGCGAAAGGTCCGCGCCAGCGGGCGGGTGACCGCCGTGTCGGCATCGCGGACACAGTTGCGCTGCAGCGCTGTTGAAGGCTCGCGGCGCACCCGTCGGACGCCTGCTGTGGGGCGGTCGTGGCACCCACCGGGCGGGCGCGTACCCTGAGTACCTGTGACCACCCAGACAGCCGCCATGCCCGCCTACCCGACCAGCCTGCAGGACGTGGAGCCGCTGCTCGGCAAGGCGCACGACGGCGACGTCGAGGCCACCGCCGCCCTGATCCGGGCACCGTTCCCCGTCCCGATGACAGGGGTCCCCACTGAGGCCCTGGTCGAGGCGGCCACCGATGTCTACCTCGAACGTCACCACCTTGCGATCCGCGTCGACGCTGGCGCCGTTCCCGAGGTGATTGCCGGCGTGAAGGCCGCCTGCCACGCCGTTCACGCACCCGTGGAGGCCGACACGATCGCCCGCCAGGTCCTCCTGCACTCACCGGTCGAGCCGTACAGCGACTGGCTCGACACCGACGCCGGTCACCAGTACACCGCTCGGATCCGCGAGCGGTTCAGCGCCTGAGCCGACCGGCATCGCCGCCCCGCGGGCTCGAGGGCCCGCCAGGAACCACGGCCATGGAGCGCCCGACTCGATATATTCGAGGACGTCGGCGGGCAGCCGCCGGGTAGCGGGAGGTCAGGATGGAAGCGTTCGCCAATGACGGCGGCCTGTCCGCGTTGGGCGGGACACTCATGATCAGCCTGACGCTCCTGCTGCTGATGCTGCTGTCGCTCGTGCTGACCACGACGTTGATCGCGTGGCGGCTGTACCGGCGCATCCGCCGCTGGCGGGGATGGCACCAGGGCGCGGCCGCCGTCCAGTCGCGGGCGCTGAGGCCCGGGCCGGGACGCGACATCGCCCGGTTGCGTCGGGACTTGCGCGAGGAGGTCCAGGCCGCCGACGTGATGCTGTCTCGCTCGAAGGACGGTCGGCTGTTCATCGCCGACGCACGCGCGCTCGTCGACGAGCTCAAGATCAGCGCCGCGGCGGTCGATGCCGACCTCGCGAGCATCCAGGACTACGCGGATCCGGCCCACCAGCGCAGCGCCCTGGGCGCGCTTCGTCCTCAGGTCGCCAAGCTGATCCAGACCAGCTACCTTGCTCGGCAGACGATGCTGCACACCGAGATCGCGGACCGCGAGCGACACCTCACGGACCTTGGCGAGCACGTCGAACGGCAGGCCGCCGCGTTGAAGATCTACCGTCAAGGGGCGCACGGCCTCGACCTGGGCGACCGAGATGGCAACCTCGGCAGCTCGAGCCACTCGGCGTGACCGGACCCACGCAGTAACACGAGTGACCCACCGAGCGGGTCCTCGTCGCGCTGCGGGTTCCGCCAGCGTGCGCCGGCCGGCCCGCGGCGCTGCCAGGCAGGCCGATCTGAGCGCGCCGACCACTTCTCACCGGCTCGACCGGACACAAGAGAGCCCCGCCGTGCAGGGTTCGGCGGGGCTCTCTGCCGTGAAATCTACGGGTTCGGAGCCGGCCGGGTCATTTGGACCTTGGTACTACGCCCCCCGGACGGCACGAGCTTCAGGTCACCGAGCGGGCCGGAGCCGCGTCAGCAGCGTCGTGCCACTGGGCGCGCCCGCGCGCCGGGCGGTCCGCCTCGCAAGCGCAGCCAGGCCCACCCCGGCCACGGCGATGGTCGACGGCTTCGGCGACCAGCGCGTCGCTGCCGCCACGAGCTCCGGCGGGCTGCTGCGCTGCGGGTCCGACTCGGGAGCCGAACCCGAGGTCGTGGCGGCGAGCGGGCCCCCGGCGAAGGCCTCGAGCATCGCGGGCACGAACGCCGCCATGTCCTGAGGTCCCCTGCTCGTGGTGAGGTTGCCCTCGCGCACGACCTCCTGGTCGAGCCACGTCGCCCCGGCGTTCACCACGTCGTCCCTGATTCCCGCCCAGGACGTCAGGGTTCGGCCCTCCAGCACCCCGGCCGACGCGAGCACCCACGGCCCATGGCACAGGGTGACCACTGGCTTGCCACTCTGCACGAACTCGCGGACCAGGGCACGCGCCGGTGCGGACTGGCGCAGCAGGTCCGGGTTGATGAAGCCGCCGGGCACGAGCAGGCCGTCGTAGTCGCCGGCGTCGGCCTCCTCGACGGTCCTGTCAACCCGTACCCGCGTTGCCGGCAGGTTCAGGTTCAGGCCACGGATCCGTCCTCGCCGCAGCGAGACCAGGTCGACCTTGGCCCCCGCCGCCCGCAGGGCGCGCAGCGGAACGGTCAGCTCGACCTTCTCGAATCCGTCGGCGGCCAGGACCGCGATCCGGCGGTCCTGGAGGGTGCGTTTGCTGGACATTGTCGCCTCCTGTGCTTGGGTCCTTAGGCGTACCCACGCCCGGGCATCTCACACCGGCGCCTGCGTCGCCTCCGGCTCTCCTCCGCACGACCGCAAGCGCCGCCCGGTGGCACGGTCGCCGTCACCGTCGGTCAGCGCCCACCTCGGGCGTGCCGCTACCGTGGCGCACTCCCGGTGGGACGGCCACGGCTTGACCCGGCACGCGGCTCCTTGGACCCGGCTCAGCCTGCCAGCTGTGGGCGGTGGCCCGACTGGGCCTCCACGGCATCATTGATGCCGGCTCCGCCGTGCTCGACCAGCTCCGCGAAGAGCCGACCATGCACGACCAGACCGTCCCGAACGGTGAACTGGGTGATCGCGCGCAGGTCGAACGGCTCGTCCTGATCGGTGGTGCCCCACCAGTGCCACTCGCTCCACACCACATCCCCGTCCTGCACCGACGCCGCGACCTCGGCGCGCAGGTCGGGCACGCCGGTGAGGATCGCGCCCCAGTTCGCCTTCATCTGCGCCCGTCCGCCGAAGCCGCGGGCCGGGTGGAAGGGCTGTTCGCTCTGGTAGTCCTCATGCATCAGGGCCGCCATGCCGTCGAGGTCGTGGGCGTTGGTCCGCTCGACCATCTGCCGGATGACCTCCACACCGGTTGCTGCCACTTTCGCTCCTCAGTCAGCCCTCGCCCCCCTGAAATCGTCCCACGGCGATCGCACCCGGTGCCAGCACTCCCGGATGGAAGAGCTCGAGGTCGCCGGCGTGACCGACACCTTGCCGAAGCCTGCGCGCGGCTGGGCAGCCGTGCCGGTCGCTCGGACGGGCCCCTTGAGTGAGCGGGTGAACCAGGCGCTCACCGAAAGGGCCTCCTGGCGGTCAAAGACCTCGCCGTCTTCCCCCGCGGCGCGAAGAGGCGCACCATGGACCTGTTGGGGCCTCGCGCCGACTGGCTCCGGCAGGGGAGCAGGTCATGTCACACGCCCGACGCGCCGTATCAGCACTGGCCGCCTTGTCAGCAGTGGTTGTGGCGGGGGTGGTCGGGCCTGCCGTGGCGATTGCCGACCCTGCCACGCCTGCCGGCTACCCTGCGGCATCCTCCGCAACGCGTGCCCAGGGGCGCTTCTTCGACACCTGTACGGCACCCTCGCTCGCGGCCCTGGCGGCGTGGCGGGGCACCTCCTCGTACACCGGGGTCAACATCTACTTCGGTGGACGCAACCGCGGGTGTGCTCAGCCGGAGCTGACAGCTGCCTGGGTGCGCAGCGCGACGGCCGCTGGCTGGTGGCTGGTGCCGACCTACTTCGGCGACCAGCCGTTCTGCGTCTTCGGGAGCAAGCCCTACCGGTTCACGGCCACCGCCGCCGCAGCGCGCGGAAGTGCCGATGCGACCGACGCCGTGGCCCGGGCGCGCAGCCTGGGCCTGCTTGCGGGTAGCGCCCTCTACGCCGACGTGGAGAACTACGACCGCACCAACGCCTCCTGCGTCGCCGCGGTCCGCACCTACGTCTCGGAGTGGACCCGTGCCCTGCACCGCAACGGCTACCTTGCCGGCGTCTACGTCCACCAGGACTCCGGCCTGCGGGACCTGGCAGGCAGCTACGCCTCCACCTCGTTGGCGCGACCGGATGCCGTGTGGATGGCACGGTGGGACAACCTCGCCACGCTGACCGGATGGCTCACGGCTGGCAACACCGTGTGGGCGGACTGGCAGCGCGCCAAGCAGTACCGTGGTGACCACCTCGAGACCTGGGGCGGGGTGTCCCTCCACATCGACAGCGACATCATCAAGGGACCGGTCGCAACGGTCGCCAAGACGTACCGCGTCACGGGAACGACGACGCTCAACGTGCGCAGCGCGCCGACGGCGAGCTCCTCGATCATCGGCCAGCTGCAGCCCGGCAGTGCCGTCGGCGTCATCTGCCAGTCCCGTGGTCAGCTGATCGGGACCACGCCGGTCTGGGACCGGATCAGCAGTGGGGGGTTCGTGTCGGACCGCTACGTCTCCACGCCCTCGACCACGGGCTTCAGCAGTGCCCTCCCGCGCTGCTCCTACCCCGGCCAGGTCAGCGTCTCCACCCCGGTCAACACCCGATCCGGTCCCGGCACCAGCTTCACCAACCTCAACCAGCCCCTACAGGGCGGGGCGCTCGCCTACGTGGCCTGTCAGAAGCCCGGTTCGCTCGTGGGCACCACCAGGGTGTGGAACCAGCTCGTCGACGGTCGGTGGGTGAGCGACTACTACGTCTCCAACAGGTCGAACAGCACCTACAGCCAGCCGGTGCCGCGGTGCCCATGACGCGGGAAGGCGGCGCCACGCGGAGGTGACCCGGTCCAGGCAACTCCCGGTGCGGTGGGGTGCGAGGGCCGCGAGGTCGCCGGCGGCGACTCGTCGCAGCCTCGACGCACTCATGAGCCGGCGCGCTGGGCCGGCCGAACACCAGCTGGCTGCTGCGACGGGAATTGCGCTGGCGGGAGGTCAGACAGCCCCCGGGGACCGCCGTGGTTGAGGAGCGCTGATGAGCGGCGGGCGGTAACCCGGGCGTCCCGCCAGCCCGGTGGACCGCACCGCGGCAATCCCGATGGCTCGGCCGGCACGAGCAAGCGCGTTGGGAGGTTCGCCCGAGACGCCCGGTGGCATGACCACGACCGGGCAGGCCGCGGCATACACCAGACGCTGGGCGAACATCGGAGAGCCGGTGAACGTCCGTGGGGCGTCGACGACGAGCAGGTCGGCTCCCTGGGCGGCCGCGAGCAGAACCTTGCGCTTGCCGCCGCGGACGGCGCGGACCTCCGCCCCGTGGCCCGCGCCGAGCACCTCGGCCACGTCCGCCTCGAGCGCTAGCTGCTCGGACCGGTCGATCTCGCGTTCGTCCGTCACCCGCGCCGCGACCGCTCCCGACGTCGTGCCCGGTGGGCCGGTGACCCGCCAGGACCGCACCGCGACGAGGCGCCCGTTGGTCTGCGCGGCTTGGGCGGCGCCCCACGCCAGCGCCTTCGGTGACTTGGAGGTCGCGCTGACGCCCACGACGACGGTGTACGGCTCGTGCGCCGCGGAGGCCTGCGGTGCGCTGTCGCTCTGCTCAGGCATGCTGGTCTCCCTACACCGGCAGGTGCACGGTCTCGTTGCCGTGCTCGTCGTAGCTGCTCAGCGGCGGGGCGATCTCCTCCAGCGACTTGCCCTCGGCGTCGACGCCCCATACCGCCGCCACGGCGGCGCCGATGAGCATGATCGCCGAGGCGATCAGGTACCCCCAGAACATGGGGGTCCGGTCCGTACCGTCGCCGATGAGCCAGCCGTAGAAGACCGGTCCGAGGGCGCCGAAGACCTGGGCCGTGGCGAAGAAGTACGAGATCGCCTGACCACGGGCCTCCAGGGGGAAGATCTCCGAGACGGTGAGGTAACCCGCCGAGGCCCCGGCCGAGGCGAAGAAGAAGGCCAGGCACCAGAATGCCGTGTGCGTGGCGGCCGTCAGGGTCCCGGCGTTGAACAGGAACGCCGACACCGCCAGGACGACCGCGGAGAAGGCGTAGCAGCCGCCGATCATCTTGCGTCGGCCGACGGTGTCGAACAGCGGCCCGAGCAGCAGTGGGCCGAGCAGGTTGCCCAGAGCGAAGGGGAAGAAGTAGACGGCGGCGCTCGAGGCGGTCTGCCCGTAGAAGTTCTGCAGCACGAGGGAGTACGTGAAGAAGATGGCGTTGTAGAGGAAGCTCTGCGTGATCATCAGGGTGGCCCCCAGCACGGTGCGCTTGGGGTAGAGCTTGAAGAAGACGTAGGCCAGCTGCTTGGGCGTCAACCCTTCACGTGGCTTGAGCCACATCCCGTCGCGCTGTTCGTCGAGGTGGGGCAGCGTCTTGCCGGCGGCCTGGACCTCCAGCTCCACCTGCGAGACGACCCGCTCGGCCTCCTCGTACTGACCGTGAGTGACCATCCACCGCGGGCTCTCGGGGATGTGGCGCCGCAGGTAGATGATCCCCAGACCGAGAACGGGGCCGATCAGGAAGGCGATGCGCCATCCGACGTTCTCGCCGAACCGGGCAGTGTCGAGCAGGAACAGGCTCGCGAAGGCGCCGACTGCGGCTCCGAGCCAGTACGTCCCGTTGATCGCCAGGTCGACCCGACCGCGGAACCGGCCGGGTATCAGCTCGTCGATGGCGGAGTTCACGGCGGAGTACTCACCGCCGATGCCCATGCCGGCCACGAAGCGCAGGACCAGGAACACCCACATGTTCGGCGAGAAGGCTGCCAGTCCTGAAGCCACCAGGTAGAGCGCGAGCGTCATCGTGAAGAGCTTCTTGCGCCCCAGGGTGTCGGTGAGGCGACCGAAGACCAGGGCGCCGACCACCTCGCCCAGCAGGTAGACCGAACCAGCCATGCCGACGTTGGCCGCCGTCATGTCGAGTGACTCCTGGAACCCACCGGCTGCCACGATCTGGATCTCGAGACCGTCGAGTATCCATGCCGTGCCCAGACCCACGATCACCATCCAGTGGAACCTGCCCCATGGCATGTCGTGCATCCGAGCCGGGATCAGGCTCCTCACCGGCCTGTTCTCGGCGACCGCCTTTGCCTGTGCTGTGGACATGACACCCTCCCCGCGCGACGTACGAGCCGACCCCCCGGTTGGCTCAGATCGCACGCTACGCCCGAGCCCCTGACCTGCGGGATTACACGTCACGCCAATTTCTTCGGCCCGCGGCGCCTCCGGGGCCACGCGTTCCACGGCGACCGGTGGAAGCCTTCGCCCACCGTCGACCGCCGCTTCCTCATCGACACGGTGTCTGGAAGGTGGGACGCTGTTCGGTCAGTCGGCAAAGTGCCGCTGTCGCTGTGCCATGTGGCGTCGTCGACAGCAAGGGAGGTTCCCGTGCGCCGCATCCTGTGTTCGGTGGGAATCCACCATTGGGAACACCACGTCAACCACGACATGGGCGGCAAGCACGCCGGTTTCGACCTCTGCTCGCACTGTGGTCGAGAGAAGAAGGCGTACGAGGAAGGTGGAAACCCGGGCTTCAAAGGGCTGCTCTAGGGCCCGGATCGGCAAGACCGCGGCACGCACGGCGACAGGACGCACCAGGGGGCTGAGGTGTTGCGCTTTGGTGGCCGATGTACCAAGCGGGCGTGCCGCGGCTCCTTGGAGGCAGGAACCACCCTTCACGAGGAGCCAGCCATGTCCCACCCCGAAACCGTCGTCCTCACCGCCGACAACCAGCTGGGCACCGTGCGCACGATGCCGCAGTTCCGCAGCCACATCGCGCAGGATCCCCTCACTGACAGCCAGCGCCGCCTCGTGCTGGATCAGGCCGAGATCCTGCTCAGTGAGGTCTACGCCCATCTGCCGCTCAAACGCGCCATGCATGCCATCGACCCGCTGCAGGCGCTGCGCCTGCTGCGGCACCGGCTCGGTGAGCTCTCCGAGGCCGAGTTCCATGTGCAGTTGCAGCGGATCTTCCTTGGTCTGCACGACCTGCACACCAACTACATCCTGCCCTCGCGCTACGCCGGGTTCGCGTTCCTCGGCATCCTCCTGGAACGCTGCACCGTCGATGGCCGCACTGCGTACCTGGTGACCAAGACCTTCGACCACATCACCGGTGACCCGCAGCTGAAGCCCGGCGTCGAAGTCACGCACTGGAACGGCACTCCGATCCAGCTCGCCGTCGAGGCCAACGCCGCACGAGAGGCCGGCAGCAACAAGGCGGCGCAGCTCGCGCAGGGCCTGCAGAACATGACCCTGCGGTCGGTCGACATGTCGCTGCCCCCGGATGAGGACTGGGTCGACATCACCTACAGGGTGGACGGCGCGACCCACCAGACCAGGGCGCCATGGCGGGTCTTCGAGTCCGCCGCCGAGGTGACCAGCCCGGGCACCCTCCCGTCGCTACCCGCCGGAGTCGTGGCCGCGGCACACCACCTGGTCGGCATGGACCTGCGCACCGAGCTGACCCGGCGGGTCAAGCGCCAGCTGTTCGCGCCGGCCTCCCTGACACCAGCACCAGATCCCGACACCGCGCAGGGGCCGGCCCGCATGCCCGCCGCCGCGATGGCACCGCTGGCGGCCGGTCCGGTTGCGACCAGCCGGCCCGACGAGCTCAAGGCCCGGATCATCGACACGCCCAGCGGCACCTTCGGGCACCTTCGGATCTTCACCTTCCACATGGAGGACCAGAACATCGACGCCTTCCTCGACGAGGTCACGCGGCTGCTGTCCGTGCTGCCCCCCGCGGGGTTGGTCGTGGACGTGCGCGGCAACGGCGGCGGCTACGTCATCGCGGCGGAGTACCTGTTGCAGTTCCTCACTCCTCACCCGGTGACGCCGGAGCCGTTCCAGTTCGTGAGCACGCCCGGCACCACTGCACTTGCAACGACCGTCGCCGACTACCGGGACTGGAAGGCCTCGCTGGATGAAGCGGTGACCACCGGCTCGGCGTACTCCACGGCGTTCCCGCTGTACCCGGTGGAGCTGGTCAACAGCGTGGGCCAGCTCTACCAAGGCCCGGTGGTGCTGGTGACCGACGCGCAGTGCTACAGCGCCTGTGACATCTTCGCCGCCGGCTTCCAGGACCACCAGATCGGGCCGGTGCTCGGCGTCGCCGCCAACACCGGTGCCGGAGGCGCCAACGTGGTCACCCATGAGGAGCTGCGCACCGAGTGGACCGACGGCGGGCTGAAGCAGCTGCCGAAGGGAGTCCAGATGCGCGTCGCGCTGCGCCGCTGCCTGCGCGTGGGCACCCGGATGGGCCAACCGGTCGAAGACCTCGGCGTGGTGCCCGACGCGCTCCACGAGCTCACCCAGCGCGACCTCTTGGAGGAGAACGCTGACCTCATGGCGGCGGCCGGCCTGCTGCTGGCGCAACGACAACCGCGCCTGCTGCGCTTCACCTCCACACCAGCCGGCACCGGCAGACGAAAGGTGAGCGTGACCACCGACTCGGTTGCCAGCGTCGACATCTACGTCAACGGCCGACCGGTCGCCACCACGGGCACCAGCGACGGCAACACCCAGGTCACCATCCCTGCGGCCGCCGACGACCTCATCCGGATCGAGGGGTACGACGAAGCCGGGATGCTGGTCGCGGCCAGCCAGCAACGCGTGTGATCACACCAGGCGCGGCGGGATCCTCAGGGCTGACGGTCGATGGTGTCCCCGACGACGACCATCGCGGTCTGATTCATCGCCACCTGGCCTGACGAGGCGGCGGCTCTGGCGTCTGGCGGGCGCCTGTGGAGCATGTGGTCAACGGGCTTCCGGGGACTGCCTCCGCTGTGACGTTCAGGGCCTACCAGCCTCCGTCGCCGCCCCCGCCTCCGTCGCCCATGGTGTGGTTGCCGTGCGAGCGGTCGAAGCGAGGATGCTCCTGCCCCGGCAAGTCGTCTGCTCTGCTCGCTCCGCTCGAGCCGCGGCGGTCCAGCAGCTTGGCGCCGAGCACCACCAGTGCAGCCAACGCGATGATCCACACCCACATCCACATGGGTTCTCCTTTCCGGACCCCTCTACCGGGGCGGCGATGTCCCAGTGTCCGCCCACCATGGAGCGCGCGTCCAGCACGGTGGCCTGCTCGAGGGAGTCATGGCGGGTCGCGGGTCTGCGCTTCCCCGGCTGCTCAGAGCAGGCGGTGGTTCGTCATGTGAGGAGTGATCCTGCGTTGACGATGAACCGGACGTAGGGCAGGACGTCGACGGCGGATGGGGTCAGGATGGCGACGCTGAGGTGATGGTCGGGGTAGACCGCCAGGACGCTGCGGTAGCCGGGCGTGGCAGCCCGCATGCCGTAACCGTCGATGCTGTACTGGTCCCAGTTCCTGCTGGTGAAGTCGATGGTCGCCATGCCGTATCGGCGCCCGTCGGGGTGGTCGAAGTCGATGAGCTGGGCGACGCTGGCAGGTTTGAGGATCTGCCCTCCGTACAGGTCATACCCCCACCTGGCCACGGAGGCGGCGTCGCCCGCGACGCCGTGGGAGGCCGCTATCGCGCTGGCGAAGGACCGGAACGGCAGGTAGGGGCGTCCGCTCTGGCCGTCGGGTAGGTCTTCGTCCTCGCCAGGCGCGGCGATCGGCTCCGGAAGCTGCTGCGCATCCTGGTAGGCCAGGCGCTGCAGCCCCAAGGGTGTCCACAAGTCGGCCTCGACGGCGTCGGCGGCGCTTCGCCCGGAGACCTTCTCCACCACGAGACCGGCCAGGACGTAGTTGGCGGGATTCTCGGCGAACGTCTTTCCCGGTGGGGCGGTGGACTCGGGAACAGGCTTCAGGAACTGCTCGGCCGACCACGCTGTCTCCGGGGCGGTGAACACCGCGGCATACGGGTCACCCTTGGGCTCCGGCACTGCGGCGCGGTGGCTGAGCAGGTGGCGGGTCGTGGCACCGTTGGCCAGCTGGGGAACCGGCACCAGGGTCGACGCCGGAGCGTCGAGGTCGAGCTTGCCCTGCTCAGCGAGCAGCATCGCCTCGGCCGCTACGAAGGTCTGGGTCACCTGACCCAGCGCCAGGCCGGAAGCGGGTTCCAGCTTCTTGCCTTGACCGTCGACCCCGACCGCTGCTGCCCAGGTTCCCTCTGGTGAGACCACGGCCGCGGTGGCGCCGGGCATGAGCTCCTTGTCCACCCAGCGCTGCATCTCAGCGACCATCTTCGACGCGCGCTCAGCGGCAAGGCTGGATGTCGGTGCAGCGGGCCACGGAAGCGCGCTGGACGACGAAGGGGTCGGATCCCCCGACGCAGGTGCTGAGGATGGTTCCCGCTGAGATGCGTCGGGCCCACTGCAGCCCGCCAGCGCCACCACCACGAGTGCGGCTGCGCCGGCTACGGTGCGGGCGCCCATGGCGGCCCCTTCCGCCGGAGAGTCATGTCGAATTCGCGTCCTGCCCTCAGTGTCCACCCGCATGCCGGCGATAGCCATGGCACCCAGGGAGGTCCGGGCCGTTCCGTCGCACGGGACATTGAGCCTTGGGCGGCGCAGTCACGCAGCATGCCTGCATGTATGGGCCGCGGGCCGACGTTCACCCCGGGCCAGTGGAGCAGAGCTCAGGCCGACGGCTCGAACGCGGGAGCTATGAGCATGTCTGCTCCTGAAGTGATCGAGTGTCGGAGCGCCTTTGGTCCGGCGTAGTCGGGATCGTCGTAGAAGCCACGCAGGGCTTCCTCGGAGTCGGCCCGGAGGATGACGACACTGTCGGCGTCTCCCTCCACGGCCGTTGTACCGACCTGGAACACGAGGACCTCGATGCCGTACTTCTGCAGGATCGGCATGGCCTGTGGTGCGTACTCCCCGACGTACCTGTTCACGTCGGAGACCTTCTGGGTCAGAACAACGTATGCGGTCATCTGCCGGTCCTCGCCTCGGTTGGGCGTCCGCGCCGGTACCACGTCCGTCGCGCCCCGGTGGTGAACCCCTGTTGAAGAGGACGAAACGGCGGTACGACGAGAACAGATGGGCGCTCGGCTCCTCAATGTGAAGACTCGACTCTCCTCTGACCGCCCGATCCGGTCAATGGTCGCGAGGGCCGTTCAGACCAGGCCGAGGTCGTGTTCAGACCAGGCCGAGGTCGTCGAGGACACCGAGGAGAGAGGCCACTTTGCGCAGCGTGTTGCCGGCGCCCTGGGTCGTCAGTGGGTGCCCGGTGTCCCGTGCGTGGCGGGCGAAACCTGCGAGGACCCGGACGGCCGCTACGTCGGCGAAGCGCAGACGCGTCAGCTCCAGCCGCACATGCGCACCGTCGTCGAGGTCAAGGTCTCGCAGCCGACGTGTCAGCTGGTCGAGTGTCCACAGGTCCACTTCGCCGGCGATAGACACTGACAGCACACCCGAAGCAGCCCGTGTCTCGACGTGAACCCGTTCGCCCTCGCCGTTGACCGCCTTCTCCCCGCCATCTGGCAGCCCGGTCGAGATTCCCACGCCCGGAGTAGTGCCTGGGACCGTGCGAGCCATGGGTCTCCCTTCCCGACGAGCGCTCCACCGTCTGCTCCACAACGGCCTATGCCACGAAGACGCCGTGGCAGTCGCCACATGACGCGGCGATGCAACGTGGTTTCACCAGCTGCAGCTGCGCATGCCCGCTCAGGCGGTTGGTCTACTCGGCCGGCTCAAGACCACGACGGGGTCTGAGGCGGGCCTGACCACCCAGGCCGGTCGGTAGCGTGTCGGGCGAGGTGTCAACCGTGCCGTAGCCAGGCCCTGTGTCGTCCGCGGACCACAACAGACCCAGACCGAGGCCGATGACCTCGTTGTCGCCCAAGCCCAGTCGGAGCGCGACGGCCGTGGCGTGCGGGGGTCGTTGCCGTGGATCCTTCTGGAGGCAGTCCTCGATCACCAGGGCCAGTTCCTCCGGCAGGTCATCCGGCAGGGGTGGAGGGGGGTCCTGCACCTGGCTGAAGGCGGTGGCGAAGGGCGTGTCGCGGTCGAAGGGCCGCTGGCCGCTGAGCATCTCGTGGGCGACGACGCCCAGCGCATAGAGGTCGCTGGCGCCGGTGGCTGCTTGTCCCAGCACCTGCTCGGGGCTCATGTAGTTCGGGGTTCCCAGGAGCTCACCGTGCAGGGTGTGTCCCGAGGCGTCCAGTGCCCGGGCGATCCCGAAGTCGGTCAGCTTCACCAACCCGTCCCTGCGGATGAGGATGTTGGCCGGTTTCACGTCTCGGTGGACCACACGGGCCCGGTGTGCCACTCCCAGGGCGAGCGCCGCCTGGCCCATGATGGAACGGGCCTCCGCGTGCGGCAGCGGGCCGCGCTCACGAAGCATCACGGACAGCGGCTGGCCGTCGACGAGCTCCACGACGAGATAGGCCAACCCGTCGTCCTCGCCGTAGTCGAACACCGTCGCTATGTTGGCGTGCAGCAGCCCGGCCGAGTGCACCGCCTCGTCCCGGAACCGCAGGGAGAACAACTTCTCGTGTTCCACGTCGGGGCGCATCACCTTGACTGCCACGTCTCGACGCAGCACCTGGTCCCGCCCGGCCCAGACGTCAGCCATGCCACCTGAGGCGATGTGCGAGCTGAGGGTGTACCTGCCCCCCACCATGAAGCCCTCGTGCAACCGGTTCATGGGGTGTCCAACCGGCCCAGAGATACTTTCGGCGGCTCGAACAATGCTGTCGAGCACATGGCGCTACTCCTGGGTGTCTGGGGTTGGTGCCGCGAACACCACTGGCAGATCCTCTCATGATGCTATTGGTCCTCCTAATCCGTTCCTATGGGAGTCAGCACCTGCGGAGGTGCTACCGTCTTTCCTCATGGCACGCCCCTATGGAGAACCTGTCGAGGTCGTCACCGAGCCCATACCGGCGCGGTCCCCGTTCATTCCGCTGGATGCCAAGATGGTGGTCGGTGTGGTCGGACCCTCGGTGCCGGACCCGATGCCGATCGTGCTGCTTCCCGGTTTCGAGTACCGGATGAGCGAGTGGCGGCACCCGGAGACGCACGAGATTCACTGGCGGCTCGAGCGAAGGAAGGGTGCCCAGCAGGTCGACCCCGAGTAGTCACTGGTGAGGCGGCACCGAGCTGGGTGCCTGGCGGTGCGCCAGGGGTTCAACGGACGGTGGCCGCGACCGGGGCCATGGTGTTCTCGAGGAGGAGAACGGCCAAGTCGTCACCCAGCGCCCCGTCGGGAACATGTGCCCGGGCCCGGGACAGCAGCTCCTCGAGGGCCTCCTCCAAGGTGCCACTGGCCAGCATCGGGGCTATGTCGAGAACTGGGAGGAACTGCCCGTCGGCGTTCCGTGCCTCGCTGAGACCGTCGGTGTACAGCAGGATCCGGTCCCCCGGTGCCCACTGGTAGCCCTGCTCCACGGCGTCGTCCCCGATGCCCAGCGGCAACCCGGTGGGCGGTTCGAGGAAGGTCGCCGAGCCGTCGGGTCGAACCAGGATGGCGGGCGGGTGGCCACAGCTGGTCACGATGATGCTCTCCGGCAAGGTCAGGTCCACCAGCACCGCCGTGACGAAGTCCTCCGGCCCCAGGAAGGGAGTGAGGTAGGAGTTCATGTCATGGACCACGTCGGCAAGCGTGGCTTTGGTGGCCGCGGCCTGTCGGAAGGCGCGAATCACCCGCGCGGCCTGCTCGACCGCTTCCAGCCCCTTGCCCCTGACATCACCGACGATGAAGCGGGTGAAGCCCTGCGTGACACTGCAGTCATAGAGGTCGCCGCCGATGACCGCGTCCGCTGCGGCCGACAGGTAGCGGGACGCCGCGTGCACGGTCCCAGTACTCGCCGGCACCGTCGGCAGGATGACTCGCTGGGCGGCCTCCGCGATGGCGGTGACCCGCGTCAGGCGACGCTCGCGGTGAACCCGGACGACAGCGAGCAGCACGCCGGCGACGCTGACCATGACGACGTCGACCAGCCGTACCCACTGTTGGGCGCTGTCCCAGGTGTCGTTCCACCACCCGGACCACACCAAGGCCAAGGTTGCGGCAACACCGAACCCAGCGGTCACCCGGGGAGACAGCACGCTGCAGGCGATCAAGGGCGCGATGGCGAACAGCGGGTCGGGCACCACGGCGCTGGACAGCACCAGGTCCAGCACGACCATCCCCAGCAGCCACCCGATGGCCAGCAGAGCCGCGGTTCCGGCGTGGTCACCGCCCAGGCGGGGTGTGCGCATATGCCCTCAGAGTTCCGCGAGGTGACGACAGTGGTACCGGTCGCGACCCAGCGACGGCACAGGTGGCCAGCGTACCGATCCCAGGACCGACCGATCGCGTCCGATGCGGGTGACCGCCGGCATGCCCCGGCCCACGGCCTCCGGCCTCGGTGAAGGGTGCAGCCCGACTTGAGATACATAGGAAGCCTATGTATATATGGAGGTGTGACTCCGACCGACGCCCTGGCCGACGAGCTGCTGCGCAGCGCCGCACGCCTCTCCCGCTGGGCCTCACAGCACGCCGACCTCCGGATGCCGTTCGCCCAGGCTCGGGTGCTCGCCCTCGTCGAGCACCTCGGCGACGCGCGGATCACGACCCTTGCCGAGGCCGACCACTGCAGCCAGCCGTCGATGACGGCCCAGGTGCACCGGCTCGAGGCCGACGGCCTGGTGCTCCGCATCCCTGACCCGGCGGACGCCCGGGCGACGCTGATCGGCCTCACCCCCGACGGCGCCGCCGCCCTCGCCCGCCTGCGCCGCGCCCGCGGCGCCGCCCTGGCACCCGTGCTGGATGCCGTGCAGCCCGACCCGGGGAGGCTGCGCGACGCCGTCGCGCTGCTCGCCGAGCTGCTCGACGCGACCCAGCACGAGACCGCAACCACTGACCGGAAGGACACCTGAACCATGTGGCGCCAGCCCAAGACCGTCTGGAGCGTCGCCTTCGCCAGCGTCGTCGCCTTCATGGGGATCGGCCTCGTCGACCCCATCCTCA
The DNA here is from genome assembly GCA_045807225.1 of Ornithinibacter sp. Classification (GTDB taxonomy): domain Bacteria; phylum Actinomycetota; class Actinomycetes; order Actinomycetales; family Dermatophilaceae; genus Fodinibacter. The sequence goes on along the minus strand of JBJMHU010000197.1, from coordinate 25,154 downwards.
AGCCCATCGCCGAGGAGCTCGGCGCCTCCCCCTCGCAGGTGTCGCTGCTCTTCACCAGCTACATGGCCGTCATGGGCGTGGCGATGCTCGGCACCGGCTGGGTCTCGAGCCGGATCGGCCCCAAGCGCACCCTGCTGCTCGGTCTGGCGATCATCATCGTCGGTGCCGGCCTGGCCGGGATGCAGGACAGCATCCGGGGTGTCGTCGGCTTCCGCGCGGTGTGGGGGCTGGGCAACGCGCTGTTCATCGCGACCGCTCTGGCCACCATCGTGCGGGCCGCCCGGGGCTCGGTGGCGCAGGCCATCATCCTCTACGAGGCGGCGCTGGGGCTGGGCATCGCCGCCGGTCCGCTGCTGGGCGGAGTGCTCGGCGGCATCTCCTGGCGCTGGCCGTTCTTCGGCGTCAGCGCGCTGATGTTCGTCGCCCTCGTCACGACCTGGATCACCCTGCCCGACACCCGCCCGGCCACGGCTCCCACCCCGTTCAGCGCCCCGCTGAAGGCGCTGCGGCACCGGGGCCTTTCCACCGTGGCGGTGACCGCCCTGCTCTACAACGTCGGCTTCTTCACCCTGCTGGCCTTCACCCCGTTCCCGCTCGACCTGTCGGCGCGCGGCACCGGGCTGGTCTTCTTCGGGTGGGGGCTGTTCCTCGCCATCGCATCGGTGTTCATCGCACCGTGGGTGCAGCGCCGGATCGGCACCGTGGCCGCAATCGTGGTGGCCCTGACCGGCTTCGCCCTGGTGCTCGCCGCGATGGCCGTGTGGACCGACGAGAAGGCGGTGCTCATCGTGGGGGTGGTCGTCGCCGGCGGCTTCCTCGGCGTGAACAACACGCTCATCACCGAGACCGTCATGACCGTCGCACCGGTCGAGCGGGGGGTTGCCTCGGCCGCCTACAGCTTCGTGCGGTTCGCCGGCGGTGCCGTCGCCCCGTGGATGGCGGGCAAGCTCGGCGAGCGGTCGCTGCACCTGCCGTTCGCGGTCGGCTCCGTGGCGGTCTTCGCTGCGGTCGGCGTGCTGCTGACCGGCCGGGCGTTCCTGGGTGCCGTCGACTCCGAGGTCGAGCCGGCCGGCTCCCTCGAGGAGGCGGAGGCGGTCACCGTCGGCTCCTGACCGACCGCCGCGGCACCCGGCCGCCGCCCGACCTGTCGCCGATCCTGCACCTCCCACCTCGCGCCCTGGCCCGGCATCCCTCGACTTCTTGCGCATCTGCAACAGGTCAGGATGCCGGGTCAGTCGCCGCGGGCGGCTGCCGGCCAGCGCCGGGGGCCGCTGCCCTGCGCGCTCAGCTCGTCGTCGAGGTTGTAGACCGGGCAGGCCCGCAGCGACAGGCAGCCGCAGCCGATGCAGGAGGCGAGGCCGTCGCGCACCACGGTCATCGCCTCGATCCGGGCGGTGAGCAGGTCGTGCCAGCCGCGCGACATCCGCGACCAGTCGCGCTTGGTGGGCGGGTGGTCCACCGGCAGCGTGGCGAGCGCCTCCCCCACCTGCGTGAGGGTGAGGCCGAACCGCTGCCCGGCCCGCACCACCGCGATGCGGCGCAGCACGTGCCGCTCGAAGCGGCGCTGGTTGCCGCTGGTGCGCACCGACGACACCAGGCCGCGCTGCTCGTAGAAGCGCACCGTGGCGACCGACACCCCGGACCGGGCCGCCACCTCGCCTATCGTGAGCAGGTCGTGTGGGTCCACGAGCGCGACGGTAGCCGACTTGACCTGAAGTGCACTAGAGGTTTGAGGATGGGGGCATGACGACCTCACGGACCGCCGGGCCGACCCGTGCCCACTCGGCCACCTCTGCACCGGCCCTGCCGCAACCTGCGGTGGAGGAATCGGCCGCCCCCCCGACAAGCGCCGCCCCGACCGCCGCAGCACCGACGATCGCCGACGAGGCTCCGGTGCGCCTGCTCGCCCGGGCCAACCTGCCGGTGGTCGTGGGCGTGGTCGCGCTGGTCACCCTCGCGGCCTTCGAGAACCGTGCAGTCAGCACGATCCTGCCGACGCTGGTGCGCGAGCTCGACGGCTGGACGCTGTTCGGCGCGTCGACCGGCGCGACCGTGGTGACCTTCACCATCGCGATGGCGTGGTCCGGGTCGTGGACCGACCGGGCCGGCCCCCGGCCGGTGCTGCTGTGCGGGATGGCGGCGTTCGTCGTGGCCCAGGTCGTGTCGGGGCTCGCGCCGACGATGGCGGTGTTCGTCGCCGGCCGCACCGCGTCGGGTGCGGCGGAGGCGCTCATCGACACCGCCCTGATGGTGCTCGTCGCCCAGGCCCTGCCCGACGCGCTGCGCGCGAAGATCTTCGCCTCGTTCGCCGCGGCCTGGATCCTCCCCTCCCTCCTGGGGCCGAGCGTGGCCGGAGCCATCGACGCCGTGTGGGGCTGGCGGCTCGTCTTCGTCGCGCCACTGCTCGTCGCCCCGGTGGCCCTGCTCCTCCTGCGCCCGGCGCTGGGCCGCACCCACGCGGGTGGTGCGGCGAGCGCGGATGCCGAGAGCACGGCATCCGACCGTCGTCGGGTGGTCGCCGCGCTGCTGCTCGCCGCCGGGCTCGCCGTGACGACGTTCTCGGCGCCGCTGCTGTCCGACCCGGACACCCGCCTCGCCGGAGCCGTCGTCATCGGCTCGGGCGCCGTGCTCGTCGTCGTCGGAGGGCTGCGAGCGCTCCCGCACGGCATGGTGCGGCTGGTCCGTGGGGTGCCGACCGTCATCGCGGTTCGGCTGCTCGTGTCGGCCGCGTTCACGGCGGTGGCCGGGCTCATCCCGCTCATGCTCGTGCAGGCCCACGGCGCGTCGACGGCCATCGCCGGCATCTCACTGTCGGTCACCGGCTGCTGCTGGGCGCTCGGCTCGTTCCTCAACAGCGTCAACCTGGTTCAGGCCGTCGTGCCAGCCCCCGCACGGGCCGGCATCGGCGCCGGCCTCATCGGGCTGGGGTCCCTCGGGCCGGTGCTGCTCTCGCTCGACGCCATCGGCTTCGTTCCCGGCATGGTGGGCTGGGCCCTCGCCGCGCTGGGCATGGGCATCGTCTCGCCGACGCTCTCGACCCAGCTGCTCGCACTGGCGCCGCTGAGCGAGCAGGGCCGGGCCAGTGCGGCCCAGGGGCTGGCCATCTCGACCGGTGTGGCGCTCTCCACCGGCGTGGTCGGTGCCGTGGTGGCGGTGCGTGGCGCCCGGACCGACGGCGTCGCCTTCGCGCTGCTGATGGCGGGCGGAGCCGCCTGCGCAATCCTCGCGGCGCTCGCGGCATCCCGCACCGGCCCCTCCGCCTAGCGTTTGGCGCATGGACCTCAGGATCTTCACCGAACCCCAGCAGGGCGCCACCTACGACGACCTCCTCGCCGTGGCCAGGGCCGCCGAGGACCTCGGCTACGACGGGTTCTTCCGCTCGGACCACTACCTCCACTTCTCCGGCGACGGCGCTCCGGGGCCGACCGACGCCTGGACCACCCTCGCCGGGCTGGCCCGCGACACGAGCCGGATCCGGCTCGGGACCCTGGTCAGCTCGGCGACCTTCCGGTTGCCGGGGCCCCTGGCGGTGACCGTCGCAGGGGTCGATGAGATGAGCGGTGGCCGGGTCGAGCTGGGCCTGGGCGCAGGGTGGTTCGAGCAGGAGCACGCCGCCTTCGGCATCCCGTTCCCACCACTGGGCGAGCGCTTCGACCGGCTCGAGGAGCAGCTCGCCGTCATCACCGGGCTCTGGGCGACACCGCCCGGCGAGACCTTCGCGCACGAGGGGCCGCACTACCCGGTGCGCGAGAACCCCGGGCTCGTGGCCCCCGTGCAGCCCGGCGGCGTGCCGATCATCGTCGGCGGTGGCGGCAAGCGCCGCACGCCCACTCTCGCCGCCCGCTACGCCGCGGACTTCAACGCCGGCTTCGAGTCGGTGCAGGACACCGGTCGGCTCTTCGACCAGGTGGATGCCGTGTGCGCCGAGGTCGGGCGCGACCCCTCGACGCTGGTGCACTCCGCCGCCCAGGTGGTGTGCCTCGCCCGCGACGACGCGACCCTGCGCCGACGGGCCGAGGCGATCGGGCACGAGGTCGACGAGCTGGTCGAGAACAGCATCGCCGGCAGCTTCGAGCAGGCCCGCGAGCGGCTCGGCCGGCTGGCGGAGGTCGGGACCACGCGCGTGTACCTGCAGGTGCTCGACCTCGCCGACCTCGACCACGTGGCCGACATCCACGAGGCCCTCGCCGGCACGAGCTGACGTAGGTTCTCCAGATGGACATCGTCGACAAGGCCCGGGAGCTGCAGCGCCTGCACGCCGACCCCGAGCTGCTGCTGCTGGTCAACGTCTGGGACGCCATCACGGCCAAGGTAGTCGCCGACACCCCGGGCACGACCGCCCTGGCCACCGCGAGCCACTCGGTCGCCGCGGCGCACGGCTACCCCGACGGCGAGCAGATCCCCCGCGACCTGATGATCGAGGCCGTGGGCCGCATCGCCGCCGCGGTCGACCTGCCGGTGACCGCCGACCTCGAGGCCGGCTACGGCGACCCCGGTGGCACGATCGCCCGCGCCATCGACGTGGGTGCCGTCGGCGCCAACCTGGAGGACCAGCTCAAGCCCTTGCCGGATGCCGTGCGGGCAGTCGCGGATGCCGTCGCCGCCGGTGAGCGGGCGGGCATCCCGTTCGTGCTCAACGCCCGCACCGACGCCTTCCTGCGGGCCGGTGACCGCGACCCGGCCGAGGTGCTCGCCGACGCCATCGAGCGCGGCCGGGCCTACCTCGACGCCGGTGCCTCGACGTTCTTCGCGCCCGGGCTGCTCGACGAGGCGACGGTCACCGCGTTGGTCGAGGCGCTGGGGCCGCAGAAGGTGAACCTGATCGGCATCCCGGGTGCCCTGCCGCTGGAGACGATGCAGCGGCTCGGCGTCGCGCGGGTCTCCTACGGCCCGTGGAGCCAGAACGTCGCGCTCACCGCGCTGGCGGACCTGGCGGCCGACGTGCGGGCCGGTGGCGGCATCCCGGAGAACACCCGCAAGCTCAACTGAGTGCTCGGGTGGTCGCCGGGGCCACCACACCTCGGCACCCGGCACCCGGGTGACCAGGGCTAGACGGTGACCTGTCCGCGCTCGGCACGCAGGGCGATGTCGGTGCGGTGGTGCGACCCGGCCAGCTCGACGACGTCCACGGCCGCGTAGACGCGCTCGCGCGCCTGCTCCAGCGTCGCCCCGGTGGCGACCACCGAGAGCACCCGGCCGCCGGACGACACCAGGGTGCCCTCGGCGTCGCGGGTCGTGCCGGCGTGGAGCACGTAGACCTCGGGAGCCCCCGGCAGCTCGTGCAGCCCGGTGACCGGGTCGCCGGTGCGCGGCGTGCCCGGGTAGTTGTCGGCGGCCACGACCACCGTGACGGCCGACTCCTCGGACCAGCGCAGCGGCGGCGCGTCGACGAGCCGGCCCTTGGCCGCGGTGAGCAGCACGTTGCCGAGCGGGGTGAGCAGGCGCGCGAGCACCACCTGGGTCTCGGGGTCACCGAACCGGGCGTTGAACTCGATCACCTTCGGCCCCCGTGGGGTCAGCGCCAGCCCGACGTAGAGCACCCCGGCGAAGGGGGTTCCCCGGTGGCGCATCTCGTCGACGACCGGCTGTGCCACCCGGCGCACCACCTCCTCGACGAGCCCCTCGGGCGCCCAGTCGAGCGGGCTGTAGGCCCCCATGCCTCCGGTGTTGGGCCCCGTGTCATCGTCGCCGACGCGCTTGAAGTCCTGCGCCGGCATCAGCGGCACCACGTCGACGCCGTCGCAGATGCAGAACAGCGACACCTCGGGCCCGGACAGGAACTCCTCGACGACGACGGCACCGTCGGGCTTGGCCAGGCAGGCCCGCGCGTGCTCGAGCGCCTCCTGCCGGTCGTCGGTGACCACCACGCCCTTGCCGGCGGCCAGCCCGTCGTCCTTGACGACGTGCGGGGCGCCGAGGGCGTCGAGCGCCTCCTCGACCTCGGCCTCGGTGGTGCACACGTGGGCCAGGCCGGTGGGCACCTCAGCCGCCGACATCACCTCCTTCGCGAACGCCTTGCTGCCCTCGAGCCGGGCCGCCTCCGCCGACGGGCCGAAGCAGGCGATGCCCGCGGCGCGCACCGCGTCGGCCACCCCGGCCACGAGCGGTGCCTCGGGCCCGATGACGACCAGGTCGACCCCCAGCGAGGCCGCCAGCGCCACGACCCCGTCGGCGTCGCTGACCCCGCCGGGCAGCGGCTCGCAGCGGGCCACTGCCTCGATCCCGGGGTTGCCCGGTGCGGCGATCACGGCGTCGACCGCCGGGTCGAGCGCGATGGAACGGACGAGGGCGTGCTCGCGGGCCCCGGACCCGACGACGAGTACCTTCACGCGACCAACCTAGTGGGGGCCACGGGCGGGCGGCAGCGGCATCCCGGCATCCGCGTGCGGCACCCACCCGGCACCCGGCATCAGCGTGGGGCGAGCGCCCCTAATCGACCAACAGGTCACCGGAGGGACGGTCAGCGTCGCTGGAGTGACCTATTGGTCGATTCCGGGACGTCAGCTCCGGCGCGCAGCCCCGGACACCGAGATCGGTTCGGCACGGTGCAGAACGGTGGTGCGCGCGGGATTAGACTGGGAGATTCCGTGACCGCGACCTGCCGCACCGAGGAGAGCCTGCTCCGTGACCGCCCCGCACCCCGGCCTGCCCGAGACCTCGCCCGACGTCGCCGGTGAGCTGGCGCTCGAGCAGGCGCACGTCGACCGGGTCTACGCCGAGCTCGAGAAGGCCAGCCGCCGGGCCGCCGACGTCGAGGCCGACGGGATGGCGCGCGGCCGCACCTCGCGCACCGGCGACGTGCGCGACGAGGAGATGACCGGCCTGTTCGAGCGCGACGCGCTGGTCTATGCGGCCGCACGGCGTCGCTCGATGATCGACAAGCAGTACGAGGGCCTGGTCTTCGGCCGGCTCGACCTCGGCGACGAGCACTCCACCGCCGACGAGCGCGAGGTCCGCTACATCGGCCGGCTCGGGGTGCGCGACGACGACTACGAGCCGCTCGTGGTCGACTGGCGCGCGCCCGCGGCATCCGCCTTCTACCGGGCCACCCCGGTCGACCCGATGGGGGTGCTGCGCCGCCGGGTGCTGCGCTGCAAGGGCGCCACCGTCGTCGGCGCCGAGGACGACCTGATGGTGCCCGAGGCGCCGGACGACATCGTGGTGCTCGGCGACGGCGCCCTGATCGCCGCCCTCACCCGCAGCCGCGGACGTCAGATGCGCGACATCGTCGCCACCATCCAGCGCCACCAGGACGAGGCGATCCGCGCCCCTTCGCGCGGCGTCACCGAGATCACCGGCGGCCCCGGCACCGGCAAGACCGTCGTCGCGCTGCACCGCGCGGCCTACCTGCTCTACTCCGAGCGCCGACGGTTCGAGAACGGCGGCATCCTCGTCGTGGGCCCGTCGGCCGCCTACACCGCCTACATCGAGCGGGTGCTGCCCAGCCTGGGCGAGGAGTCGGTGGCGCTGCGCGCGCTCGGCGACCTCGTCGACGGCATGACGGCCAAGCGGCTCGACTCCCCCGAGGTGGCCGCGATCAAGGGATCGCTGCGCATCCGCCGGCTGCTGTCGCGGCTCTCCTCCCGCCCACCGGCGGGGGCGCCGAACGTGTTCCGCTCGTTCATCGCCGGTATCGCCGTGCGCCTCGACGACAGCGCCCTGCGCCGGGTGCGCTCCGAGGTGCTGCGCAGCCACCAGCACAACCTCGCCACGGATGCCGCTCGTTCGGCCCTCGCGGAGGCCGCCTGGCGCTCGGTGCGCCAGGGCGAGCGCGACGCGTTCCTCGACGCCTTCGACGCCTCCCGCGACGTCGACGAGTTCATGGCCACCTGGTGGCGACAGGTCGACCCGCGCGAGCTGCTGCTCTCGCTGGCCGACACCGAGCACGTCTACGCCGTCTCGCGCGGGGTGCTCAACCAGGAGGAGGCCGCCGCGGTGGCCCACTCCTACCGCGAGGCGGTGCAGGCCGGTACCTGGTCGGTGTCGGATGCCGCGCTGGTCGACGACCTCGTCGCGCGGCTCGGCACGGTGCAGCGGGCCGACCGCGAGGACGTCGGCTTCTACGACATCGAGGAGCTCGACGAGCTCTCCCAGTGGGGTGTCATCGACGTGCGCGCCGGGGTCGACCGCCGGGTTCCGGTCGAGGAGACCCAGTCCGAGATCACGCCCGCCGACGCTCGCGAGCGGCTGATGATGGGTCGCATCGACCGCCCCTCGGGGTATGCCCACGTGCTCGTCGACGAGGCGCAGGACCTCTCGCCCATGCAGTGGCGGATGCTGGCGCGCCGGGGGCGGGCGGCGTCGTGGACCGTCGTCGGCGACGCGGCGCAGGCGTCGTGGGATGACCTCGCCGAGGCCGGGCGCGCACGCGACGAGGCGTTCAGCGGGCAGGAGCGCCGCGCGTTCCACATGGACACCAACTACCGCAACGCCCGCGAGATCTTCGACTACGCGCGCGACGTCATCCTGCCGTTGGTGCCCGACGCCGACATTCCGGATGCCGTGCGCGAGACCGGGATCGAGCCGGTCGACCGCGCCGTGGAGGGTTCGCTGGTGGCCGCTGCCGCCGACACCGTGGACGAGCTGCTCGGGGAGGTCGAGGGGTCGATCGCCGTCATCGCCGGCGGGCGCTGGACCGAGCGGCTGGCCGGGCTCGACGGGGCCGGCGCCGGGCGGGTGCAGCTCATCGACCCGCTGTCGGCCAAGGGGCTGGAGTGGGACGCGACCGTGGTCGTCGACCCGGAGGGCATCGTCGAGGAGTCACCCGGTGGTGTGCGGGTGCTCTACGTCGTGCTCACCCGGGCGGCGCACCGGATGCACGTGCTGCGCCCGGCCTGACGACGGTCGCGGCACCGGGCGTCCCGACCGGCAGCAGGCGCCGGGGGCGGCTGCTCGGCCTTGGGCTAGCGCCCCTCGATGTCTCCGCTGGAACGGTCGTAGGCGACGGTGTCCGGGTCCCCGGCGGAGTTGCGCTCCTCGGCCGGTGTCTCGTCCGGTCGCCGCTCCGGCGGCAGCAGCGAGGGCTCCACGTGGTCACCCATCGCCTTGGCGCGTTCCACGGCATCCGACATGTCGTTCTCGATCTGCTCGGCCTGCTCCTGCCACGACTCGGTGCGTCGGGCGACCCTGTCGTCGCCATGCTGCTCCTGGTCGGCGCGCGCCCTGGCGAGGTCGTCGGCGGTCGGTTCCCTGGCGTCCATCATCGTGCTCCTCCCGTGATCGCGCACGCGCGCCCGGCGCGGGCGTGCTCCCTCGATCCATGCCCCGCCGCAGCGCACCGAAACAGGGGTCAGGCTCGGGGGCACAGCCCTGGGGGAGGAGGGCCGCCCTGCCAGCAGCAGGAGTGCGACCGCTCCTGGAACCGGCAGGTCGCCGGCCCGTGGTCAGTCGAGCAACGGGAACCGCTGGATGATCTCGTGCCGCCCCGGCCCGACGCCGATCGCCGAGACCCGCGCGCCGATGAGCTCCTCGACCCGCAGCACGTAGGCCCGCGCCGCCGCCGGCAGCTCCTCGAACTCGCGGCACCCCGAGATGTCCTCCCACCAGCCGTCGAGCAGCTCGTAGACCGGCGTCGCGTGGTGGAAGTCGCTCTGGTTGACCGGCATCTCGTCGTGCCGCACGCCGTCGACCTCGTAGGCCACGCACACGGGCACCTTGTCGAAGCCGGTGAGCACGTCGAGCTTGGTGATGACGAAGTCGGTGACGCCGTTGACCCGGTTGGCGTAGCGGCCGATGACGGTGTCCATCCAGCCGCAGCGGCGCGGCCGCCCCGTGGTGGTGCCGTACTCGACGCCGGTCTTGCGCAGCGTCTCACCGTCGTCGTCGAACAGCTCGGTGGGGAACGGCCCCTCGCCGACGCGGGTCGTGTATGCCTTGAGGATCGCGATCACCCGGGTCACCCGCGTCGGGGGGATGCCCGACCCGGTGCACGCCCCGCCGGCCGTCGCCGACGACGACGTGACGAACGGGTAGGTGCCGTGGTCGACGTCGAGCAGCGTCGCCTGGCCGGCCTCGAGCAGCACGTTCGCCCCGTCGTTCAGCGCCTCCTCGAGCACCAGCGAGGTGTCGGCCACCATCGGACGCAAGCGGTCGGCATACGACAGCAGCTCCTCGACCACCCGGTCCGCCTCTGCCGCACGGGTGTTGTAGATCTTCACGAGCACCTGGTTCTTCAGCGACAGCGCCGCCTCGACCTTCTGGCGCAGGATGTGCTCGTCGAAGAGGTCCTGCACCCGGATGCCGACCCGGTTCATCTTGTCGGCGTAGGTGGGGCCGATGCCGCGGCCGGTGGTGCCGATCTTGCGAGCCCCCAGGAAGCGCTCGGTGACCTTGTCGAGGGTGCGGTTGTAGGAGGCGATGACGTGCGCGTTGGCCGACACCACGAGCCGCGAGGTGTCGACGCCGCGGGCCTCGAGCCCGTCGATCTCCTCGAAGAGCACGTCGAGGTCGACCACGACGCCGTTGCCGATGACCGGCACCACCGATGGCGTGAGGATGCCGGAGGGCAGCAGGTGCAGCGCGTACTTCTCACGGGTGCCGTCGTCGCCCTCGATGACCACGGTGTGGCCGGCGTTGTTGCCCCCGTTGAACTTCACGACGTAGTCGACGTCGCCGCCCATGAGGTCGGTCGCCTTGCCCTTGCCCTCGTCGCCCCACTGGGCTCCGATCAGCACGATCGCCGGCATCCGCGGCTCCTCTCACCGTGCGCCCGGCGGAGGTGCCGCGACGCGCCGAAGGCCCCTCGCGGGTACGCGCCGGGGCCTCGTACACCCCACCCTATCGCGCGATGCCGTACGTCCCCGGTTCCGCTCAGCGGCGTCGCCGGGCCAGCGCCCAGCCGAGCTGGAAGCGGGTGTCGACCCCGTTGACGGCCATCAGGTGGGCGACCCGACGGCGCACCGTGCGCAGGCTGACCCCGAGGTAACGGGCGATCGCCTCGTCCTTCATGCCGAGCTCGAGCAGCTCGACGAGCTTGGGGTCGCCGCCCACCTCCCGGCCGCCGACCGACGGGGCCGGCACGGCGTGCCGCCAGGCGAGGTCGAAGTAGGCGGTGTAGAGCCGCACGGTGAGCGGGTCGCGGATGACGGCATACCCCTGGCTCGGGTCGTCCCAGCCGGCCAGCGCCACGACCGCCGTCTCGCCGAACACCGCGAACTCGGTGTCGGTGCTCGGCACGATCCGCTGGTCCTCGCCGACCTCCTCCCACACGCTCATCCAGCGCTGCCCCTGTGGGGAGGACAGCGCACTCGCCGGGTAGACGGCCCGTTGTTGCTCGCCCCGGCGGATGCGCTCCTCGTTGGCCCGCATGGTGCTCTCGTCGAGGGCCGGACCCTCGGAGATCGTGAGCACGTAGTTGCGCAGCATGCCGGAGGTGTCGCTGAGCAGCCGGTTGACGACCGAGGGCGCGATGGCGTCGGAGATGGGCTCGCTGGGCGGCTCGGTGGCCCCCAGCGCGATGCTGGTGACCTTCGACAGCAGGTCGCGGGAGGCGTCGAGGTCACGCCGCCGCTCCTCGATGCGGTCGAGCTCGCGCCGGAGCTGCTCCTCGAGCACGAGGAGCACACCCCCGTCGTATGCCGCGGGGTCGTCCATGTGGCCTGCCTCCTCCCCCTGCGTGGGTGGCCGTTACCTGCCAGTGGCAGCCAAGTGTCGCACCACCACGGCCCAGCGATGCACCATGGAGGCGCACAGCCGCGGTTGCAGGGGACATCGGGTGGGCGCTTCTTGGCGAGAGAGAAGCGACCGGGCCTGGTGGACTCGGGAATCGGCTGGCCGTGGAGGGGCCCGGGCGTTCGCGCCCGGGCCCCTCCGTCGTCCGATGGAGGCGGCGCCGGTCAGAAACCGAGCTCGCGGGCCCCGGTGGCGGTCGACGCCCGGAGGAACTCGGTGCACCGGCGCACCTCGTCGACCTCGTCGATCTGGTTGGCCGCCCGGGCCAGCGCCGCCAGTGCGCGCAGGAAGCCACGGTTGGGCACGTGCTCCCAGGGGATCGGCCCCTGCCCCCGCCAGCCGGACTTGCGCAGCGCGTCGAGGCCGCGGTGGTAGCCGGTGCGCGCGTAGGCGTAGGAGGTGACGGCGCGGTGGTCGGCCAGGGCGTCCTCGGCGAGCACGGCCCAGGCCAGGCTGGATGCCGGGTGGGCCGCGGCCACCTCCTCGGGCGGCGTGCCGTCGGCGAGCGGCTCGGCGGCGGGGTCCTCGGGCAGGTGGGTCGGCGGGATGCCGAGCAGGTCGGAGCTCATGGCGGTGCCTCTGTCGTCGGTGGTGCGCGGGGTGGGGCAGCAGGGTGGTTGGTGCGGGCGGCCCTCGTCGGGAGTGAGGAACACGCCGTGCGAGGTCGGCCTCGCACGGCGTGTTCTCCACGGTCGAACGCTGGGGTCGACCTGGTTCGGGCTCGGTCAGCCCTGGTGCGTGCCCGCCGAGCGGAGGTTCTGGCAGGCCTCGACGACGCGGGCCGCCATGCCCGCCTCGGCCTCCTTGCCCCACGCGCGCGGGTCGTACTGCTTCTTGTTGCCGACCTCGCCGTCGATCTTGAGCACGCCGGTGTAGTGCTTCAGCATCCAGTCGGCGACCGGGCGGGTGACGGGGTAGTGGGTGGCGGGGTCGACGTTCATCTTCCCGACGCCGTAGTCGACGGCGGCCGAGATCGCCGCGGGCAGGGAGCCCGAGCCGCCGTGGAAGACCAGGTCGAGCGGCTTGTCGCCGGCGGCTGCGCCGTGGGCGGCGACGATGGCGTCCTGGCACTGCTTGAGGATCTCGGGGCGCAGCTTGACGTTGCCCGGCTTGTAGACGCCGTGCACGTTGCCGAAGGTGAGCGCGGCCATGTAGCGGCCGTTCTCGCCGAGGCCGAGCGCGGCCACGGTCTTCAGGGCGTCATCCGGGGTCGTGTACAGCTGCTCGTTGATCTCGTTGGCGACACCGTCCTCCTCGCCACCGACGACGCCGATCTCGACCTCGAGGATGATGTTCGCGGCCTTGGCCAGCGCGAGCAGCTCCTCGGCGATCTGCAGGTTCTCGTCGAGCGGCACGGCCGAGCCGTCCCACATGTGGCTCTGGAAGATCGGCAGGCCGGTGGACTTCACCTGCTCCGCGGACGCCGCGAGCAGGGGGCGCACGAAGCCGTCGAGCTTGTTCTTGGGGCAGTGGTCGGTGTGCAGCGCGATGTTGACCGGGTAGTTCTTGGCCACCTCGCGGGCGTAGGCGGCCAGCGCCAGCGAGCCGGTGACCATGTCCTTGATGGTTGAGCCGGAGGCGTACTCGGCACCGCCGGTGGAGACCTGGATGATGCCGTCGGACCCGGCCTCGGCGAAGCCGCGGATCGCGGCCGTCACGGTCTGGCTCGACGTGATGTTGATGGCGGGGTACGCGAACGAGCCGGCCTTGGCTCGGTCCAGCATGTCGGCGTAGACCTCGGGCGTTGCGATGGGCACGGTGATCTCCTCGGAAGGTTGTGAGTGCCGGTACGCATCGATCCTTCCACGGATCGGGTTTCGCCACAGCAGAGGTTCGCCTACCCAGCGGTAGGGGGCGCCCGGCATCCGCACCGGGCGTCGGCGCGCCGGGTCAGGGGGTCGGCGAACCCGGCTGCGGTGCAGTCCGGCCGGGGTCGAGCACGTACGGCCGGGTGTCGGCCACCGCGTGCATCCCGAGCCGGATGAGGATGGGCCGTGAGTCAGGTGAGGTGTCCACGCGGGCGTAGGGATGGCCGCGGTCGAGGGCGAGCCGGGCGCGGTAGGAGGTGAGCGCGCGGTACAGCCCGCGACCGCGCCAGTGGGCGAGGGTCGAGCCGCCCCACAGCCCGCAGAACTCCGTGGCCGGCTGGAGCCGCAGCACCCCGTAGGAGAGCACCTGCGACGAGGCGGCGTCCTCCGCGGCGACGGCGACGAGGAGCTCGGGGTCGCGCCGTTGCTCGGCGCGCAGGGCGTCGTTCACCCACGACGTCTCGGTGCCCCAGACGGTGTCGACGCTCACCCGCACGCGCTCCCAGTCGTCGTCCGTCGTGATCTCGCGCAGCCGGACGCCGTCGGGCAGGGCGACGTCGTGCACCAGGTCGGCGCACCGCCCGATCAGCACCACCTCGGGGTCCTCCGCGACGAAGCCTGCCGCCACCAGCCGCTCGGGCAGGTCAGCCGGCTCGTCGTAGCCGTAGGTCTTCCACTCGACCACCTGTCCCCGTTCGGTGAAGAACTCGACCTGGCGGGCGACCCAGTGGTCCGGGTCGTCCCCCAGGCCCTCCGGGCACTCGACCATGGCGCCGTGCTCACCGGCATCCGGCGGGTAGGTGCGGTGCACCGGTCCGTCGCGGTCGACGACGAACCCGGGTGCGGCGTCACGGTCGTGCAGCCGCACCTGGGTGTGGAAGAGCTGGAGCAGCGCAGCGGCATCCGCGTCGTGGGTCACGGGCCCATTGCACGCCATCGAGGCATCCCCGCACCACCGATTTCCTGCGAGGACGCGCGGGGCAACTTCGACCAATAGGTCGATCTTGTCCCACACGATGGCGGGGCAACTTCGACCTATTGGTCGATCTTGCCCCGGAGCCCGTCCCGGCGCCGGGTCAGGTGCTCGCGCTCGACCTCGTTGCGGCAGCGCGCAATCGCGATGTCGAGCGACTCGACGGCCGCCGCGTCCTCGCCGGCCCGGGCGAGCAGCTCGCCGCGCACCGCCGGCAGCCGGTGGCTGTGCGGCATCGCGTCGTCGAGGTCGTCGAGTGCGCCCAGCCCCGCGTGCGGCCCGTCGCGCTCGGCGAGCGCCACCGCCGCCGCGAGCCGCACCGACGGTGACGGGTTGAGAGCCACCAGCTCGGCGTAGCGCTCGCAGATCACGTCCCATCGCGTGTCGGATGCCGTTGCCGCCGTCGCGTGCTCGGCCGCCACCAGCGCTTGGAGCCGGTAGCTCTCAGCGAGTGCGGAGGTGAGGTGCGGCATCCGGGACAGGACGTGGAGAGCCTCGGCCACCTCGTCGTGGTGCCAGCGGGAACGGTCCTGGTCGGGGAGCAGCACGAGTCGCCCGTCGTCGTCCGCCCGAGCGTCCCGGCGCGAGTGCTGCAGCAGGAGCAGCGCGAGCAGCGCCTGCAGCACCGGCTCGTCAGGGACCAGCGCCCGGGTCACGCGAACCAGCCGCACCGCCTCCCCCGACAGGTCGGCGCGCAGGAGGTCCGGTCCGCTGCCGGGTGCGTAGCCGGCAGTGAAGGCGAGGTAGGCCACCTGCGCCACCACCTCCAGCCGCTCGGGGAGTGACGACGCGTCGGGTACCCCGAAGGGGATGCCGGCCGCCACGATCTTGCGCTTGCCGCGAGTGAGCCGGGCCGCCATCGTCGGCTCGGGCACGAGGAAGAGCCGGGCGATGTCGGCGGTGGGCACCCCCACCACGAGCCGGAGAGCCAGAGCGCTCGCCACCTCGGGCGCCAGGGCCGGGTGGCAGCACATCAGCACCAGACGCAGCCGGTCGTCCTCCACCAGGCCTCCGGGGTCTGCCATCACTGCACCCCCTGAGGTGGGTCGGGACGCCTCGACGACCATGAGCGGCTCCTTGCGCAGCACCATCGCCTCGGCCCGCAGCCGGTCGAGCACCCGGCGACGGGCCGCCGTGAGGAGCCAGGCCGGGGGGTTGTCGGGGGCACCATCGGAGGGCCAGCGGCGGGCGGCCGACTCCACGGCATCCCCGAGGGCGTCCTCGACGAGGTCGAGGCGACGGAACTGCGCGAGGAGGAGGGCGACGAGACGCCCCCATTCCTCGCGCACGACCGCCGCCAGGGGATCGTCGGCGGTCACGCCGGCTCGTAGCCCTCGATCGTCACCACCGGCCGGATCTCGACCGTGTAGCCAGCGGGCAGCAGTCGGCCCGCCGCGATCGCCGTGTCGAGGTCGGGCAGCTCGACGTCGTAGTAGCCACCGAGCTGCTCGATGAGCTCTACGAACGGCCCGTCGGTGACCACCCGCTCCGCCCCGCGACCGGGCCCGAGGGTCGTCGCGGTCTCGGCCTCGCACAGGGCGCCGCTGTGGAGACGAGCACCACGAGCGTCGACGAAGCGCTCGAACGCGTGGTGGGCGTCGAAGTACTCCTGCCCGTTGCCCGCCGCGGCCGCCTCCCACACCTCGGGCCGGTAGGCGAGCAGGACGACGTAGCGCTTCACGGCGGCGACGCCGCGGTCGAGCCCTCGGCTGCCCGGTCGTGGTCGTGCTCGCCGTCACCCACCAGGTCACGGAACTCGATCAGCTCGCCACGCGACGCGAACTGCTCGCACAGCTGCAGCAGGCCGGCCCGGTCGTCGGTCTCGACGAGGTAGAAACCGACCACCTGCTCGACCGACTCGGTGAAGGGCCCGTCGGTGACCAGCACCCCGCCGTCACCGTCGGGGCGCAGCGACACCGCCGCAGCAGAGGGCGTCAGCGGGGACGCCAGCACCAGGCGGTGGCCGCCGTCGCGCAGGTCGTGGTGGAACTGCTCGTGCGAACGCATCCCCTGCTCGTGCTCCTCGGGTGGCAGCGTCGCCCAGTCAGCCTCCGGAGCGGGCAGGAGCAGCAGGTGTCGGCTCACGCTGCGCTGTCCCCGCTCTTGGCACGCCGGATCTCGACCGCGCCACCGCCCACGGCGAGGATGCCACAGACCTGGGCGAGGTCGTCGAGGTCGTCGGACTCCACGAGGTAGAACCCGGTGAGCTGCTCGGCCGACTCGGCGTACGGCCCGTCGGTGACGACCGGGCCGTCCGCACCCCCGCGCACCACGCGCGCATCGCGGGAGTGGGTGAGCTCGGCACCGGCGACGATCTTGTGGCCGTGCTCCTCCAACATGCTGGCGAAGTGGCCGTGCTTGGCATACATGGCAGCACGGTGCTCGTCGGTCGCCGACTCCCAGCCGCTCTCGTCGCCGGGAAGGAGGATGACATAGGTCGACATGCTCTGTCCTTTCGTACCGGGTCGCGGTGTGCGACCTCACCACGGTGACGCACGAGGGAATCCGGATTCGACAGGTCTACCGGACTTTCTGGTCGAACACGTGCCGGCGGACCCACGCGTGCATGGCGATCGCACCCGCGGCGCCCGCGTTGATCGAGCGGGTCGAGCCGAACTGCTCGATGTGCAGCACCACGTCGCACGCCGCGAGCATCTCGGGCGTCAGCCCCGGACCCTCCTGGCCGAGCACGAGCACGCACCGGCGGGGCAGGTCGAAGGTCTCCAGCGGCACCGAGCCGGGGACGTTGTCGATGCCGATGAGCGGGATGCCGCTGTCACCGCTGCCGGCCCCATTCGCCCACTGCACGAGGTCCGCCACGCTCGGGTGGTGGAGCTCGTGCTGGTAGCGGTCGGTGACCATCGCCCCGCGGCGGTTCCACCGGCGGCGCCCCACGACGTGGAAGGCGGAGGCGTTGAACGCGTTCGCGGTGCGCACGACCGAGCCGATGTTGAAGTCGTGGCCCCAGTTCTCGATGGCGACGTGGAACGGGTGGCGACGGGCGTCGAGGTCGGCGACGACGGCATCCATGCGCCAGTACCGGTACCGGTCGGCGACGTTGCGCCGGTCGCCGTCGCGCAGCAGGTCGGCATCCCACTGCTCGCCGTGGGGCCACGGCCCGACCCAGGGGCCCACCCCCACCTCAGGGGCGTCGTCGTCGCGGCTCACGCGTGGATGCGGGAGAGGAACTGGCGGGTGCGCTCCTCGCGCGGGTCGGCGAGCACCTGCTCGGGGGGCCCCTGCTCGTGGATGACGCCGTCGTGCAGGAAGCACACCGTGTCGGCGACCTGGCGGGCGAACCCCATCTCGTGGGTGTTGAGCAGCATCGTCATCCCGTCGTCCTTGAGCGACCGGAGCAGGTCGAGCACCTCGCCGACCAGCTCGGGGTCGAGCGCGGAGGTCACCTCGTCGAGCAGCATCAGGGTCGGGTCGTTGACCAGGGCGCGCGCGATGGCGACGCGCTGCTGCTGGCCACCGGAGAGGTCGTCGGGGCGCGCCTGTGCCCGGTCGCGCAGGCCGACCCGGTCGAGCATGGCCAGGGCCCGCTCGGTCGCCTGCGCCTTGGGCACCTTGTGCACCCGCACCGGCGCGAGGGTGATGTTCTCGAGCACCGAGAGGTGGGGGAAGAGGTTGTACGCCTGGAAGACGATGCCCATCCGGGCGCGCACGGCATCCGCGTCGGCGCGGGGGTCGGTGATGTCGTCGCCCTCGAGGGTGATGCGGCCGTCGTCGACCACCTCGAGCAGGTTGACGCAGCGCAGCAGGGTCGACTTGCCCGAGCCGCTGGCGCCGATGAGCACCACGCACTGACCACGCTCGACGGTGAGGTCGATGTCGCGCAGCACCACGTTGTCGCCGAACGACTTCCGCACGTTCTCCAGTGCCAACAAGCTCATGGGGCCACCATCACAGCGCTCCGGAGACGCCGTGGTAGCCGCGCCGTCGCGCGACGTGGTCGGTGAACCGCGCCATCGGGATGGTGAGGCAGACGAAGAGGAAGCCCGCCACGACGTACGGGGTGAAGTTGAAGTCGAGGGCCGTCTCGATCTGGGCAGCCCGGATGGCGTCGATGACACCCAGCACCGCGATCAGGCCGGAGTCCTTCTGCAGGGAGACCAGGTCGTTCATCAGCGGCGGCACGACGCGGCGCACCGCCTGGGGCAGCACGACGTGGCGCAGCGTCTGGCCGTAGCTCAGGCCCAGCGAGCGGGCTGCTGCGCGCTGGGACGGGTGCACCGACTCGATGCCGGCCCGGAAGACCTCGGCGACGTAGGCGGAGTACGACAGCACCAGCGCCGTGCACCCCCAGAACAGGGCCGAGCTCGGCAGGCCGGACAGGCGCAGGGCCGGGGCGCCGAAGCCGAGCAGGAGCAGCACGAGCAGCAGGGGCAGGCCCCGGAACAGGTCGACGTAGGCCGTGGCGAACAGCCGCAGCGGGAAGGCGACCGGGCCGCGGATGGTGCGCATCACCGCCAGGGCCAGGCCGAAGACGGCGATGAGCACCCCGCAGACGAGCATGACCCGGATGTTGAGCCACAGGCCCTCGAGCACGGCGGGGAAGGAGTCGACCGCCTTGTCCCAGGAGAAGAAGGTCTCCTTGACCCGGGGCCAGCCGGGCGAGGTGACCACGAAGCCGACGACGGCGACGACCAGGGCGGTGGTCGACCCCGCGGCGACCCACCCGGAGCGGCGGGTGCGGGCCGCCCGGTAGGCCGCGCGGTCCTGCTCCAGCGCGGACGGTACCCACGGGTCGACCGGTGCGTCACCGGCATCCGCGGGTCCCGTCTGCTGCCTGGTGTCCCCCGACATCGGTCCTACTTCAGCTCGGGCGCACCCTGGGTCGACAGCCACTGCGACACCAGGGTGTCGAGCGTGCCGTCGGCACGCAGTGCGTCGACTGCCTGGGTGATGCAGGCGGTGAGCGGGCTGCCCTTGTCGAGCACGGCGCCGAACTGCTCGGGGGTGCTGCCGGTCGCGGGCAGCTGGCCGACGATGACGCCGTCGTCGAGCTGGGCCGAGGTCATGTAGAAGCCGGTCGGGAGGTCGGCGACGATGCCGTCGATCTGCTTGTTCTTCAAGGCCTGCACGGCGAGGTCGTTGGTGTCGAACACCGCGACCTCCTGGCTCGGCGCGACCTGCTCCTTGGCGGCGGTGTAGGACGTCGTGCCCACCTGGGCGCCGAGCTTGGCACCCTTGAGGTCGGCGACGGTGGTCTTGCCGTCGATCGGGCTGCCCTTGTAGGTGATGACGGCCTGGCGCACGTCGTAGTAGCCCGAGGAGAAGTCGACGGCCTTCTTGCGCTCGTCGCTGATCGACACCTGGTTGAGGTCGATGTCGAAGGCCTTCTCACCGGGAAGGACCACCGAGTTGAACGGTGCGACCACCCAGGTGACCTTGTCCTTGGCGTAGCCGAGCTGGTCGGCGATCGCGTAGGCGACGGCCGACTCGTAGCCCTTGCCGTTGCTCGGGTCGTCGTCGACGAACCAGGGCTGGTACGCGGGCTTGTCGGTGCCGATGGTCAACGTGCCGGCGGTCTTGGTCTTCATCGACGCCGGGTCGCAGGTGGCCGAGGCGGAGGCGCTGGCGGAGCTCGACGAGCCGGCCTGGTCGGTGGGCGCGCCGCACGCGGCGAGCGCGACGACCGCGGACCCGGCGAGGGCGACGCCGATCCAGCGGGCGGGAGAGATGACGGACATGCGGGAATCCTTCGTTTTCGGGGCCGCGGGCAGGCTCGGGCGGCCCGTTCCGTCGCTCAATGTAACGCCGAAGCACGAAACCCCTTGCCGACTGCCCGCAGTGCGGTCGCCCGTCCACGTCCCACGTCGCGCTGACGGATCGGGCGGGCGCTCAGCGTGTCGCGGGATCTCGACCATCCGGCGGGCGCTGCGGCGACACCGGCACACCGCGCCCACCGAGGCGGCGGAGCGCCGGACGCACAGCCGGCGCACAGTCGACGGGGGAAGGGATGCCGGGCGTTCCCCCGTACCCTTGGGCACGTGATGCACGCACTAGGGCCCGACTGGATGAACCCCGAGTACCTCCTGCAGACCTACGGGGACGCCTTCTTCCTGATCTCCCTCGTCATCGTGTTCGTCGAGTGCGGCCTGTTCTTCCCGATCCTGCCGGGCGACTCGCTGCTGTTCGCGATCGGCATCTTCATCGCCGGCGGCGACCTCGACATCCCGCTCGTCGTCGCCATCCCCGCGCTCTTCGTCGCCGCCTTCGCGGGCAACGTCGTCGGCTACGAGATCGGCCGGGCGATCGGGGCGCCGCTGCGCAACCACGACGGCCGGATCATCCGCAAGAAGTACCTCGACCAGACCCACGACTTCTTCGAGAAGCACGGCGCCAAGGCGCTGGTGATCGGGCGCTTCGTGCCGATCGTGCGCACCTACATCACCCTCGTGGCCGGCATCGGCCGCATGGACCGCCGCCACTTCTTCACCTGGTCGGCCGTCGGCGCCGCCCTGTGGGTCACCAGCATCACCCTGGCCGGCTACTTCCTCGGCGGCATCCCCCTCATCCGCGACAACCTCGAGGCCGCGATCCTGCTCATCGTCTTCCTCTCGGTGCTGCCGATGGTCTACGAGTACCTCAAGCACCGCCGCGAGGCGAGGGCCGTCGCCGCCGCCACCGCCGAGACCGTCACCGACGTCGTGGAGGACGTGCGCGACGGCTCCGCCTGACCCACCGCACCCCGCCCCGCCCCGCCCCGTCCGCGAGTGCGCACCCGGTGGCCCGGGCAACCACCTCGCACCCGAGACGAGGGTCAGTGGCGCGGTAGCTCGATCAGGCCCGACGCGTAGGCGGCGGTCACCGCTGCGGTGCGGTCGGTGACCCCGAGCTTCGCGAAGGCCCGGATGAGGTGCGTCTTGACCGTCGCCTCGCCGATGTAGAGCTCACGGCCGATGTCGGCGTTGGAGAGCCCACGCGCCACCAGCCCCAGCACCTCGACCTCGCGCCCGGTGAGCTCGGGTCGCGCGGGCGCCCGCAGCCGGTCGGCCAGACGGGCCGCCACCGGGGGCGCCAGCACGGTCTCGCCCCGCGCCGCCCGTCGGATCGCGTCGGCCAGCACCCCCGTCGGGGCGTCCTTGAGCAGGTAGCCGCGGGCGCCGGCCTCCACGGCTCGCACGATGTCGGCATCCGTGTCGTAGGTCGTCAGCACGAGCACCTGCGGGGCACCGGCCTGCGCGGTGATCCGGGCGGTTGCCTCGGCGCCGTCCATCACCGGCATCCGCAGGTCCATCAGCACGACGTCGGGATGCAGCCGCGGCACCAGAGCGAGCGCCTCCGCGCCGTTGGCCGCCTCCCCCACCACCTCGAAGTCGCTCTCCTCGCCCAGCACCGCGACCATCCCGGCGCGCACCACCGGGTGGTCGTCGACCACGAGCAGCCGGATCACCGGGGCACCACCAGGCGCAGCGTGGTGCCGGTGCCGGGCTCGCTGAGCACCTGCACCGCACCGCCGACCTCGGCCGCCCGCGCCTGCACGCCGTCGAGCCCGAAGCCGGAGCGGGCGCCGTCGAGGTCGAACCCGCGGCCGTCGTCGTGCACCGTCAGCACCACCTCGTCGGGGTCGTCGTAGGCCAGGGTGAGGTCGACCCGGGCGGCCGACGCGTGCCGGCGCACGTTCGAGAGCGCCTCCTGGGCGGTGCGCAGGATGACGACCTCGGCGGACCCGCCGAGCGGCACCGGGTCGCCGGCCACCCGCACGTCGGCGTGCAGCCCGGTCTCGCTCGTCACCGCCGCGCCGAGCCGCTGCAGGGCCTCGCCGAGGGTGCGCGACTGCAGGTGCCCGGGGGTGAGCTCCGCGACGATCAGCCGTGCCTCGTCGAGGTTGTCGGATGCCGTGTGCTCGATGAGCGCGAGCCGCTCACCCGCCACGGCGGTGTCGCCGCGCGCCAGGGCGGCCTGGGCCGCACGGGAGAGGGCGAGCACCGACGTGAAGCCCTGCGCCAGGGTGTCGTGGATCTCGCGGGAGATGCGCTCACGCTCCTCGTGCACGCCACGGTCGCGCTCGGCCGCGGCGAGCCGGGCCTGGGTGGCGCGCAGCTCGTCGATGGTCTCGGCGCGGCTCTCGGCCTCGCCGACGATGCGGTTGATGAAGAGCCCGAGCGAGAGGGACAGGCCCATCGAGATGACGCTGGAGACGAGGATCTCGGCCAGGCTTCCGCTGGAGAAGCCGAGCTGGCCCCAGCGCACCACCGAGAACGCGGTGACGACGAGCACCGTGCCGGCCACGGCCCAGCGGGTGGGCAGCATCGCCCACAGCTGGGGGAAGAGCGCGAAGTAGAGCAGCCAGGCCTGGGTGCTCGGGTCGACCCACTGGATGCCGAGCAGGGCCGACCACGCCACGACCTGGTAGGCGACCGCCCAGCGGTTGTCGCGGTAGGTCATCCCCCGCACCCCGAGGGTGGCGTAGGCGAGCGCGATGACCCCGAGGAGCAGCAGCGAGGGCAGCCTGCCGTGCGGGCCGGGGTCGTCGAGGAGGGTGACGACCACGGCGGCCGCCCAGACGAGCGCGAACACGACGTGCCAGTAGGGCTGCTGCCGCCGCCACATCGCCCCGAACTCCTCGCGCGAGGTCGCTGCTGCCGCCCCTGTCGGGCCTGTCGCCGTCACGTCGCTCATTGTGCTGCCCGGCGCCTCACGTGGTGCCGCGCTTGAACCACTTGAACGTGAGCACGCACAGCACCAGCCCACCGACCGCCCAGGCCAGCAGCACCAGGGCGGTGCGGCCGGTCTCCCAGGAGCCGGCCATCTCGGCCGAGGCGAGGTCTGCGGGGTAGAACACCGAGCGCATGCCCTGGGCGATCCACTTCAGCGGGAACACCGAGGCGATCTGCTGCAGCCAGGTCGGCACGTCGTCGAACGCGATGTAGACCCCCGAGATGAACTGCAGGATGAGCAGCGGCCCGATGACGACGGCGCCGATGGTGCGCGAGGTCGCCATCGACGAGTAGGCGATGCCGAGCACCGTGCCGCCGAACACCCCGAGGGTGAACACCAGCGCGAACACCGCCCAGCGGTCAGCCGTGGTGGGCAGCTGCACCCCGAAGAGGACCCGGGCGACCAGCAGGAGCAGGGCGACCTGCAGGGTCGAGGACGTGGCGACGAGCCCGACCTTGCCGAGGAAGTAGGCGACGGGGGGCATCGGGGTGGCTCGCAGCCGCTTGAGCGTGCCGTCGTCGCGCTCGCTGGCGACCGACATCGCCATGGTCTGGTAGCTGGTGAGCAGCACGCCCGCCGACAGCATGCCGGGCAGGAAGTAGCCGCCGGCCGTCATGCCGTTGGTGTCCCGGCCCCCGAACTGGCCGGCGAAGATCACCGAGAACAGCGCGAGCAGCAGGATCGGGAAGAGGAAGGAGAAGAAGACCGCCTCCTTCTCGCGCGAGTACATCTTCAGCTCGAGCACCGTCCGGTCCAGGCCGAGGGCGATGGCACTCATGCGGGCACCTCCGTGGAGTCGTGGGTGGCGGCGTCGGGGTGCCCGGCCTGCGGGCCCACGTGGGGAGCGATCAGGCTCAGGTAGGTGTCCTCCAGCGAGGGCCGGGTGACGGTCAGCGCCGGCACCTCGCCACCCGGCATCCGGGCCGCGAGTCGGGCGACCTCGGCCGTGGGCGTCGAAGTCGTCAGCCGGCGCCGGATGCCGTGCTCCTCCCAGGAGACCGTGGCCTCCTCCGCACTGCGCCCGCCGAGCGCCTCGGGGGTGTCGAGGGCCAGCAGTCGCCCGGCGGCGATGACGCCGACCCGGTCGGCGAGGTTCTCGGCCTCGTCGAGGTAGTGGGTGGTGAGCAGGATGGTCGTCCCCTCGGTGGCGAGCGCCCGGATGAGCTCCCAGAAGTCACGGCGGGCCTGGGGGTCGAACCCGGTGGTCGGCTCGTCGAGGAAGAGCAGCTCGGGACGGCCGATGATGCCCAGGGCCACGTCGAGCCGGCGCCGCTGGCCGCCGCTCAGCCCGACGATGCGGGCATCGGCCTTGTCGTCGAGGCCGACCGAGGTGAGCACGTCGTCCACCGCCCGCGGAGCCGAGTAGGCCTTCGCGGTGCTGGCGAGCGCCTCGCGGGCGGTGAGCAGGTCGAGGCCGCCGGTGGTCTGCAGCACGATGCCGACCCGGTTGCGCCAGGCCAGGCCGGCGCCCTGCGGGTCGACGCCGAGCACGTGCACCTCGCCGGCGTCGCGGGAGCGGAACCCCTCGAGGATCTCGACGGTGGTGGTCTTGCCCGCGCCGTTGGGGCCGAGCAGGGCGAAGCACTCGCCGGTGCGGATGTCGAGGTCGAGCCCGCCGACCGCCGTGTGTGCCGCGTAGGTCTTGGTGAGCCCCCGGATGGTGATCGCGTCTGCCATGGGTCCACCCTCCTCCGGGCGGCGCGACGCGGCGAGGCCCACGTGGTGGACCGGCCGTCCACCGACCGGTGGACCTGGGCCCCGGCCCTGCTCCCGGCTCGGTGCGCTGCGCCGGAGGCGACACACCGGTCCTCCGGGGCAGCCGGAGGGCGCGTCCTGCGGCCCGGCGGGATGCCGGGGTCCGCGGCTCAGGCGGGAGGCGCCGGCGGGGTGTTGCCCGGGCCTGAGGGTGACGGCGGCGGGCTGTCCTGCAGCCCGGACGGCGACGGCGGCGCGGTGTCCTGCGGCCCGGCCGGGGGCGGTGCGGGGCCAGCGGCCGATGGTCCGGCGGCGGCCGGCGAGCCCGCGGCATACGA
>JBJMHU010000196.1:0-9513 GCA_045807225.1 Ornithinibacter sp. | reverse complement strand
ATCACCGAGGACCTCGTCCGCGACTAGCCCTCGTCGTGCGCCGGGCCGGGTCGGGCCCGGCCGGGCCGAGCCGGCCGTGGTGGGTGCGGCTCGAGGGGACCACCGGCCGGCTGCGCGCAGCGGGCCGCGGCCGCCAGAGGGCGGGTGGAGGAACCGGAGTCGCCGCCGAGGTATCTGGAGGGTCTGCCACCGCGTCCTCTTCCCATGGACTCCCGGCTGCTCGCGTTCCTCGGCGTGACGTGCGTGGTCATGGCGGTGCCGGGGCCGTCGGTGCTCTACGCCGTGACCCAGCGGCTGAGGTCGGGCCCGGCCGCCGGCGCGTTCGCGGTGCTGGGGCTGGAGTCCGGACTCGCGCTCCACGTCGCTGCGGCGTGCCTGGGTGTCTCGGGGGTGGTCGCGGCATCCGAGACGCTGCTGCGGGTGCTGCAGGTGGGTGGCGCCGGCTACCTCGGCTGGCTCGGCATCCGGCTGCTGGCCCAGCGGGGCGGCCCCTCGCACGCCCCCACGGCCCCCGGGCCGCGGCGCGGCCTGGCAGGCGTCTACCTCGGCGGGCTGCTCGTCGACCTGCTCAACCCCAAGACGGTTCTTTTCTTCGTCGCCGTGCTGCCCCAGTTCGTCGACACGCGTGCCGGGTCGGTCCCGGGGCAGTCGGCCGTGCTCGGCGGCTGCGCGGTCGCCCTGGCGGTGCTGGTCGACGGCGGGTATGCCGTGCTGGCCGGTCGGGCGGCGCGCCGCGGCATCCCGAGGTCGGTGCAGCGCTGGGGCCGGCGCGCCTCCGGAGGCGCGTTCTGCGCCCTCGCGGCGCTGGCCCTGCTCGGGTGAGCGTGGGTGCGCTCGCGCCTGCCGTAGGCTTGACCCTCGTGGCTGTCGACTTCTCCCAGGAGATCAAGGACCTCCGCACGACCATGGCGTCCGTGCGTGAGGTGACCGACCTGACCAGGCTCGAGGCGACCATCGCCGACTTCGAGCAGCAGGCCTCCGACCCGAACCTGTGGGACGACCAGGAGAAGGCGCAGGTGGTCACCTCCGGCCTCTCGCGCGCCAAGGCCGAGCACGACCGGGTCACCGGCATGGACGCCCGCATCGACGACCTCGAGGCCCTGGTCGAGATGGGTCAGGAGGAGAACGACGCCGAGACTCTCCTCGAGGCCGAGCGAGAGCTGGCGGTCGTGAGGAAGGCCGTCGGCGAGCTCGAGGTGCGCACCCTGCTGGCGGGGGAGTACGACGAGCGTGCCGCGGTGGTCACCATCCGCGCCGGCGCCGGTGGGGTGGATGCCGCCGACTTCGCCGAGATGCTGATGCGCATGTACCTGCGCTGGGCCGAGCGCCACGGCTACCCCGTCAAGGTGCTCGACACGTCCTACGCCGAGGAGGCCGGCCTGAAGTCGGCCACCTTCGAGGTCGACGTCCCCTACGCCTACGGCAACCTCTCGGTCGAGGGCGGCACGCACCGCCTGGTGCGGATCAGCCCGTTCGACAACCAGGGGCGCCGGCAGACCAGCTTCGCCGCGGTCGAGGTGGTGCCGCTCATCGAGCAGACCGACACCATCGAGATCCCCGAGAACGACCTCAAGATCGACGTGTTCCGCTCCAGCGGCCCCGGTGGCCAGTCGGTCAACACCACCGACTCGGCGGTGCGGATGACGCACCTCCCCACCGGCACGGTCGTGTCGATGCAGAACGAGAAGAGCCAGATCCAGAACCGCGCCGCGGCCCTGCGGGTCATGCAGTCGCGCCTGCTACTGCTCAAGAAGGCCGAGGAGGCCGCCGAGCGCAAGGAGCTCGCCGGTGACGTCAAGGCCAGCTGGGGCGAGCAGATGCGCTCCTACGTGCTGCACCCCTACCAGATGGTCAAGGACCTCCGCACCGGCTACGAGGTCGGCAACACCTCCGGTGTCTTCGACGGTGACATCGACGCCTTCATCGAGGCCGGCATCCGCTGGCAGATCGGCCAGGACAAGGCCGCCGCACAGGCCTGAGCCGTGACCGAGCAGCCCCCGCAGAACGCCACGACCCCGGATGCCGGGGCGTGGGCCGCGTGGTCCGCCCACCTGGCCGACGCGCTCCAGGGCCTCGCCGAGCGCGGGTCCGTCACGGTGACCGCGCCGTCGGGCAGCGCCCGCCCCGTCCGGCTGCGCAAGGCGCGCCTGGGCGGCTTCATCCCGGCCAAGCACGAGGTCGTCATCCCCTGGGTGCGTCTGGTGCGCGTGGAGGACTTCCTGCGCGGCCACTGCGTCGGTGCCGAGCTGATCGGCGCCCACTTCCCGCTCTCGCCCGACGAGGATGCCGCGCTCCTCGCGCTGGGCTGGCACCACCCGACGCCCACCGACGGCGAGGACTACCTGCGGTTCTGGCCCGACGACGTGCCGCAGGCCCCCTTCCTCCCGCGCCCCGAGGCCGAGCGAGCGGCCGCGATGGTGGCCGCGACCTTCCGTGAGGTGCTGGCCGTCGGGGCGTCCGAGCTGCCGACCACGACCAGCGGCTGAGCCGCCGTCCCGAGGCGGCCGCTGACTCGCGGCCCGGGGCGTCCGGTGACCCGCCGATGTGGGGGCGCTGGTCGGCATCCATAGGTTCCCGACCTATCCTCGAAACGTGCCGTTCCCCCGAGGGTCCGGCGTGCTGACCACCGACCGACCTCCCGTGAGGCCACACCCCCGCATGATCCGCTTCGAGAACGTCTCCAAGACCTACCCGCGGTCCGCTCGCCCGGCCCTGGACGAGGTGACCCTCGACATCGACCGCGGCGAGTTCGTCTTCGTCGTCGGTCCGTCGGGGTCCGGCAAGTCGACGATGCTGCGCCTCGCCCTGCGCGAGGAGGCGGCCACCGAGGGCACGGTCCTGGTCGCCGGCCACGACCTCGGCAGCATGCCCGCCCGCCAGGTGCCCCGGCTGCGCCGGGAGATGGGGGCCGTGTTCCAGGACTTCCGGCTGCTGCCGAACAAGACCGTGCACGAGAACGTCTCCTACGCGCTGCAGGTCATCGGCAAGCCGGGGCACGTCATCCGCCAGCTGGTGCCCGAGACGCTCGAGACGGTGGGCCTGGCCGGCAAGGAGAAGCGCTTCCCGCACCAGCTCTCGGGCGGTGAGCAGCAGCGGGTGGCCATCGCCCGCGCGGTGGTCAACCGGCCGCAGATCCTGCTGTGCGACGAGCCGACCGGAAACCTCGACCAGGCGATCAGCCTCGACATCGTGCGACTGCTCGACCGGATCAACCGCACCGGCACCACGATCGTCATGGCCACCCACGACCACGACATCGTCAACGACCTGCGCCGCCGCGTCATCCAGCTCGACGACGGGCGCGTCGTGCGCGACGAGCAGGACGCCACCTACGACCCCGCTGTGGAGGTCTGACCCGTGCAGGCACGATTCCTGTTCTCCGAGGTCGGCTCGGGGCTGCGCCGCAACGTCTCGATGGCCATCTCGGTGGTGCTCGTCACGATGGTGTCGATGTTCCTGCTCGGTCTGGGCCTGCTCGCCCAGCGCCAGGCCGACACCATGAAGGGCTACTGGTACGACCGCATCCAGGTGTCGATCTACCTGTGCACCGCCGACTCGCGTCAGCCGAACTGCGAGAACACCGCCGTCACCGAGGCGCAGAAGGCCGCCATCCAGAGCCAGCTCAAGGCCCTGCCGGAGGTCAAGCAGGTCTTCTTCGAGTCCGAGCAGGAGGCCTACGACCGGTTCAAGGAGCAGTTCCGCAACAGCCCGATCGCCGGCAACGTTCAGGTGGGCGACATCCCCCAGAGCCTGCGGGTGCAGCTCAACGACCCCACGAAGTACCAGGTGGTGACCGAGCAGTTCGACGGGGCACCCGGGGTGGCGACGGTGCAGGACCAGGAGAAGGTGCTCAGCAAGTTCTTCACGATCATCCGGTGGATCACCATCTTCGCCGTGGCCCTCGCCGCCCTGATGGCCGCCTGCGCCGCCCTGCTGATGGCCACCACCATTCGGCAGGCGGCCTTCATCCGGCGCCGCGAGATCGGCATCATGCGCCTGGTCGGGGCCTCGAACTGGACCATCCGGATGCCGTTCCTCACCGAGATGGTGATCGTGTCGGCTGTGGGGGTGCTGCTGGCCGTGGGGCTGCTGGTCGCCCTGACCAACTACGTCTTCGAGGAGGGGGTCATCCAGATCGCGCTCAGCCAGGCGTTCATCGGGGTCTCCGACGTCTGGATCCTCGCCCCGTGGATGCTGCTCGGGGTCACCGCCATCGCGGTGCTGACCAGCGTGGTCACCCTGCGCCGTTACCTGCGCGTCTGATGGCTGCTGGCAGTTCGCTGAGGACGGGGCGATCTTTTTCTGCGATGATGTTCGCTCTGGCGTGTGAAACGTGTTACCAATGGTGACCATGGGACGACCTGCCCCCGCTGAACCGCGCCCTGCGCGCCGCTGGATCGCGATCCTGACGGCCCTGGTGTGCGCGTTCGCGGTGGCCACGACCTCCGCCGAGGCGGTGCCCACCGGCTCCGACCCGGGCAAGGACAAGCGCAAGGTCGACGCCCAGGTCGACCAGCTCAAGGCCCAGCTGGAGGAGACCAGCGCCGACCTCTCGGCCGCCTACACGGCCCTGCGCAGCACGCAGGACAAGCTGCCGGCCGCCCGCACCGTGCTGGAGAAGGCGCAGAACGCCGCCGCCACCGCGGACCGGGCCAACGCCGTGGCCGCGCAGGAGCTCGAGGCCGCGCGGGCCAGCGAGAAGAAGGCCGAGGACAAGCTCGCGTCCACGACGAAGAAGGTCAAGAGCAGCCGCACCCGGGTGGCCCAGTTCGCCGCGCAGATCTACCAGGAGCAGGGCTTCGGGCAGCTCGACATGGCGCTGTCCAGCAGCGACCCGCAGCAGTTCGCCGACCGGATCGCCCTCGTCGACACGGTGATGGACGTGCAGAGTGAGACCATGGACCGGCTCGCGACCGAGCGGGCCAGCCTCACCGCCCTGGAGGACCACCTCTCGGCGCTGCGGGCCGACTCGGCCGAGAAGAAGAAGCAGGCCCAGGCGGCGCTCGAGCGGGCGCAGAGCGCCCGCGACGCCGCAGTCCGGGCCAAGCAGGACCTCGACGCGCTGGCCGCCGAGCAGGCCACCTTGGCCTCGAGCGTCAAGGCCAAGCTCGCCACCGAGAACGAGCGGCTCGCCTCGATGGAGGCCGAGCAGGCCCGCCTGCACAAGATCCTCGTCCAGCGCGCCGCCGAGCAGCGCAGGCGCGCGGCGGCCGCACGGCGGGCCGCCGCTGCCGCTGCGGCGGCCGCTGCCAAGAAGCACAGGAGCAGCAGCAGCAGCCGAAAGCGGAGCGGCGGTGGTGGGGCTGGCGTCGTCACCCGCAGCAACGGGTTCCTCAGCTTCCCGGTGAACGGGCCGACCACCTCCGAGTTCGGGATGCGCTTCCACCCGATCAAGCACATCTGGAAGCTGCACACCGGGCGCGACTTCGGCGTCCCGTGCGGCACACCGGTGCACGCGGCAGCGCCCGGCGACATCATCAGCGCCGGCTGGGGTGGCGGCTACGGCAACCGCATCGTCATCGACCACGGGCTGGTCCGCGGGGTCGGCCTGGCCAGCACCTACAACCACCTGACGAGCATCGTGCGCGGCGGCGGGCACGTGTCGCGTGGCCAGCTGATCGGCTACAGCGGCACCACCGGCACCTCCACCGGATGCCACCTCCACTTCGAGGTGCTGGAGAACGGCAACTTCGTCAACCCCCGCACGTGGATGTGAGCTCGGCCCGCCGGGCAACTCGGTAGGGATGGGTGCTGCGGCCGGGTAACCTCGGCTCGTGCCCAAGGAGACCGGACGAAAGCTCGTCGCGAGCAACCGCAAGGCCCGCCACGACTACCTCATCGAGGACACCTACGAGGCGGGCCTGGTGCTGGTGGGCACCGAGGTCAAGGCGCTGCGGATGGGGCGGGCCTCGCTCGTCGACGGCTGGGCGGGCTTCGACCGTGACGACGAGCTGTGGCTGGAGGGGGTGCACATCCCCGAGTACAGCAACGGCACCTGGAACAACCACACGCCGCGGCGGCGCCGCAAGCTGCTGCTGCACCGGCGCGAGCTCGAGAAGATCCTGCACGCCACCCGCGAGACCGGGCACACCATCGTGCCGCTGTCGCTCTACTTCAAGGACGGCCGCGCGAAGGTCGAGCTCGCCGTCGCGAAGGGCAAGAAGAACTACGACAAGCGCCAGGCCCTGCGCGAGCGCCAGGACAACCGGGAGGCCGACCGCGCCATGGCCGCCCGCCGTCGCGGCGAGGACTGAGTGACCGGCACCCCGGGCCGGCGAGCCGCCGACCGGCGGGCGTGGCTGCGGCTGCTCTGGTGCCTCGGCATCGCGCTCGTGGTGCTGCTGCTGGTCCCGCTGGCCCTGGCCGCCCCCACCGGGACCCCGGATGCCGTGGTGGCGTGGTCCGCGGGCCCCGCGGGGCCCGTCGCCTCGCTGCCGGCGCAGGAGCAGGCCGACCGGCTGCTCACCGAGTTCGAGCTCGACACCGACGGCTCGGTCGTCGTCACCGAGACCATCCGCTGGCGGTTTCCGGAGGGGGAGGAGCGGCACGGCATCGTGCGCAACGTCAAGGTGCGCGCCGGTTACCAGGACAGCGACACCCAGTACCGCTTCTACGAGCTCACCGGGGTCTCGGTCACCTCGCCGTCGGGGGCACCGACCGACATCTCCATCTCCGACTTCGGTGCCTACCGGCAGATCCGCATCGGCAGCCCCTCGCAGACCATCAGCGGCACGGCCGACTACGTGGTGCGCTATCGGCTGGCCCACGTGGTCAACGACATCGGGGACGGCACCGCCGAGTTCTTCTACAACGTCGTCGACCCCTCCAACGGCTTCCCGCAACAGCAGGTGACGGCCACCGTGACCGGCCCGGTCGCGGCCACCCGGGCCGCGTGCTTCTACGGTGACCTCGGCTCCACGACCCCGTGCGAGGCGGTCGCCGGTGCGACCAGCACGTTCGCCGTCCCAGACCTGGCGGCCGAGCAGGGCGCGAGCGTGCTCACCTCCTACCCGCGCAGCGCCTTCACCGACCTGACGCCCGACCTGCGTGAGGGCTCTGCGGATGCCGGGTCCGGCGCCGTCGTCAGCCCCGGCCTGGCGCGGGCGCTGGGCTGGCTCACGATCGGTCTCGCCGTGCTGCTGCCGCTGCTGGCCGGGGCCCTGATGGGGCTGCTGGTGTGGAGCCGGGGCCGCGACGAGCAGTACGCCGGGCTCACCCCGGGCCTCACTCCGGGGGTCGACCAGCAGGTGCCCATCGTGGTCGGTGGGCCGGCACCGACCGTGGCCGTGCAGTTCACCCCGCCGCCGGGCGTACAGCCCGGCATGGTCGGCACCATCCTCGACGAGGAGGTCAACCTCGTCGACATCACCTCCACGCTCGTCGACCTGGCCGTGCGCGGCCACCTGCAGATCTCGCGTGACGACCAGGGCGTCTTCCGCGCCGACGACTGGGTGCTCACCCGCACCGCGCCCCCGGCCACCGCGGGCGCCCTCGCGCCGTACGAGCAGCTCCTTCTCGACTCGATCTTCCTGGGTGGCAACCGCATCGCCCTGTCCCAGCTGAAGAACCGCTTCAAGCCGACCCTGGATGCCGTGGAGCGGCTGATGTACGACGAGGTCGTGCAGCGTGGGTGGTTCCGGCGCAGCCCGGAGCGGCAGCGCTCCGGCTGGGTCGGGTTCGGCACCGTCGTGATCGCCGCATCGGTGGTCCTCGCCTTCGTCGGGGCGGGGCCGCTGTCGGGGCTGTACCAGGACGCGGGGTTCCCGTTCAACCCGGCCTGGCTGCTGGTGGCCGGCGGGGTGGTGGCCGGCCTGCTCATCCGGCTGCTCGGCGCACGGATGGCGGCGCGCACCGCCCAGGGCTCGGCGATCCTGGTCCAGGCGCGCGGGTTCGAGCGCTACATCGCGACGGCGGAGGCCAACCAGATCCGGTGGGAGGAGGCGCAGGACGTCTTCAGCCGCTTCCTGCCCTACGCCATCGTCTTCGGCCTGGCCGACCGCTGGGCCCGGGTCTTCGAGGACGTCGCCGCTGCGGCCGCCGCCGCCGGCCACTCCCTGGCGAGCCCCACCTGGTACGTCGGCAGCTGGTCCACCGGCGGCTTCTCCGACGTCGCGTCGAGCATGGACTCGTTCTCCACCGTGGCGGCCGGCACCTTCGTGTCCACGCCCGGCTCCTCGGGGTCGAGCGGGTTCAGCGGCGGCGGGGGCTTCTCCGGCGGCGGTGGGGGCGGCTCCTCGGGCGGCAGCTGGTAGCCGCACGACGAGGGCCACGCCCGCTGCTGCGGTGCGTGGCCCTCGTGGGTTCGGGGTGGGTCAGCTCTTGAAGGCGTCCTTGACGTTCTCGCCGGCCTGCTTGAGGTCGGCCTTGGACTGGTCAGTCTGCCCCTCGGCCTCAAGGCGCTCGTTGTCGGTCGCCTTGCCGGCGCCCTCCTTGGCCTTGCCCACCATGTCGTCCTTCATGTTCTCAGCCTTGTCACCGAGTCCCATGCGGTCTCCTCTCGTCGTGCGGCGCACCAAGCCGGTCAGGCCGGATGCCGTACGTCCACCGTACGAAAGCAACACGCCCAAAAGGGCTTTCGTAACCGGATCCTCGCCAGGCCCGCGAAACACAGCGCGTGGAACGCTCCCCATGGCTGACCGACACGCCGTCGACCCCGTTGCCGGGGGCCTGCCGGCAGGCACGGTCTGGTGGATGAAGGGACCATCTGGCGCCCGCCCCGCGCTGCGGGCGGCGCGCGCCAATGCACGACATGCGGCAGGTCCGGGCAGGTCAGCGGTACTCCGACGCGCTCTTCTGGGACGAGGCGAAAGCCCGAGTCACCTTGGGGGCTGAGCGATCAGCCGGGCGCCTCGACGCGGCCATGACTCTCAAGGAGCTCGACGCCGGGCTTCGTCGACGTGACTGGCTCCCTCCTGGACGCGGCTGAGGGAACAGCATCACTCACCGACAAAGGCTCCGGTCCCGGCACTTCCGATCGACGCCTCACGCTGATGGACGGACGTCACGGCGGAGCCTACGATCCCCTGGACGCCCTGCCCCCTGGGGCGGACACTCGACCCATCGCCTGTCGACGTCGGCGGGTCTGTCGATTGGAGCACGCAATGTGGTGGTTCGTCATCGGACTCCTCGCCCTCATCCTGGTTGTCGCCGTGGTGCTGATCCGGCGGGGATCGACGGCCGCACACGACCTGTCGAGCGACCACCACCCCAACACCGGCGGCGTGTAGGCCGTCGTGACTGTGTTGCGGCGCCACCGAGGCACGACATGCGGCAGGTGCGACTGATCCCTCATGATCTAGTGCACTTCGGATCGAGGACGAGTTCGGCCTGCAGCAGGGGATCTTTGGTCAGCTCGCCGCGCACGGTAACGCCGGCACCTTCGTACCGACCGAGGAGCTGCGCACCAAGGCGTGGGCACGTCAGGTCGAGCGACGCAACAGGACCACGGGACCCGACATCGCGCGCTCGGAAGGTCACGCGGCTCAGGAGTGCCCGCGCTGGCTGCGAGACAGC
>JBJMHU010000195.1:0-7335 GCA_045807225.1 Ornithinibacter sp. | reverse complement strand
TGCCCGGCAACCCGCACACCAGCGGGCGCGACGTGGAGGACCGGCACGTCGAGATCCTGCGCCAGGTCAAGGATGCCGTGACGATCCCCGTCGCCGTGAAGCTCAGCCCACACTTCAGCTCGATGGGCGAGATGGCGATGCGGCTCGACGTCGCCGGCGCCGACGGGCTGGTGCTCTTCAACCGTTTCCTGCAGCCCGATGTCGACCACGAGACGATGACCGTGACGACCGGCGTGGGCCTGTCCTCGCCGGCC
Source organism: Ornithinibacter sp. (assembly GCA_045807225.1). Lineage (GTDB taxonomy): Bacteria > Actinomycetota > Actinomycetes > Actinomycetales > Dermatophilaceae > Fodinibacter. Next base: position 7,081 of record JBJMHU010000195.1, on the reverse strand, counting down.
GAGGCGCGCCTGCCGCGCACCTGGATCGCGATCCTGCGCGGCCACGTCACGGCATCCCTCGCTGCCACGACCGGTGTCGAGGATGCCGGTGACGTCGCGGCGTACCTGCTCGCCGGTGCCGACGTGGTCATGACCGCGTCGGCCCTGCTCCGGCACGGGCTCGGGCATGCGCAGGTGCTGCTGACCGGTCTGGAGGGTTGGATGGCGCGGCACGGGTTCGCGACGGTCGACGAGTTCCGCGGGCGGCTGGCCGTGCCGGTTGGCGTCGACCAGACGGCGTACGAGCGCGCCGGCTACGTGGCTGCCCTGGAGCAGGCGCGGCACACCTACGGCGACCTGGTGGTCGGCGGCTGAGCCGCGCGCCTCGCGCTGTCGCTGAATCGACCAAGAGGTCACTCGGGGGAGATCGGGCTGTCGCAGAATCGACCAATAGGTCAATCCGACGACGTCCGGCCCGCCCGCCCCGGCGGGCCACCCCGGCGGGTCAGCCGAGCAGCGCGTCGACGTAGCACCACCGCCACGCCTCTCCCGGCTCGATGCTGCGCATCACCGGGTGGCCGGTCTCGGCGTAGTGCACGTCCGCGTGCCTGCCCACCGAGGAGTCGCAGCACCCGACGTTGCCGCACTCGGCGCAGGCGCGCAGGTGCACCCAGGTGAGCCCCTCGGCGAGGCACCTCGGGCAGCCCTCGGCGGTGGTCGGCGCCTTGGGAACCTCGGTGGCCACCAGGTGCTCACAGGCGCCGGCGATCCGGTCCGGCGGGCGCAACGGTGACTTGCGCACCTCGCCGGTTCGGGTCGCGTTCCAGATCAGGGCAGACTCCTCCGCGTCGAGCTGGCCGAGCACCGAGGTGAGCACCTCGTGGTCGACCCCGCCCAGGTCGCGGATGCGCAGCAGCTCGGCGCGCTCCTCGCGGATCATGTCGGTGCGCACCCGGGCGCGGGCCTCGCTCGGGGTCTCGTCGTCGCCGAGGCCCAGGGTGCCGAGGCGCTCCCAGCTGCGGTTGACCCGGGCCGTCGCCTGGTCCCGGACCGCGGCGACCGTCGCCTCGTCGATCGCCGGGTCGGCCTCGATGAGCCGCAGGCCGGCGCCGGTGGTGGCGCCCAGCACGGTGGCCTCCTGCAGGGCGTCCTCGCGCGGGTCGGGGCCACGCACGTCGAGGGCGCGGGCGAGCGCGGGCAGGGTGGACCCCTGCAGCAGCAGGGTGCCGACGGTGACCACCAACGCGATGACCACCAGCTGGGCGCGCAGCGGTGTCTCGGGGGGCAGGGTCAGGGCGGCGGCGAGGGTGACGACCCCTCGCATGCCGGCCCACGACCCGACGACCCCGCCACGCAGCCGGTCGCCCTGGGGCACGCCGTCGTCGGCGTGGCGGGCGGTGAGCAGGGTGAAGGGGATCATCCACAGCGGCCGCAGGACCAGGCAGGTGAGGAGCACCACGAGGCCGACCACGAGGGTGCGACCCGTCGAGAGCTCGTCGTCGTTGACGACGTCGTCGAGCAGGCCCGCGATCTGCAGCCCGATGAGCAGGAAGACCGCGTTCTCCAGCACGAAGGTGACGCTGCTCCAGTTGATCCGCTCGGACAGGCGGGACGGCGCCGTCTGCAGCACCGGCGCCTTGTGCGCGAGCAGCAGGCCGGCGGTCACCACGGCGAGCACCCCGGACGCGCCCACCTGCTCGGCCGGCACGTACGCGAGGTACGGCGCGACGAACGACAGCGCGGTGTCGGCCGGCACCTCGGTCAGGTGCTTGCGCATCAGCCCGATCACGAAGAAGGCCAGGACCCCGATCGCCACCCCGCCGACCGAGGCGATCAGCAGGTCGAGGCCGACCGAGCCGACGGTCACCTCGGGGACCTCCTCGGAGCGCCCGCCGACGCCGTGCGCCACGAACAGGCCCGCCGCTGCCAACGCGGTGCGCAGGGTGACCAGCGCGGTGGCGTCGTTGAGCAGGGACTCGCCCTCCAGGATGGTGGTGATCCTGCGGGGGAGCCCGATCCGGCGGGCCACGGAGGTGGCGGCCACGGCATCCGGCGGGGCGACGATCGCACCCAGGGCGAGGGCCAGCGCGAACGAGATGGGCAGCATCAGCCAGGCGACCAGGCCGACCCCGAACGCGGTGAAGAGCACCAGCCCGACCGACAGGCTGAGGATGGCGCCCCGGTGCGCCCGCACGTCGAGCAGCGAGGTCGACAGTGCGGCGGCGTAGAGCAGCGGCGGCAGCAGCCCGTAGAGCACCAGCTCGCTCGACAGCCGCACCTCCGGGATGCCGGGGACGAACGACAGCACCGCGCCGACCACCAGCAGGGCGATGGGCGTCGGCACACCGGATGGCGTCACCCGGCTGACCAGGATGACGACGAGGACGATGGCGACGACGAGTGCGGCGAGCTCCACGCAGAGATTGTCGCTGCTAGTGCGGCGTGCGGGTCACATTGCCCGTCAGGTAGTGCTCCAGCACCGGCCCGATGGCCGCAACGAGCTCCTCCTGGGAGGCGTCGACCAGCCGGGGGACGCCGACGACGTGCCGGGCGAACGCCAGCCCGGCGATCTGCGCGGCGGTGAGCGCGGCCCGCAGCTCGGGCTGCTCGCCGCCGAGGTGGTGGGCGAGCGGCCCGAGCAGGCGCTCCATGAGCAGGTCGCGCACCCGCTCGGCCGCCTCCTCCTCGGAGGCCGCGGCCCGCAGCAGGCCGGTCATCGTCCGGCGCGCCTCGGGCGTGTCGAGCATGCCGACGGCGAACGCGGCGAGCCGGAAGCCGACCCCCTCCCGCCCCGGGGCGAGCAGGGCCGGCATCACCTCCTCCGGGTCGAAGGGCAGCTCGACCACGGCGACGAACAGGTCCTGCTTGCTGCCGAAGTAGTGGGTGACCAGCCGGGTGTCGACGCCGGCGTCGCGGGCGATGCCGCGCAACGTGGTGCGTGGGTAGCCCAGGTCGGCGAAGGCGCGCGAGGCGGCGGCGAGGATCGCCTCACGCGTGCCGCTGCCCGCCGGCCGGCGGCCCCTGGTGGCTCCCATCCGCCCTCCTCGTCCACGGGTATTCCTCAACTGAGGAAAGTATGCCCGTGCCGCGTCCGGCCCGTGGTCGCCGCCGTTGCCGGCGCCCTGCTCAGAGGGTGAGGGTCGCCTGGATGAAGAAGTGGTCGGAGGGGATCACGCCCACGAGCTGGACCGTCGTGAGGTCGACGGGAGCGTCGGTCACCCACTTCTTCACCGGCAGCGAGTTGGTGGCGAAGATCCAGTCGATGCTGTTCCCGATCTTGCTCCTCGCGTCCTCGTAGGAGTAGAGGCGTGCGTCGCGGCGGTAGCGGTTGAACGAGTCCACCCAGGCCCGGTCCACCACCACCGCTCGGGGGTGCGACAGGGGTGTGGCATACGTCTGGCCGAGGACGTCGCCATAGCCTGCGGCCTTCATCCTCGGCAGGTAGGTGGCTGCGTAGCTGGAGAACTTGGAGGTGTTGTAGTCCCCGACGGACACCACGGGCAGCGTTCCGGCCAGTCGCTTGGTGTTGGCGATCACCTCGTCCCACTCCGCCTTGCGGACGGAGACGGTGTACGGGTCGAGGTGGGTGCTGGTGAAGAAGAGCTGCTTTCCCGTGGCCTTCATCCGAAGCACGGCCCAGGCGAGGTACCTGGGGTTCTTCCCCGCGGTCTGGTGGGTGAACTTCACGGAACCCTGTTTGACCAGGGTGACGGTGTCGGTGTTGTAGAGGATGCGGGTGTCCTGTGAGGCGCCCCGGTACTTGTAGACGCAGTTGGAGCTGCTGGCGGGGTTCACGCAGTTGTAGGCGTTGGTGTTCGTCAGGGCGTAGTGACCGCCCTTTGCCGCCAGCGCCCCGCGCAGGTCCATGTACTGGTTGACGCCGTAGGTGACGCTGCTGGTGTAGATGCTCGACTGGTTGGCCTCCTGGACGCCGAGCACGTCAGGGCGGTTCCGCATCACCTCAGCCACGACGACGGGCCGCCGCACGCGCCAGGTGCGATGTTCGCCGCTCGCCTGGGCGTCGAAGGCCGCGGAGGACAGGTTGAACGAGGCGACCTTCACGTCGGCGACGACCGCGGTCGCGGCCGTGCTGGTGGCACCCGCGGATGCCGTGCCCACCCCTACGCCGGTGACCGCCAGCGCGGCGACGGTGGCGACTGCTGTGACGGTGCGGCGGGCTGCTCGTGAGCTCATCAGATGTCCTGTTCAGGCGGCGTCGGAACCAGCGGTCGCGTTCCGGGGAGGCCGCCCTCGAGGGAGGACAACCGCGGCAGCAGGGCTGGACACGCCGCACGAAAGCAGTGCTGCCACAACCTGTCTACCACTGCGGCTGGCCGAGCGCCGGTGAACCCGGGCGTCCCGCCCACGCCGGGCTTCAGGTACTTCTTGGGTTGGGCCCCCGTCCTCCTGGCTCCCTGGCGCTCAGGCGAGGATCGCCTCCCGCATCACGTCGAGGCCGACCGATCCCAGGTCGAGGGAGCGGCGGTGGAAGTCCTTGAGCGAGAACGTGTCACCCTCGCGGCGTGCGACCTCGTCGCGCAGCTGCAGCCAGAGGCGCTCGCCGATCTTGTAGCTCGGGGCCTGACCGGGCCAGCCGAGGTAGCGGCTCAGCTCGAAGCGCAGCATCTCCTCGCCCTGGTTGGCGTGGGCGTCGAGGAACGCCCACGCCTTGTCGTAGGTCCAGTCCCCGCCACCGACCTCGGCGGGCGCCTCCAAGCCGCAGTGCACCCCGATGTCGAGCACCACGCGGGCGGCGCGCAGCGACTGGCCGTCGAGCAGGCCGAGGTAGTTGCCGGGGTCGTCCATGTGGCCGAGCTCCGCCATCAGCCGCTCCGCGTAGAGCGCCCAGCCCTCGCCGTGCCCGCTGGTCCAGCACATCATCCGCCGCCACTTGTTGAGCAGCTCACGGCGGTAGATGGTCTGCGCGACCTGGAGGTGGTGGCCGGGGACGCCCTCGTGGTAGACGGTCGTGAGCTCGCGCCACGTGCCGAACTCGGTGACGCCCTTTGGCACCGACCACCACATCCGGCCCGGCCGGGTGAAGTCGTCGCTGGGCCCGGTGTAGTAGATGCCGCCGGTCTGGGTGGGGGCGATGCGGCACTCGATGGTGCGCACCGGCCCGGGGATGTCGAAGTGGGTGTCGGCCAGGTCGGCGATGACCTCGTCGGCGCGCTCCTGCATCCACCCGCGCAGGGCATCGGTGCCGTGCAGCAGGTAGCGCGGCTCGTGGTCGAGGTGCTCGATGGCCTCCTTGACCGAGGCCCCGGGCACGACGCGGTCGGCCGTGGCGCGCATGTCGGCCTCGATCCGGGCCAGCTCCTCCTGCCCCCAGGCGTAGGTCTCCTCGAGGTCGACGGTGGCGCCGAGGAACTGGCGCGAGGCGAGCCGGTAGCGCTCGCGGCCCGCGGCATCCGACTCGGGCGCGCGGTCCAGCAGGTGGGTGCGCAGATCATCGCCGAGCCGCTGGTAGGCCGCCGCCGCCGCCTCGACCCCTCGCTCCAGGTCTGCCCGGACGGTGTCGTCGAGGGGGGCTCCGTCGGCGTTGGCCCGGGCGAGGAAGGTGGCGAAGAAGCCGTCAGGGGTGGTGAGGGCCGCGCACTGTGCCATGCACTCGGTGACCTGCCGGCGCGGCGTCACGAGGCCGCGGTCGGCCGACTCGCGCAGTGTGGAGGTCCACTGCTCGAGGGCCGTCGGCACCCTCGTCAGGCGGGTGGCGATGGTGGCCCAGTCCTGCTGGGTGGCGGTCGGCATCAGGTCGAAGACGTCGCGGCAGCCCTGCAGCGGCGACGCGATGACGTTGAGCTCCATCCGGTCGTAGCCGGCCTCGTGCGCCTCGACGGTGAGGCCCAGCCGCTCTCGCATGGCCGCCACGGTGACCCGGTCGACCTCGTCGAGCGGCTCGACGGTGTCGAGGCGGCTCAGGGTGCCGCGGGCGAGCTGCGCGTGGTGGGCGTAGCCCTCGGGCGAGAGGTCGTCGAGCTCGGTCTCACCGCCGGGCACCCCGAGGAAGGTGGCCTCCATCGGGCTGGCAGCAATGACGGCGTCGAAGTGGGCCTCGGCGACGGCGTCGACGGGGGTGGGCTGACGGGTGCTCTCGGTCATTCGACGGACGCTACCCGAGGGGTGGGCGCCCGACGCCACCGCTTTTCGCACGACTTCGCGGGCTCGGGGTCACGTTCGCGTGGGCGCGGTGGCCCGGCATACGCTCGGCGACATGAAGCCCCGGGTGAGGTCGGTCAACGTGGGTGGCGCGCGCGGCGGCATCCTGCCCCGCGGACGTGAGACCGCGATCGACAAGCGCCCGGTGGAGTCGGTCGAGGTGCGCGACCCGGGGCCGAAGCGGGGTGGCCTGGGCAGCGGCGTCGTCGGCGACGACGTGGTCAGCCGCAAGCACCACGGCGGCTCGCGGCAGGCGGTGTATGCCGTGGCCCGCGAGGAGCTCGACTGGTGGGGCGCCACGCTGGGCCGCGACCTCGTGGACGGGATGTTCGGCGAGAACCTCACGACGCAGGGGCTGCACGTCGACGGCGCGGTCGTCGGTGAGCGCTGGCGGGTCGGGTCAGCGCTGCTCGAGGTCACCGGCCCGCGCATCCCGTGTGCCACGTTCAGGGCCCGGATGGGGGAGCCCGGCTGGGTGCGCCGGTTCACCGAGCGCGGGCGCACCGGCGCCTACCTGGCCGTGGTCGAGCCCGGCGTGGTGGCCCCCGGGGATGTCGTCGGGGTGCTCGAGCGGCCCGGTCACGGCATCACCGTGCCGGAGGTGTTCCGGGCCTACACGGGCGACGACGAGCTGGCCGCGCGGGTGCTGCACGCCGGCATTCTCGGGAGCGAGGACCGCCGCTGGCTCGAGCGCCGCCTGGCCCGCCGCCGGGGCAAGATCGACCAATAGGTCACATCTGCCCCGCCGCCCGCCGATCCACATACGGGAATCAGGCAGCAACCCACGCCATTCGGTAATGGTGGCGCCAGCCGTTGCACAACGCCGGCGGGACCCCGATACCCTGCGCACGAAGCTCCGACACCAGTCGCTGCAGAAGCTCCTCGGGGTGCTCATAGAGCTCCTCCGACCGGACGACCACGAAGGTCCATCCCTCCTCGGTAC
>JBJMHU010000194.1:0-7122 GCA_045807225.1 Ornithinibacter sp. | reverse complement strand
GGACTGAGCCGAGGGGGCTGGCGAACGCCATGAGCAGCAGGCGCACCGCCCCCCAGATGCCGACCAGGCGGGCACCGCCTACCCCGTAGGCCCAGACCACGACCGCCGTGGCGTAGGCCCAGTCGCCGATCATCGAACCGGCCAGCGCGAGCTCGATGCGGCGCAGCGCCGGGTTGACGAAGACGGACCGCAACGAGCTCCAGGTGTCGCGCAGCGCACCGCGCACGGCACCGGGTGCGACGACCAGCGCGTCTTCCTCGACTGGCATCAGGGGTCCCTCCATCGGCAGGACGGCGCCCTGATGCCGTCACCATCGTGGGCAGGTACCGGTGCTGTCCATAGCCCGAAATGACCAGGCCGGCTTTGCCAGGTGCCCGCCAGGTTCCGATCCCGCTGTTGGGGAGGGCAGTCGGGCTCAGCCGGATGCCGTCGCGAGGAGGGTCCGCAGGTCCATGGGCTCCTGACCGGTCACCCGGCGCACGTCGTCGGTGACCACCTCGGCCTCGCCGGCGGCGATCGCCGTGTAGGTCGAGACCCACGCGTCGTACTGCCAGCCCGGTGCGTCCCATTTCTGTCGCGACTCGTACGCCTCGTCGACCGTCTCGTCGTGGAACGTGACCTTGCGTCCGGTCACCTCACTGATGATGCGGGCCGCCTCGGACAGCGTGATCGACTCCGGCCCGGTGAGGTCGTAGGTGGCGGACTGGTGCGGCTCGGGATCGAGCAGCACGGCGAGCGCGACCCCGGCGACATCGGCGCGTGCCACGGCGGACACCCTGCCCTCACCGGCCGGCCCGCGGATGACGCCGTCGTCGCCGACCGTCAGCGGCAGGAAGTCCAGGTAGAAGTTGTCCCGCAGGAAGGTGAATGCCATTCCGCGGGAGCGGATGTGCTCCTCGGTGGCCCAGTGGTCGCGGCCCAGGGTGAAGGTGCAGTCGGCGGAGGCACCGAAGAAGGAGGTGTAGACGATCTGCTCCACCCCGGCATCCGCGGCGGCGTCGACGAAGGTGCGGTGCTGGTGGAGGCGGTCTGCCGACTCCGAGCCGGAGACCATCAGCAGGGTCCGCACGCCCTGCAGCGCCTGCAAGGCGGCATCCCGGTCGGCGTAGTCGGCGTGCACCGGCACCGCACCCGGCAGTCGAGGGGTCCGCTCGGGCGAGCGGGCGAGGAGACGCTGGGGCACCCCTCGGTCTGCGAGGTGGCGGGCGACGAGGCCGCCGAGGGCGCCCGTCGAGCCGGTGACGGCGAGCGTGGGGAGGGTGGTCATGCCGTCAGTGTGGCAAGCGACGCGTCGACGGCGTCGCGCAGCGACGTGGGACTGTGCCCGATCAGCCGCTCCAGGTCACCGCTGGTGACCTCGAGCTCCCCGCGGGCGATGCCGAGGTCGGCGCTGACGAGCGCCTCGGCGTACGGGCGGGGGACCCCGGCACCGACCAGGATCTCGGTCAGCTGGGCGGGCGGCACCTCGGTGTAGGTGACCGGGCGGCCCGAGGACTCGGCCACCGTGGCGGCCAGCTCGGTGAGGGTGAAGGAGGCGCCACCGAGCTCGTACACCCGTCCGGTGGAGGCGGGGTCGAGCAGCGCGGCGGCCGCGGCATCGGCGAAGTCCGCGCGGGTCGCCGCGCTGATCCGCCCGTCGCCGGCCGCGCCGACGATGCCGTGCTCGAGGTAGGTGGGGATCTGCGGCAGGTAGTTCTCGAGGTACCAGCTGTTGCGCAGGAAGGTGAAGGGCACCCCGGACTCGCGGATGACCCGCTCGGTCTCGCGGTGCTCGGCGGCCAGCGCCATCTGGGCGGTGTCGGCGTGCGGGATGCTCGTGTAGGCGAGCAGCTCGACACCGGCCCCCTGGGCGGCCCGCACGACGGCGGTGTGCTGGGCCACCCGCTGGCCCATCTCGGTGCCGGAGACGAGCAGCACCCGGTCGGCACCGTCGAAGGCAGACCGAAGGGTGGTGGGGTCACCGAAGTCGGCGACAGCCGTGCGCACTCCATCCTGCTCGGCGAGCTCCGCGAGGTGCTCGGTGTTGCGGCCGGTGGCGACGACCTCGTGCGGGGAGGCACCCCGGCGCAGGAGGGACTCGACGACGAGGCGGCCGAGGTGGCCGGTGGCTCCGGTGACGACGATGGTCATGGGGGTTCCTTTCGGGGCCGCACCTGAGGGGCGGAGCGGTGGTGGTTGGGTCGCCCGGGCCAACTCGGCCGTCCCGCCAACACTTCCCGTCGGTTAGTACGCACTTTGAGGTAAGGTACGCACGTGCAGGTAAGTCGGCAGGTCAGCGCCTCGAACACGCTCGCGGCGGTCCGGATGCCGGGCACCGGCGAGGTGTTCGCGGCCGGCTGTCCCAGCCGGGTCGTGCTCGACCACGTGACCAGCAAGTGGGGCGTGCTGGTGTTGGTGGCACTCGCTGACGGGCCGCAGCGGTGGAGCGAGCTGCGCCGCCGGGCGGAGGGCATCAGCGAGAAGATGCTTGCGCAGACCCTGCGCACCCTCGAGGCCGACGGCTTCGTGAACCGCGACGCCCAGCCGGTGATCCCGCCCCGGGTCGACTACAGCCTCACCGGCCGGGGCGCCGAGCTGGTCGCGCTGCTGCTGCCCCTGTTCGGCTGGGTGGTCGCCAACGCCGATGAGATCGTGGGAGGCCGCGCCCCGGCCTGAGCGCCAGCGCCAGCGCCGGATGCCGGGTGCACGCCGGCACGTTCGACAGGCACCGGCCGCTCCGATTGCCGGTGTCGGCGGTACGTGGTTCGCTGTGCGACAACCCTTCCGCAACGGCGCGGGTGGCAGCGAAAGGCGACCTCGTGCGACTCGACTCCTCCCGCTCTCGACGCTTCCACGGGTCCGGCGGGGCCCGCCGGTCAAGTGGGCTGCGGCGACTCGCGGTGGCGGCGACCCTCGCCGGTGCGCTCACGGCATCCGCCCTGGTGTCGGTGTCCGCCTCGGCCCAACCGGTGGTGGGGGCCGTCGGCGCGCCGGCGGCAGCGGCCACCGGCACGGTGGCCAAGGCGGCGAGCACCGGCTTCGGGCCGAACGTGCTCGTGTTCGACCCGAGCATGCCGACCCGCGAGATCCAGGCGGCGGCCGACGAGATCTACGCCGAGCAGGTCAACGACGAGATGGGCCCCAACCGTTGGAGCCTGCTCTTCCGACCCGGCACCTACGGCAGCGCCACCGAGCCGCTTCAGATCAAGGTGGGCTACTACACCGAGGTCGCGGGCCTGGGCGCCGCCCCGGGCGACGTCGTCGTCAACGGCAAGATCGAGGTCTACAACCGCTGCCTGGACGGCGGCGGCACGAGCAACTGCATCGCCCTGAACAACTTCTGGCGCACGCTGTCCAACCTCACGATCAACGTCAACTCCGCCGGCCAGGACGACTGCCGGGCCTCGGCGAACTTCTGGGCGGTGAGCCAGGCGGTCTCGATGCGCCGCGTCGACATCAGCGGCGCCAACCTTTCGCTGATGGACTACTGCACCGCAGGGCCGCAGTTCGCGAGCGGGGGGTTCATCGCCGACTCCCGGCTCCCGTTCACGATCAACGGCTCCCAGCAGCAGTGGCTGACCCGCAACAGCGAGGTGGTCGGCTGGAGCAACGCGGTGTGGAACCAGGTGTTCGCCGGGGTGGTCGGAGCGCCCACCGAGGCGGGCTTCCCCGACCCGCCGTACACCACCCTGGACACCACTCCGGTGAGCCGGGAGAAGCCATGGCTCTACGTCGACGCCACCGGCGCCTACCAGGTGCGCGTGCCGGCCGCGGCTGCAGAGACGCGGGGCACGTCCTGGGCCGCCAGCGACACCCTCGGGCGCACCCTGCCCTTGGCGTCCTTCTTCGTCGCCCACCCCGGTGACTCGGCGACAACCATCAACTCGCAGCTGGCTCGCGGCAAGCACCTGCTGCTCACTCCCGGCCTCTACGACGTCGACCGCTCGATCGACGTGAAGCGGCCCGGCACGGTGGTGCTCGGCATGGGTCACGCGACCCTCACCTCGGTGCGAGGCGCCGTGCCGCTCGAGGTCCGCGGCCAGGCGGGCACCGTCATCGCAGGGGTCACCATCGACGCGGGCACCGTCGAGTCGCCGGCGCTGCTGCGAGTCGACGACAAGAGCTCCCGCCCCGACCGCTCCTCGGCGGCAGACCCGCTCACCCTCAGCGACGTCTACTTCCGGGTGGGTGGACCCCACGTGGGCAGGACCAGGGTCGCGCTCGAGATCGACGCCGACCACGTGCTGGTCGACCACACCTGGGTATGGCGCGCCGACCACGGCATCGAGGGCTTCACGGCCGGAGCCGAGGGCGACACCGACCGCTGGCGCACCAACACCTCGCGCAACGGTGTGGTCGTCGACGGCGACGACGTCACGGCCACCGGCCTGTTCGTCGAGCACTTCCAGCAGCACAACACGGTGTGGAACGGGGAGCGCGGCAGGGTGGTGTTCTACCAGAACGAGCTGCCCTACGACCCGCCCACGCAGCCCGACTGGACGCAGCCCGACGGCACTCTCGGCTATGCCGGCTACAAGGTGGGCGACGGAGTGCGCACGCACTCCTTGTGGGGCGGTGGGTCGTACGTGTTCAACCGGAACAACCCGTCGGTCATCACCGAGCACGGGTTCGAGGTTCCCCGCACGCCGGGGGTGCGGCTCCACCACCTGCTGACGGTCAACCTCGGGGCCGGCACCATCCGGCACGTCGTCAACGACGTCGGGGCTCAGGTCGACACCAGCGCGGTCGGAGAGCCGGCGTTCGTCGTCGACTACCCCTGAGTCGCGGGGAGCCGTGGGGCTGACCTGACGCTGGTTGCCGACTCAGCCCTGGGGCCGTGCTCCGGCGTCCTCGTCGGGCACCCGCCTGGAGGCGATGTGCTCGCCGTGCACGCCGTTCTCCGGCTCGTCGAGGTCGCTGTCGTCTTCCCCGCCGGCATCCGTGAGGTCGCTGTCCAGGCTCTCGAGGTCGGCCTCCGCCGTGGTCTCGGGCAGCGCCACGACGATGGGCGGAGCCGCCCGAGCGGCCTTGACCCCGGCGGCGATCGAGTGCCACACGTGCTCGGGGCCCATCTCGTCGAGGAAGCCCGAACGGGTCAGCACGTCACGCACGTTGCCGAAGACCCTCACGAGGTAGAGGTCGATGCCCTTGAGTCGCAGCCGGAGCATCATCTGCTGCAGGCGCTCGGCGGTGGTGGTGTCCATCTGGTTGGTGGCCTCGAGGTCGAGGACCACGGCACGCAGGTGGCGCCGCTCGAGCACCAGGGTCTCGATGTGCTGCACCACCGAGTTCGCGTTCGCCCAGAACAGTGGGCCGTCGGGGCGCAGGACGGTCACCCCCCGGTAGGTGCGGCGTGACGGGTCGTTCGCGACGGACCCCCAGGCGGCCTTCTCGCCGTCCACCCGGCCCATCTCGTCGATCTCCACCTGCATCGACCGGTAGACCAGCCCGAGCAGCGACTGCCCGATCGCGATGAGGAGCCCGTTGAGGGGGCCCAGCACCAGCACCCCGAGGAACGCGACGACGGCGGCGAGGAAGTCGTTGCGGCGCACCGCGGCATACCGGCGGAAGGAGGAGATGCTCACCAGCCCCCACACGGCGTGGATGACGATCGCGGACAGCACGGTGCGCGGCAGGTTCGAGAGGAGTCCGGCGGCGAACAGCACGAAGCCCAGCACCACCACGGCGGCGGCGACGCCGCTGATCTGGGTGTAGGCGCCGGCCCGCGCGTTGGCTGCCGTCTTCGAGAGCGACCCGCCGACCCCCATCCCACCGAACAGCCCGGAGGCGAGGTCGGCGGCGCCGTGCGCCACGAACTCCTGGTTGTCGGTGTCGGGGTTGACCGCGCCACTGGGGGCGAACGTGCGCACCGCGGCCAGCCCCTCGGCGATGCCCACTGCCGCGATGGCCAGGCCGCCGGTGACGATGCCGCTCCAGAGCCGGACGTCGACGATGGGGACGGAGGGGATCGGGATGCCGGTCGGCACCTGACCGACGACGTGCACCCCCTTCGCGGCCAGGTCCAGCTGGGTGGAGGCGACGATCCCGCCGATGAGCACGATGAGTGACCACGGCACCCGCGGCGCCAGTCGCGAGCCGACGAAGAGGACCGCCAGCGAGGTCACGCCGACGACCAGCGTCAGCCCATGGAAGTCGGCGGAGTTGGCTGCGAGCTCGGCCACCCGCTCGAAGATCCCCCCGGTGGGGGTCGGTAGGCCGGCCAGTGCGGGGATCTCTCCGATCACGATGAGCACGACCAGCCCCGCCACGAAACCGGTGACGATCGGCTCGCTGAGGAACTGCGCCACCCAGCCCAGCCGCAGCAGACCGACCGCCGCGAGCACCACCCCCGCCGTGATGGCCAGCACCGACGTGAGCTGGACCGCGAGCTCGGCGTTCCCGCCCGCGAGCGCTCTCACGATGGAGCCCGACAGCACGGACACCGTCGAGATCGGCCCGACGAACAGCAGCCGTGAGGTGCCGAAGAGGGCGTAGGCCAGCAGCGCCGGCGGCAGCGTGTAGAGGCCGACCTGCACCGGAACGCCTGCCACCACGGCATAGCCGAGCGATTGCGGGATCGCCAGCGCTGCCACCAGCAGCCCGGCCAGCACATCAGCCGGCAGGTGCCGGCCGCTGTAATTGCGCAACAGCCGCAGCCCGATGGGGAGGCCCGGCGCTGGGAGGTGCACGGGGACAGTCTGCCGCGTGGAGACGTTCGCCGTCGGGTCGGCAGGTTGTCGGGAGTTGTGGGGCGCCCGTGAGGGTCGGTTTCGGGAGTCCGGAGTCGCCGACGTGACGTCCGTCCAAGGGTCGGGTCGCGGGTGGCGGCGCTGTCCTACGCTGTGTAGTAGAACCGGGGATCCTGTCCTGCGGGTGGTTGGAGTGACAGGGACGGTTCACCATCACGCGCACGTACGTCGTCACGGGGGCTCATCCGGAATCGGGCAGGCCACGGCTGTACTCCTGAGCAACCGGGGGCAGCGGGTCATCGGCGTCGACGTGCGCTCGGTCGACGTGGTGGCCGATCTTTCGGCCCGCAGGGACGGCAGGAGGCGATCGACGGCATCCTGTGCGAGGCGAGGCGAGGCGACGGCTCGACGCGGTCATCGCTAACGCCGGCCTTGCCGCACCGAGCCAGGCGAC
>JBJMHU010000193.1:0-25037 GCA_045807225.1 Ornithinibacter sp. | reverse complement strand
CCGCACCGACGCCGTGCAACCCGCCGGAGACGGCGTAGCTCTCGCCGTCGAACTTGCCGCCGGCGTGCAGCGTGGTGAGCACGACCTCGATCGCGGGCCGCTTCTCGACCGGGTGCAGGTCGACGGGGATGCCGCGGCCGTTGTCGTGCACGGTGACGGTGTCGCCGGACTTGTGCAGGGTGACGTGGATCGAGTCGGCGTAGCCGGCCAGGGCCTCGTCGACCGCGTTGTCGACGATCTCCCAGACGAGGTGGTGCAGGCCGCGCTCGCCGGTGGAGCCGATGTACATGCCGGGGCGCTTGCGCACCGCCTCGAGGCCCTCGAGCACGGTGATGGAGCCGGCGTCGTAGGCCTCACCGTCGACGACCACCACGTCGGGGACCTCGGCCTCGGCGACGGCGTCGAGCACCGGCTCCGGGGTCTGGTAGGGGGTCTCGTCGGGCTGCTGGTCCGCCACGGTTCTCCTTCGTCGCTGGGCCCGACCGGAGCGACCGGACGGACCCATGGCGCACGCCCAAGGGCGTCGAACGCCTTGGGCGTGATCTCTGCGCCCAGTCTACCGGTCAGGACTGTCAGGACCTGCCCCGGGGAGGCCCGTGCGGGCACCTTTCCCGCCGATTCGGGGTCATATCCGACCCCCGTCACGCGACCGGCCCCCTGCGGGCCGCTGACGGCCGTTCCTCGGACGGCCTCGCAGGCCGGGCTACGGTGTGCGCCATGAGTCGAAGATCCGGTGTCCTGACGTCCGTGTGTGCCGCCGCCGTGCTGGTGGCCGGCGGGCTCGCCGGGTGCTCAAGCGGGGGCGGCAGCGCCGCCGCGCCGGCGAGCGCCGCGACGTCGGCCCAGGCGTCGGCGTCCGCGCCGGCATCCCCGTCCGCCCCGGCGTCGGCGCCTGCATCGGCCGGCACGGCCTCCGCCCCGGCGGGCACGACCTGGGTGCAGGCCAAGAGCACGGGGCTGCGGTTCGCCGTACCGGACGACTGGAAGGTCTTCGACGCGACCGCGGTCACCGAGGGCAAGAACAAGGCGATGGTCACAGAGCTCACCCGGATGTACCAGGTCGACGAGAAGCAGCTGGCCCAGATGTTCGGCCAGATGGACGTCATGGTCATGGGTCCTGTCGAGAACCGCTTCGCTCCCAACGTCAACGTCGTGCCGAACGGCCTCTCCACGCTGCCCGCCGCGAGCGACCTGGCCGCCGAGCTCGAGAAGCTGGGCGCCACGACCGGCACGCCGCGCGACGTCAACACCGCGCTGGGCCCGGCCATCCTGGTGCCCTACGAGCTCAGCAGCGGCGGAAACCAGGTCAAGGGCCGCTCGATCGTGGTCGAAGGACCCAACGGGTTCGCCACCGTCACCGTCTCGCACATCACCGACAAGGGCGCGGATGCCGTCACGTCGTCAGTCCTGACGTCGATCTCCACCGGCTGACCGGAGTTCAGGGCTCCGGGCGGTAGACCTGCACCGAGCCGACCGGGTCGAAGCCCGCAGCCACCAGGGCCCGCAGGCTGGGCACGTTGGCCGGCGAGACGCAGGCGGCCAGTGGGATGCCGGCCGGCACCAGGGTGCGCGCGGCTCGGGCCAGCGCGGTGCCCAGCCCGGTGCCGCGTCGCGACGGCGCCACCTGGAAGCTGAGCTCGGCCAGGCCTGCGATGCCGGTCGCCAGGGTCAGCACCGTCTCGTCGTCGCCGTCGGGGCCGAACACGCGCACGTTGCCGCGGATCGGCAGGGCGTGCCGCACCCGCGGGTGCTCGCGCAGGTCGGCGCGAGGCCGGAGGTCCAACGGCCGGTCCGAGCCCTGCCCGCTTCCGGAGCCGGTTCCCTCGGCGAGGAGCACGGCATCCAGCACGTCGACCCAGCCGCGCTCGCCCGCGAGGCGGGTCATCACCCGGGGGTCGTGCGCGCCGCCGAAGCCGTCGACGCCCCAGGAGTCGAGGTCGGCGTCGCTGACCCGGGCCGGCGCCGCGACCATGGCCCGGCCCGTGACCGCGACCACGGCGTAGACGCCCTCGCGCCACGGGCGCACCCGCGCCCACGAACCGTCGACGTCGGGGCGCGGCCCGCGCCAGGCAGACAGCAACAGGTCCGCTACCGGATGCCGTTCGCCCACCACCGCGCCGGGCTCGCTCACCCGGTGCCGTCGCTCGACCGGTGGCCGCTCGAGCGGCTGCTCCTCGGCGCCCGGCCGGCCAGGCAGCGGTCGAACACGGCCCGGGCCGGGTCGGGCACCGGGGTCGGCCGGCGGGTCTCCCGGTCGATGTAGACCTGCACCCACTCCAGGTGGGCGGCGGGCTCGGCCGCAGCGGGCACGAAGAGGCCTGCGTCGAGCACCAGGCTGGTGCGGCCCACCCGCGCCACCCGGATCCCGATCTCGACCGTGCCCGGGAACGACACCTCGGCGAAGTAGCGCACGGTCGACTGGGCGACGACCCCCTGCACCGGGGCCACCCGCTCGTCGATGCCGGTCTCGCGCACCATCCAGTCGTTGATCGCGGTGTCGAACAGCTCGAGGTACACGGCGTTGTTGAGGTGGCCGAGCATGTCGTTGTCGGCCCACCGCAGGGTCGCCGACGACAGGTCGTCGCAGTGCTCGCGGCGCAGGCCGCGCGGCTCGGACTCGGTCATGGCCCGATCGTAGGCGGGGCCCGGGTCAGTGGTCGCCGGGGGCCAGGGTGCGCTCGAACAAGGAGCGCACGTGCTCGGGCAGCTCGAGCTCGGGCAGCTGGAGGTCGAGCGGCGGCACCTCGCACTGCACCCCGTAGCAGTAGGTGTCGGGATGTTGCGGCCGGTCGGCGAGCTGCTCGGCCAGCGCCGGCAGGCCGTCGTCGGCCAGCAGGGAGTGCCAGGCGCGCGCGTCGCGCTTCGGCAGCTCGCCCAACGCCACGGTGCGCTCGACGGTGCGCCCGGCGAACCCGCCGGTGCGCCGCACGCTGACCTGCGTGGACGGCCCGGGCGTCGGACTCGGCGCCGGCCCGGGCGTCGGGGTCGGCGTCGGGTCGGGTGCCGGACCGCCGTCCGGTGACGGGCCGGCATCCGAGGGAGCCGGGGTGGTCGGGGCCGGTGCGGACGGTGCGCTCGCAGCGGTGCCGAGCCCCACGGCATCCCAGCCCGCCGTGACCGCCGCAACCACCTCGGAGCCGGCGCCGTGCCTGGCGGTGGCGGCGGCGACGGTGAGCCGGGCGAAGGTGGCGAAGTCGCAGTCGGCGCTGATGTCGCCGGTGATGGTGTCGACCCAGACCTGGCCGGCGACCTCCCAGGCGTTGCCGCCGAGCGTCGTGGCAACGACGTGGAACGCCTTGTTGGGGATGCCCGAGTTGATGTGCACGCCGCCGTTGTCGTCGGTGGTGTCGACGTAGCCGCTCATGTGGGCCGGCTGGGGGTCCTTGCCCAGGCGGGGGTCGTCGTAGGCGGTGCCGGGCGCCGCCATCGAGCGCAGCGCCACGCCGTTGACCCCCGGGGCGAGCAGCTCGGCGCCGACCAGCCAGTCGGCCTGGTCGGCGCTCTGGCCGAGCACGCGCTGCTTGACGAGCACGCCGAAGACGTCGGAGATCGACTCGTTGAGGGCCCCGGACTGGTCCTGGTAGTTCAGGCCGGAGGTGTACTGGGTGACCCCGTGGGCGAGCTCGTGCCCGATGACGTCGACGCTGCGGGTGAACGGCAGGAAGATGACGCCGTCACCGTCGCCGAAGACCATCTGGGTGCCGTCCCAGAAGGCGTTGTCGTAGTCGTTGCCGAAGTGCACGGTGGCGACCAGCGGCAGGCCCTTGCCGTCGAGCGAGTTGCGGCCGTAGGTCTCCTGCCAGAGCTGCCACGTGGCACCGAGCCCGTCGTAGGCCTCCGTGACGCCCTGGTCGCCGGTGGGCGGCTGGCCCTCGGAGCGCACCAGCGTGCCCGGCAGGGTGGTGCCGTGCTCGGCGTCGTGGATGGCGCGCACCGGGCCGGCCGTGGTGCCCGGTGCCAGCCGCGGCCGCGGGGTGCGCGGGCGGTCGGGGCGCAGGTCGGCGGTGCGGCGGCCCTGGCGCAGCTCGGCGTCGACGTCGAGGGTGGCCTGGGCCGGCGCCGAGAGCGCCGGGTCGTCGGAGGCGGCCAGTGCCTCGAGGAGGTACGGCGGCACGATCGAGCAGTGGTGCGGCACGGCGGGCAGCGGCGGGTGCGACGGCGGCGGGAGCTGGCGGGACGGCATACCCACACCCTGCCCGGCAGCACCGACAGCCGCGACCCCTGGGCGTCCCGAGATCGACCTGTTGGTCGATCCGGGGACGTCGAGGGATTGGCCCACGTGGTCGGCTCGGCGACGCCTAGCCTCGGTCGATCTGCATGACGACGGCCTTGGGCTCGGTGAAGAACTCGCGCGAGAAGGTGCCGCCCTCGCGCCCGACCCCCGAGTCGCCGACGCCACCGAAGGGCGTGCGCAGGTCGCGGATGAAGAAGCAGTTGACCCACACCGTGCCGGCCCGCAGCTTCGAGGCGACCCGGTGCGCCCGGGAGAGGTTCTCGGTGAAGAGCATCGCGTTGAGCCCGTAGCGGGTGTCGTTCGCGAGCCGGAGCACCTCCTCCTCGGTCTCGAACTTGTTGACCACGCACACCGGGCCGAAGATCTCCTCGCAGTACTGCGGGGCCGTCAGCGGCAGGCCGGTGATGATCGTCGGCCGCACGAGCCACGCGCCGTCGCCGGCGACGCCACCGGTGAGGACCTTGCCGCCCTGCTCCTCGACCGACTCCACGTAGCCGCGCACCTTGTCGAAGTGCTTCTTGCTCGCGAGCGCCGAGAACTTCGTGGCCGGGTCGAACGGGTCGCCGATGGTCAGCGCCTCGGCCGCCTCGACGAACCGGTCCATGAACTCGTCGTAGATGCCGGACTGCACGAACAGCCGCGACCCGGCCAGGCAGATCTGCCCCGAGTTGCGGAAGATCGCCTCGACGGCCCAGTGGACGGCGTTGTCGAGGTCGGCGTCGTCGAAGACCAGGTTGGCGCCCTTGCCACCGAGCTCGAGCGAGACCGGGGCGAGGTGCGACGCGGCGGACGCCATGATGGCCTTGCCGGTGACCGAGGACCCGGTGAAGGTGACCCGGTCGACGCGGTCGTCGGCGGTGAGCGAGGACCCGGCCGGCGCCCCGTGCCCGTTGAGCACGTTGAGCACGCCGGGCGGGAAGCCGGCCTCGACCGCCAGCCGCCCGAGCAGGGTCACCGATGCCGGGGTGTCCTCACTCGGCTTGATGATGCAGGTGTTGCCCCAGGCGATGGCGGGCGCGATCTTCCAGGTCGCCATCATCAGCGGGAAGTTCCACGGCGAGATGGCGGCCACGACACCGGCCGGGCCGAACTCGCTGTAGGTGTGGTGACCCGAGTCCATCGGGTAGGCCTCGCCCGTGCTGTCGCGCTGCGAGTCGGCGAAGAACCGGAAGTTCGCCACCGACCGCCCCACGTCGTGCTTGGCCTGCAGGAACGGCTTGCCCATGTTGGTGGAGTCCATGGTGGCCAGGTCGTCGGCCCGCTCCTCCATGAGGTCGGCCAGCCGGTGGATCATCGCCGCCCGCTCGGCCCGCCCCATCCGCGGCCACGGCCCCTCGTCGAAGGCGCGGCGAGCGCTCTCCACCGCGCGCGCGGCATCCGCGGCACTGGCCTCGGCCGCCTGCGCCCACACCTCGCGGGTCCACGGGTTCCAGACGTCGAAGCGGGCGCCGTCGAGCGACTCCACCTCTTCGTTGTCGATGATGTGTCCGAAGAACTGCAGCTCGCTCATGAGGTTCACCTTCTGCGGTGCCGGGGTCTGGGTGGGGGAGAGGCGGGTCGGATGCCGGGTGCGCGCCGAGCGCTAACCGGCATCTCCCGCACGTGCCGGGTTGTTGCTGTCAGCTGCGGAATCCGACCGCAACAACCCAGCACCTGCGCGGTCGGTGGCGGAGTCGCGCGGGTCGGGGGCGCCGCGGCGCTCGGCGATCGTGACGTCGCCCGCGCCCCAGTGGGTCAGGGGGACCTCGCGGATGACGACCCGGATGCTCTCGACCGGGGCGTCGACCGCCTCGGACGCGGCGTGGGTGAGGGCGGAGATGAGGGTGCGCAGCTGCACCGGCGTGCGGCCCTCGGCCAGGGTGACCTCGATGAGCGGCATGGTCACTCCGCCCCGCCGTTGAGGAAGACCGAGCCCAGGTTGGTGAAGTGCAGCGCGGTGCTCGACCCCGGAGGCGAGAACACGGCATCCGTCATGCCGCCGGTGAGCACGATCCAGCCGGCCTCGATGGCGTGGCCGCGGCGAGCCAGGTCGTTGGCGGCGAGCGCGAGCGCCTCACCGGGGTGGCCCTGCACAGCGGCGCCGGTCGCCGAGTCGACGACGACCCCGCCGACCTCGACGAGCACCGCCTCGAGCGCCAGGTCGAGCTCGGCCGGGGGCAGCCCGATCGGCCCGGTGACGAAGGCGCCGGACGACGCGTTGTCGGCCGCGACGTCGCCGGCGGTGAACCGGAAGTTGCGGTAGCGGCTGTCGATCACCTCGGCGCCGCCCCACACCGTCTCGACGGCGCCCATCGCCTGGGCACAGGTGACGCCGGGGCCCTGCAGCCGCTCGCCCATGACGAAGACGATCTCGGGCTCGATGCGCGGGTGGATCAGCCGGCCCTGCGGCACCGGGTCGCCGACGGGCAGCACCATCGCGTCGGTGAGCCAGGCGACGAAGGGGAAGTGCACGCCCATCCGCTGCTGCTTGGCCCGGCTCGTGAGTCCGAGCTTGACGCCGATCAGCTTCTCGCCCCGCCCGAGCCGCTTGGCGAGGTTGAGGTCCTGGATCTCGTAGCCGGTGTCGAGGTCGAGCCCGGCCCACTCGTCCGTGAAGGGCTCGCGGTCGCGCCGCTCGTCCTCGCACGCCAGCAGCTCGGCGGCGACCGACTCGACGTCCCAGCCCCCTGCGGGTGCCTCGCCGGCCATCAGCGCACGCCCATGCCGGCGAGGTCGCCGAGCTCGATGAGGTGCGACTTCTCCTCGGCGAGCTGGAGGGCGATGTCGATGATCATGTCCTCCTGGCCACCGACGTACCCGTACTCGCCGACCTTCTGCAGGATCTCGTGGGCCGGCACGTCGTAGCGCTCGGCAGCCCGCTCGGCGTGCAGCAGGAACGAGCTGTAGACACCGGCGTAGCCCTGGGTGATCGACGCGCGGTCCATCCACGGCAGTCGCGGGATGAAGGGGCGCACGACGTCCTCGGCGGCGGAGAGCACCTCGCCGAGGTCGACGCCGGTGCGGATGCCCATCCGCTCGAAGGTCGCGGCAAGCACCTCTGTGGGGCTGTTGCCCGCGCCCGCGCCGAGGGCACACAGCGCGCCGTCGATCTGCAGGGCACCGGCCTGGTAGGCCAGCACCGAGTTGGCGATGCCGAGACTGAGGTTCTGGTGGCCGTGGAAGCCGACCTGTGCCTCGCCGCCGACCTCGTCGATGACGGCCTTGATCCGCTCCTGCGCGTCGGACAGGACCAGCGCCCCGGCCGAGTCGACGACGTAGACGCACTGGGCCCCGGCATCCACCATGATCCGGGCCTGTTGGGCGAGCTTCTCCGGCGCGGCCTTGTGGCTGAGCATGAGGAACCCGACGGTCTCCATGCCGAGCGCCCGGGCCGCCCCGAAGTGCTGGATCGAGACGTCGGCCTCGGTGCAGTGGGTGGCGATGCGGGCGACCGAGGCACCGGCCGCGTGGGCGTTCTTCAGCTCGTGCACGGTGGCGAGGCCGGGAAGCATCAGGACGGCGATCCTGGCCTGGGTGGCCTCCTCGACCGCGGCCGCGATGAGCTTCATCTCGTCGACCTTGGAGAAGCCGTAGTTGAAGCTCGAGCCGCCGAGCCCGTCACCGTGCGACACCTCGATGACCTGGACGCCGGCACTGTCGAGGGCGTGCACGACGCCGCGCACCTGCTCCTCGGTGAACTGGTGGCTCATCGCGTGCGAGCCGTCGCGCAGCGTGGAGTCCGTGATCCGCAGGTCTCGCTCGCCGCCCGCCGTGGGGGTGTTGGCGAGCACGTCGGTCTCGGTCAGCTCGTCGACGACGACGGGGACGTCCTCGGGACGGATGGTCATGTCGCCCATGTCAGACACCGGCCTTCTGCGCGCCGGCGCCGGCGCCGACGAGCGGGTCAGGGACGTCACCGAGCGCGGCCGACGACTTCCACGTGGACGCGACGCCGAGCCGGTGGGCGACCATGATGTCGCCGACCCGCGCCGCGGCCGCGGTGATGATGTCGAGGTTGCCCGCGTAGTCGGGCAGGTAGTCGCCGCGGCCCTTGACCTCGATGGGCACGAACACGCGCGCCATGCCCTTCCAGGTGTCGCGGGCGTGGTCGAACTGGGGGTCGGCGCGCAGGTGGTAGCCGGGCACGTAGCCCTGCACCTCGGCGACCATCGCGTGGATGGAGGCCAGGATGCGGTCCTGCAGCTCGCCGGGCTCCGCGGCCTGCTCGGGGATGGCGCAGAAGACCGAGTTGCGCATCATCAGCGGGGGCTCGACGGGGTTGAGGATGATGATCGCCTTGCCGCGCTGGGCACCGCCGACGACCTCGAGCGCCTCCGAGGTGGTCTCGGTGAACTCGTCGATGTTCGCCCGGGTGCCGGGGCCGGCGCTCTTGCTCGAGATCGAGGCGACGATCTCGGCATACGGCACCGGCACGACGGAGGAGACGGCCTTGACCATCGGCGTCGTGGCCTGGCCACCGCAGGTGATCATGTTGACGTTCACGGCATCGAGGTTGAAGTCGAGGTTGACCGGCGGGCAGAGGTAGGGACCGACCGCCGCGGGGGTCAGGTCGACGGCGAGGATGCCGGCCTCGGCGTAGCGCGGTGCGTTCGCCGCGTGCGCCTTCGCCGAGGTGCACTCGAAGACGATGTCGGGCAGCTCGTCCTGGGCGAGCAGCCAGTCGACGCCCTCGGCACTGGCCTCCAAGCCGAGCGACGCGGCGCGGCGCAGGCCGTCGGAGGCCGGGTCGACACCGATCATCCAGCGCGGGTCGAGCACCTCGCTGCGGCGCATCAGCTTGAACATCAGGTCGGTGCCGATGTTGCCGGGGCCGACGATGGCGGCGGTGCCCGTGGTCCTGGGCGAAGTGGACATGGCGCTCCTTAGGGTGGGGCGGGGTCAGACGAACCGGGCGGTGACGCTGCCGAGCCCGGCGAACGTCGCGGTGAAGACGTCGCCGGCGGCGACGGCGGACATGGCGCAGACCGAGCCGGGCAGCACGACGTGGCCCTTCTCGAGGGTCACCCCGCGGGCGCCGACGGTGTTGGCGAGCCAGACCAGGGAGTTCAGGGGGGAGCCGAGCACGGCGCCGCCGGCACCGGTGCCGACGACCTCACCGTTGCGGTGGAAGGTGGCGCCGGCCAGGCGCAGGTCGACGGCGCCGACGTCGGTGGGGGTCGAGCCGAGCACGACCGCGCCCGAGCTCGCGTTGTCGGCGATGGTGTCGAACAGGCCGATCCTCCAGTCACGGATGCGGCTGTCGACGATCTCCAGGGCCGGCAGCACGAAGTCGACGGCCCGCAGCGCCTCGTGCACCGTGACGCCGGGGCCCTTGAGCGGCTTCTTGAGCACGAACGCGACCTCGGGCTCGATGCGCGGCTGCACGAAGAGGTCGATCGGGATCGGCATGTGCTCGAGGTGGAAGAAGTCGTCGAGCAGGTGGCCGTAGTCGGGGTCGGTCACGCCGAGCAGCCGCTGCATCGCGGCGCTGGTGAGGCCGACCTTGTGGCCCCGCACGGTGCGTCCCTGCGCCAGGCGCTGCTCGATCTGCAGCACCTGGATCGCGTAGGCGTCCTCGAGCGTCATCCCCTCGTGGGTCGAGGTGAGCGGCTCGAGCGGCTCCTTGGAGTCGTAGGCCGCGAGCAGCGCACCGGCGACCTGGGTGCGGGTCGAGTCGTCCACGGGTTGTCCTTCCTGGGGCCACCACGCGACGGCGCGGGGCGAGGCGGGGCGGCGCCTTCCATCACGACGGTACGGAGGTGCCGGATGCCGTGCGCGCCACGTTCCGCTCCCGGGAACATGGCCGCCGACGGGTGGTCGGTGGGTGGTTGGTAGGTGGTCGGCGGGGGCCGGTGGGGACCGGTGAGCCGTCCGGCTCAGGCGATGTGGGCGCGCGCGATCCGCCGGCTGGCCGCCACCAGAACCGGCACCAGCCGGTCGACCTGCGGCCTGATGGTCTCGGTCGGGCCGAACACCGACACCGAGGCGATCGCCACGCGGCGCGAGATCACGGGGACGGCCACCGACGAGGCGCCGTCGAAGGACTCACCGTGCGACACGGCATACCCGATCTTGCGCACCGACTCCAGGCAGCGCAGCCAGTCGGCCTCGGTGCGCACGGTCCTGTTGACCCGCGGGGGGAAGCCGGCGCGCCGGCGGGCGAGGTCGGCCTGGGGGTTCCAGGCCGCGATGGCCTTGCCACTGCTGGTGGTGTGCGAGGGCAGGCGGCGGCCGAAGTGGCCGAGGAAGCGCACGCCGTCGGTGTTCTCGATGCGCTCGACGAAGACGACGTCCGGGCCGTCGGGCACGGAGAAGTTCACGGTCAGGCCGGTGCTGGCGGCCACCTGGCGCAGGGTCGGCAGGGCGACGTGGCGCAGCTCGTTGCGGGCCAGGGCCAGGGCGCCGAGCTCGTAGATGTGGATGCCGAGGCGGTACTGGCCGCTGGTCACGTCCTGCTCGACGAAGCCTCGGCTGGCGAGGGTCTGCAGCAGCCGGTGGGCGGTCGACTTGGCGACGCCGAGCCGGCGGGCGATGTCGGAGACTCCCAGCTCGCCGTCGAGGGCGAAGCACTCGAGCACGTCGAGGGCGCTGCCGACCGACTTCAGCCCGGACCCGTGGTGGTCGTCCCCCTGCGCTCGCTTGGGGGTCGTGGCGCACCACGCCTGGTCTTGGAGGACGATCGACATGTTGTGGCTCCCTTGCCTCGTTGCGATGGGATGACACTGGGCCCGGCGCCATGGTTCGATCAACGAATGCGTTCCACTGAACGGAACGGTCCCCCTGTGAGCCTGCTCGCACGCGCCGCCGCGATCATCGCGGCCTTCGACGACCGGGCACCCGTGCTGTCCCTCGCCGAGCTCACCCGACGCACCGGCCTGCCCAAGTCCTCGGTGCACCGGATCGTGGCCGAGCTCGTGTCGCTGCGGGTCCTGGACCGCCAGCAGTCAGGGCCCTCCGGCGATGGCTACCGGCTCGGCATGTGGCTCTTCGAGCGGGGCGAGCTGGTGCCCACGCACCGGTCCCTGTCCGATGCGGCGCTACCGATCATGGAGGACCTGCGTGAGGCGACCCGCCAGCGGATCCACCTCGCGGTGCTGGACGGCGTCGACGTGGTCTACGTCGAGATCCTCGGGTCCGGCGGCGTCGACGTGGCGTCGCGCACCGGAGGTCGGCTGCCGGCCCATGCCACCGGGGTCGGCAAGGCGATCCTCGCCTACAGCTCGGCTGCCACGGTGCGGGCCCGCATGGAGGCCGGCCTGCCCCGCTTGACGCCGCGCACCATCTCCACCCCCGGCGGCCTGACCCGCGAGCTGCGCAAGATCCGCTCCGTGGGCATGGCGCTCGACCTCGAGGAGTCCCACCTGGGCGTGTCCTGCGTCGCCGCGCCGGTGTTCGGCGTCGACCGACGGGTCCGGGCCGGGCTGTCGGCCACCGGGACCACGGGTTCGATCGACCCCGTCACCCTCGGCCCGGCCGTGCGCACCGCCGCGTTCACCCTGAGCCGGGTGCTGCGCGAGTCGGGCCTGTAGGAGGGCGTAGGTGAGGTCGCAGCGGATGCCGGCCCCGCGGCATCCGCGCTCGGCGATGCCGGGGTCAGCGCTTGATGAGGGGGGAGCGAACGCCGCCAGACGCCTTGTCGCCCTTGTTGAAGAAGTCCTCACGGTGGATGTCGCGCGGGAACAGCCGCCTCGACATCAGGGTCTTCAACGCGGCCTCGACCATTGGTGGCGGCCCGCAGAGGTAACCGGCCGCTCCCGAGAGGGTCGCGTGGTCGGCCGCGATGACGTCGGTCACCATCCCGAAGCCGTAGGCGTCGGCGTCGTTGCCGCACTCGGACTCGGTCTCCTCCGACAAGCAGGGCCGGTAGGTGAACTGCTCAGGGAACTGCGCCGCCAGCGAGCGGAAGAACTCCACGTCGTAGAGCCACTCGCGCGACCGCGCACCCTGGTACAGCGTGAGGTGGCCGTCGTAGGCGCCGTCCTCGAGGGCGTGCCGGATCATCGACTTCAGCGGGGCGAGCCCGGTGCCGCCGCCCACGAGCACGGCGTGCCGGT
This sequence comes from Ornithinibacter sp., assembly GCA_045807225.1. Taxonomy (GTDB): domain Bacteria; phylum Actinomycetota; class Actinomycetes; order Actinomycetales; family Dermatophilaceae; genus Fodinibacter. Next base: position 12,770 of record JBJMHU010000193.1, on the reverse strand, counting down.
CGTCATCCGTCTTCAGCACGAACCGGCCATAGGGCCCCGAGACCGAGACGGTGTCGCCCGGCGTCATCCCGCCGAACACCCAGCCGTCGGTGCCCCGGCCACCGGGCACGTTTCGGACGTGGAACTCCAGGCGTCGCGTCTCGGTGGGCGGTGAGGCGATCGACCAGGTGCGGTCGACACCCGGCAGTCCGTCGCGCGCCGGTACCTGGAACTTGAGGTACTGCCCGGCGTTGAACCCGATCTCGCGGTCGAGCTCGACGACGAGACGGCGGGTGTGCAGGGCGATGTCGTCGAGCTCGACGACGGTGCCGGTGTAGTCCTGCACCGGGTGTACGGGCATCGTCTCGTCGACGTCGATGTCCGCCTCGATGGTGACGTCCGAGCGGGGGCAGGCGACGCAGGGCAACAGCTTGCCCTCGTCACGCTCGTAGTCCATCAGGGCGAACGTGCTCGCAGCGCCGTGGTCGACGTCGCCGTCGAGCACCTCGGCCTTGCACGTGGCGCAGGTGCCGTGGGTGCACGAGTGCGGAAGCCAGACCCCGTTGCGCAGGCACGCGTCCAGGATCGTCTGGTCCTCGCGGCACTCGATCTCGCGGCCGAGCGGCTCCACGGTGATGGTGTGGGTCTGGGTCATGGCTGCTCCTGGTCCTGGTGTGTGGTGTGGCCGCGTCATCCCCGACCTCGTGCGACGTGCTCGCGGTTCCTCCGCCGTGGTGGGGGCGGAACGGTGCGCACGTCGCACGAGGTCGGGGTCAGCCGACCTGGGCGGGGCGGTCGCCTCAGGCGACGACCCGCATCCCGATGACGTCCTTGTGCCCGACGCCGATCTGCTCGAGGGTCTGGTCGTCGCGGGGGACGAACTCCTCACCGTGCAGGGTCCAGACGCGACGGGCCGTGGGGTCGAAGTCGGGGTCCTCCTCCGCGTACGGCACCAGGACGCCGTTCCAGAAGTCGGCCCAGGTCATCGCCTTGGGCGCCCGGAAGCAGGCCGCAGCGGCGTACCAGAGGCTGCCCTGGAACCACACGTGGACGAGCTGGTCGTCCCCGTAGAGCTCCTGGCGGGAGCGGGAGGGGAAGTCGTACGTTCCGATGCTCTTGACGGCCATGGTGCTCAGGCCTCCGTTCCGATGTGGGAGTGGTCGGCGTCGTCGTGCCACGTGTTCCAGTTGTTGGCGTCGACCGAGCCCTTGTACTCGCCGCTGTCACCCTCCTCCAGGCCGTACCAGGCCAGCACGTCGGGAACGGTCGGCCCGCCGCAGTTGCCCTGGTAGATCTGGTGCACGGGGAGCCAGGCCTGGACGTACTTCTCCGGCTCGCGCTCGAAGATCCACTGGCACCCGTTGGAGCACGTCTGGAACGTCTCCCCTCGGTAGTGGGACTCCCGCTGGCACAGCGTCGTCGGGTCGCCCGGCTCGGTGAACAGCATCGGCACCTGGCACACCTGGCACAGCTGCGGCAGGCCGCGCACGAAGTGCCGGCCACCGGCCTCGACGTTGCGCTGCTCCTTGTCCCAGAGCGGCTTGTAGAGCTTGTCGAACGTGTCGGCGTAGTTCTCGGAGAGCCACTTCTGCGCGTCGGCGTCCGGCACCGTGGTCGTGAAGGCCGCTGCGTGCGAGAACTGGTAGAGGGTCCAGTACACCTGGTGCGACAGGATCTCCTTCTCGCCGATGGCGTCGTCGACGTGCTTGGGGGCAGTGATGCCGTAGAAGGCGAGGTCCTCGAACAGGCCACCGAGCATCTGCTGCTCGAAGTACAGCTCGAAGGCCTCCTTCCAGCTCATCACCTTGCGCGGGAGCATGTAGTCGAGCATCTGGGCCACCAGGGCCGTCACCCGGTACCCGCGCCAGAACCACTTGTCGATCCAGGCCTGCACGATCGGCACGTTGGCCTCGTCCTGCTCGAGGAGGAACTTGATCGCCTCGAGCCCCAGGGTCATGTGGCGTGACTCGTCGCTCTGCGCCGAGAAGCCGAAGGTCATCGTCGGCAGGTCACCGTTGAACGAGGCGCCCGACATGAACGGCACGAAGAGCAGGTTGGTCAGCAGGTACTCGAACGAGAAGCCGATGGCGATGAGGAACTCGAACGGACCGGCCGACAGCGCGTCGTCGAAGAACGACTTGGGCACCGAGAGGTACCACACCCGGTCGTGCTGCTCGATGTAGTTGTGGAAGCCGCCGTAGTACTTGTTGTAGTTGCTCAGCGTGTGGATCTCGGTCTGCGTGTGGCGCAGCTCGTCGATCGACTGGCACAGCGCCGCGAACCGCGGGCCCGGGCCGTCGAGGTGGCGGGCGAGGTAGGCGAAGTTGCGGTGGGCGGCGTACTCGAGCGGGGTCACGCCCTGGAGGAACAGCTTCATCGCGTTGAGGTAGTTCGCCTCGGTGAGCGAGAGGTGACCCTGGCTCTGGGCGAAGCCGTCGAGCACGGCATACAGCCGCTTGTCCTTCTCCGCCTGGTACTTCGTGTACGAGTCGACGGTGAGGCGGAAGGGGTCCTCCCACTTGCTCCAGTCGTGGATCCTGATCCCCTCGAACTCGGTGTGGGGGAAGACGTCCTTCTTCTCGACGTAGGAGGGGTCCCAGTCGAGGTCACGGGTGAGCGCCTCGTAGCGCTGCTTCATCGTCAGCTTGCGCGGGGCCTTGGGGGCGATGGTCATCTGGCTTTCCTGTCTGTGACGTCGGGGTCCCCGCGAACTGTCGGGGGCCGGGTCGCACGCTCTGCGCGGGCGGAACGAGCGCGGGTCCCACGCTGCGCGTGGGCGAACTTCGTGGGGTGGCTCAGTGGTCCCACGCGATGACGATCTCGTCGTCATCCCATTCCTTGATGTGCCCGAAGTAGCTCACGATCGCGAGCTGGAACTCGTGGGTCTCCCACTCGCGGCCGAGGCGCTCCTCGACCGACTCACGGGTGATCACGAGGCGACCGGGTGCGGTGATCCGCACGAGACCCGGCATGTGCTGCACGGTGCAGCCGTCGTTCGTGAGCTCGATGGCCTCGACGACCGACCGGTTGGTCTCACTCTCCTGGATGTCCACGCCGACGGTGCGGGTGGAGGCGGTGGTGCTCATGGCGTCGTCCTTCCGCTCAGGCCGTCAGCGCCGCGACGGCGTCGCGCACGGTGGTGGCAGTGGTTTCCACGTTGCCGACCGCGCCGGCACCGACGAGCTCGTCGACCCGGGCGGCGAGCGGCGCGAGGGCCGCGAGGGCGGCCTCGAGCGCCGAGGTGGTGGTCGCCGCGAGCAGGGCCTTGTTCGAGGGGCCGGTCTCGGGGTCGGCGACCCACGCCTTGTAGAGGGCGTCGAGCCACTTGCGCTGGTCCTTGAACCACGAGGCCTGGTGCTGTGCGAACAGGCTGTAGGACCCGGCCCCCGCGTCGATGGCGGCGTCGTCGAGGTGGGTGAAGAACAGGCCGTAGACGAGGCGGTCGAGCACGTCGAGCCGGATCAGGGCCCTGCCCCAGTCCTTCTCGAGGAACAGCTCCTCCACGTAGCGGCGCAGGCCCTGCAGCGAGGCGTCCTCGACCCAGCGGGTCTTCGCCTCACCGAGCAGCTCGGCCGTGCCACCGCCGAGGGCGATGCCGAGCCGGCTGATCGCCTGGGCGTTGCCGATCCGGTCGAACGCCGCGAAGCCGGCGCACTGGGTGATCGTCGTGCCGAAGCCGAAGCGGGTGATGTCGCAGAAGATCATCTGCGCGCCGGACTCGTAGTGGCGCAGGGGCACGAGGAGCTCGGCCATGACGGCCGACCAGCGCTCCGGCAGCCGCGAGAGCAGGTCCCGCGAGTCGAGGTAGTCCAGGGTGGAGGCGACGGCATCGGCCATGGCCGCCCGTGAGGAGACGTAGGGGGCGTAGTAGTACTGCCGCGGGTCGGTGAACGAGTAGGGGTCGGTCAGCCGGAAGTCGCTGTAGGTCTCGTCGTAGAGCTCGTGCTCGGGGTCCCAGAGCGGCCGGTAGTGGAAGTTCTCCTTCGGCTGGATGTCGATCGTCCCCTCCTCGTAGCGCGAGGCGGGGCGGTCGCCGTAGCGCTTCACGAGGTGGGTGAAGGTCTTGCGGGGCGGTTCGATCACCTGGGTTCGCAGTTCGTACTGCACGGTGCCTCCTTGGCTGGGCGGGTGCGCCGGGCGCCGGGATCGGTGCTCCGGAAGGTGTTGGGGGTGGGGATGTCAGTGGACGTGGTGGTGCGTGACGCCGGACTCGACGAGCAGGCGCACGATGAGGTCGGGGAGCGCGTCGGGCCCCTCGAGCTCCTGGGGCAGCTCGGACTCGAAGCCGTCGCCGACGAGCCGGCCGTAGGCCGTGCCGTCCTCGAACGTGGTCGACACCCGGGCCGCGCGGCCGCGGTGGGTCACGCTGAAGGCGAGCTCGTGCGGGAGCGTCTCGTCGACCAGGCCGAGCCGGTCGTCGGACTCGGCGAGGATGGCGTTGGCCTCGCTGACCAGCTGCTCGGCCAGGGAGCGGATGGCCACCTGGCGGTCGGCACCGGTGCCGGTGGCGATCCTGCGGCTGATCCGGGTGTCCGGCATCGGGGCGATCTCCTCGACGTCGGGCAGGTTCTCCTCGGGCGTGCCGACGAGCTCGGCCACGCGCTGCATGAACGGGGTCATCGTGCGTCCTCTCTGGTCTGCGGGAGTGCGCCGGCGGCCTCGAGCCGTGCGGCATCCAGGGCGGCAGCGACCGCTGCTGCACCGGTGGTGGCGACGTCCTTGTCCTGGTCGGCGGAGCCGCCGGACGCGCCGACCGCCCCGACGAAGGTCCCGTCGACGAGGATCGGGACCCCGCCGCCGAAGGCCGCGACGCGGCCGCGCTGCCCGATGCCCTCGCGCACGGCGTCCTCGCCGGCGATGGCGTCGTAGAAGACGTCCGTCGGTAGGCCACCGAAGCCGGCGACGGTCCACGCCTTGTCCTGGGCGATCGCCCCGGACACCGCGAAGGCGCCGTCCATCCGCCCGAAGGCGAGCAGGCCACCGGCGGTGTCGGTGACCGCGACGTTGAACGCGCCTCCGATCCGCTCGGCCTGCGCCAGGGCGGCGTCCAGCGCGACCCGTGCCCCGGCATACGTCAGGGCGGTCTCGGTACGCACGAGCATCAGCGGCTCCTCGTCGGCGATGACGGACGGGTGGGGTGGAGGGAAGGACCGGCGGGACGTCGGTGACTTGCTGGTGACAGGCACCACGTCGGTGACGGCGGCCGACGGCGCACCGCCGTCACCGGACGTGACGACCGGGGTCAGGGGCGGATCAGGTCAGGACCGAGGTGAACGCGTCGTTCAGCTCCCGGGCGTGGTAGAAGACGCCCTTGCCGAGCGCGTCGGGGGTCCAGACGTGCATCGGGCGGTCCGGGTAGGCGAGGTAGCCGCCGGCGAAGACCTCGTTGCGGTTACCCGAGGGGTCGAAGAAGTAGACGGTCTGGCCGCGGGTGATGCCGTGGCGCGTCGGGCCGACGTCGATCGGCACGTCGTCCATCGAGAACAGGTCGGCAGCGCGGCCGACCTCGACCCAGTCGCCGAGCCGGAAGGCGAAGTGGTGCAGCTTGCCCTGCGGGCCGGCGAGCACGGCGAGCTGGTGGATCTGGGTGGAGTTCGTCATCCAGGTCGCGATGATGTCCGCGTCGTCGTCGAGGCTGGTCTGCACGCGCTCGGTGGCGTAGAAGCCGAAGACGTCATGGAGGAAGCGGTCCATCAGCCCCGGGTCCTCGGCCGTGATCAGCGAGTGGTCGAGCGCGGGAACGCCCACGCCGACGAGGTGGCGCGGGAAGGCGTCGGGGTTGTGGGTGCCGACCTCGGTGCCGATGAGCGTGGCCTCGTGGTAGACCTCGAACACGTGGTCGGAGGGGGTGGTGAAGCGGATGCCGTCGCCGATCTCGGGGTTGTCACCCCTGCTCATCCGCTCGACGGTGACGCCGAAGGCCGTGGCCTTCTTCTCGATCTCGTCGATGTCGCTGGAGTACTGCACCTTCCACCCGTACTTGACGAGGCCGACGCCACCCTCCTCGAGCACGACCGAGTGGTGGTCCCACTCGTCCCAGGCCTTGTAGTAGGTCTTGTTGCCCTCGGACAGGGTCTCGTAGAGCCCCAGGGTGTTGGCGTAGTGGTCCTTGGCCTCGGCCATGTCCGTGACGCGAACGTGGGCGTAGCCCAACCTCATGACTGCCATTACTGCTCCTTGTGGGTCGTGCCGGGCGTGAGTGCCGCGGCTGCGTGCGCCTCGGCGCGCTGCCGGGCCTTGTCGTTGATCACGTGCAGGAACCGGTTGACGAGTCGGACGTTCTCGCCGCGCAGCTCGATGGAGATGTCGGTCTCCGGGACGGCGCGGCAGCTCAGGCACGTGCCGTCACTGCGCTCCGGCTCGGTGACGACCGTGTCGGCGACCGGGTGGTTGTAGGAGAACTCGCCGGAACGGCAGTCGACCTTGCAGATCGCGCACCCGCCGCGGCGGCAGCCGACCGTGTACGCGTACCCCGCCTTGTAGAGACCGCTGAGCACGGTCTCTCCGGGCTCGAGGTAGATGACCTCGCCCGTGGGGTGGATCGTCACGGTGGGCACTGGCGCTCCCTTGCGTTCAGTGAGGTAGGGCGGCTCCGTGCCGCCTCACCCACTGAGAGTCGCCCAGCGCCGGGGGCGCGACCACGCACGTTCCTCATACGGGAACATCGGGCACTGCCCTCGTGCACGGGAAGCCGTGGATGCCGCGTGCTCGCCACCCGCCGTCGGCGCCCGCCCGAGCGAGGGTCAGCGGCGCAGGGCCGCGGCCATCCGCTCCTGGGCGACGGCTGAGTGGAAGAGCAGGCCGGAGAGCCGCGCCATCTCGTCGCCGTGCTCGTCGAACGCCGCCACCAGGTCGGCGTTCAGCAGCCGCTTGGCCTCGACCAGACCCTGCCGGGCACCCGCCCGCAGGTCGTCGAGCACCGCGCCGACCGCGGCATCCATGGCCTCGGCTGCGACGACGTGCGTCACCAGCCCCTGGTCGCGCCCCTCGTCGGCACCGAAGGAGCGGCCCGTCAGGAACCAGTCGGAGGCCGACCGTGGGCTGAGCCGGGCGCGCAGCGGGATGGAGATCACCGCGGCTGCGAGCCCGAGGCGCACCTCGGTGAGCGCGAAGCTGACGTCGTCGCGGCAGACGACGAGGTCGGACGAGGCGACCAGGCCCAGGCCACCGGCGCGCACCGGCCCGTCGAGCCGGCAGACCACCGGCACCGGCAGGGCGGTGATGGCACGCTGCAGGGCCACGATGGCGCGGGCCGACTCGACCATGTCGACGGTCGCGGCCTCCTTGAGGTCGGCGCCGGAACAGAAGACCGGGTGCGAGGACCGCAGCAGCACGCCGTGCAGCGCCTCGTCGGCTCCCGCCTCGGCGAGGTGGGCGGCCAGATCCGCCACCAGCCGCCGGGAGAGGGCGTTGCGGTTGCCGGGGGAGTCGAGGGTGAGCACCGCGATGCGGTCGTCGTCGGCCCGGTGCACCAGTGCGTCGCTCACGCGCCCGACCCTAGCCAGTTCTCGTGCCGCCCGGTGCTGAGGTGGCTGCCGGGGCGACCACCCCGGCGCCCGACGGGTGTACCCGCCGCAGCGGTGTCACGCGGCGGTGGTGACCCGGAAGACCGGCATCCCCGGGGCGACGGCAGCGATCTCGGCGTCGGTCGAGCTCTTCGACAGGCCCTCGACGAACCGGCCGACCTCCCAGCCCCACCGCTCGAGGTAGACCCGCAGCACCGGCACGCGGTGGTCGACCGGCAGCTCGGCCAGCTCGACGGCCTCCACCCGCTTGCCGAGGTGCAGCTCGCCGCGGCCGGCCGCCCGGGCGTTTCGCACCCACTGGGTGTTGCCCCGCGGTGCCACCAGGTAGCGCTGGCCGTCGAGCTCGAGCAGGTTGACCGGGTTGCTGCGCGGCGCGCCGCTGGTCCGGCCCCGGACGACGAGCACCCGCGACCCCATCAGGCTGATGCCGTGCGCCGTGAGCAAGCCCACGAGCTTTCCCGACCAGACGTCCATCCGGCCGGCCGGCGGGATGTAGCGGGCGGGGTCGACCGGTGCGGCAGGGCTGGGGATGGGGGTCGGGGTGCGGTCGTTCTCCGGCTGGGTCATGTCGTCCTCCGTCGATGTGTGAGAGCGGTGCTCTCGGTTTCGAGTCCCAGCGTGACGCGTGCCGCCGACAATGTCAAGAGCACCGCTCTCGGTTCTGTGGCAGGATGCCGGTATGCCCACCACCCGTGCCGCTCGTCGCGAGGACGTCACCGCCCGCATCCTCGAGATCGGCCGCCAGCACCTCGCCCGGCACGGGGCCGCGGGGCTCTCGCTGCGGGCGGTCACCCGCGACCTCGGCATGGTCTCGTCGGCGGTCTACCGCTACGTCGCCAACCGCGACGAGCTCCTCACGCTGCTCCTCGTCGACGCCTACGGCGCCCAGGCCGACGCCGTGCAGGCTGCGGTCGAGTCCGCCGCCGACCAGCGCTGGTCCGAGCGGCTGCTGGCCGCGGCCCACGCGTTCCGCGCCTGGGCGGTGGCCGAGCCCAGCCGCTACGCCCTGCTCTACGGCAGCCCGGTGCCCGGCTACGCCGCTCCGCCCGAGGCGACGATCGAGCCGGGGACCCGGGTCGTCGGCACGCTGATGAGCCTGGTGGCCGAGGGGGTGGCCCGCGGAGACGTGCCCGACGGGCCGGCACCGCACGCCCCGCCCGACCCGCTGGCCGGTGACCTGCGGGTCGTCGCGGCCGAGGTCGGCCTGGCCACCGACCCGGCCGTGCTGTCCCGGGCCCTGCTGCTGTGGTCGGCCGTCGTCGGCGGCACCAGCCTGGAGGTCTTCGGGCAGTACGGCGCCGACTCCTTCCGTCAGCCGCGCCAGGCCTACGACCTGCAGCTGCGGATGGCCCTGGACGTGCTCCGCGGCGGCCTGGACCACCGCTGACGGCCCGGCCCGACTATCGGCCGTCGGCCAGGCGGGCCAGGTGGGCACGCACCACCGCGTCGACCAGCAGGGTCGGGAACTCCTGGGTGTAGGGCAGCTTGAGCGTGCTGGCTCCCGAGCTGTGCGCCTCCAGGTCGGCGGCGGCCTGGGCGTCGAGGTCGTCAGCCGGCGGCAACGGGTAGATCGCGAGGTGCTCCTTCCACGCCGACGCGTGCAGCAGCCGGTGCCCGTCGACGAGGAACGTCGGCATGTTGTACGACAAGGTCTCGGTGGCCCCGGGTGCGTGGCGCTGCACGAGCTCGCGCACGCCGAGGAAGAACGCCCGTCCGGTCTCGGGGGCGCGCTCGAGGTAGCTGTCGACGGCGTCGGACGAGGGGGTCATCCCGGCATCCTGCCGCCTGGCTCGCCCGAGGTCGAGGTGAGCGGCATCCCCCGCGACGGGCGACCGGTCAGCCGTAGGTGTCACGCGGGCCGCGGCCGTCCTGCACCCGGCGCTGCCCCCGCGACCAGGTGGGTGCGCCCGGGCCGACGACGCGCAGCTCGGCGACCGTCCCGTCGCCCACCTCCTCGGCGAGCCGGGCGAGCAGGCTGGAGGACAGCAGCCGCAGCTGGGTCGCCCAGGCGGTCGAGTCGCCGCGCACGGTGAGGATGCCGTCGACGAAGTCGACCGGGGCGCAGTGCTGGGCGATCTCCGGCCCGACGATCTGCGGCCACCGCCCGATGACGGCCCCCACCGCGACGTCGCCCACCCAGCCGCGCTCGGCGACGAACTGGTCGAGCTGCTCGCCGAGCAGCTTGGGGTCGCGCCCGGTCGTGGATCGCTCACCGACCGGCACGTCCTTGGGCCGGCGCCGGGGCCGCAGCCCGGGGCGCAACCCCTTCGCCTTGGCCGCCGCCCGGGCCCGGGCGAGCGCCGCGGCCGCCGCCACCTCGGCATCCCCGACGAGAGCATCCGCATCCGGTGCGGAATCGGTTGCGTCCGAACCGCTTTGGCCGAGGTCTGGTGGGCGCGACGCGTCACTCACGCTCCACCACCGACCCCAGCGTCACGACGTAGGTGCGCCCCGCCAGCTGCGAGGGCACGTCCTCGGGTACGGCCGCCGTGATCACCACCTGCTCGCAGTCGGCGATCATGTCGGCCAGCCGCCCGCGGCGCCCCGAGTCGAGCTCGGCGAACACGTCGTCGAGCACCAGCACCGGGTCATCGCCCAGGTCGTGCCGCAACAGCTGGTAGGCGGCCAGCTTCAGCCCCAGCGCGAACGACCACGACTCACCGTGGCTCGCGTAGCCCTTGGCCGGCAGCTCCCCGAGGGTGAGCACGACGTCGTCGCGGTGCGGCCCGACCAGGCTCACCCCCCGGTCCACCTCCGCGCCGCGCACCTCGGCCAGCGACGCCAGGATCTCGGTGCGCAGCTCCTCGGGCTCGGGCACCTCGCCCTCGGCGATCCGCGCGGCGGTCTGATCGCGCAGCGAGGACCTGTAGTGCACCCGGGCATCGCTCTGCCCGGCGCTCACCTCGTCGTAGGCCTTGCCGAGGTAGGGGCCGAGGTCGCGCAGCAGCCGCAGTCGTGCGTAGAGCAGCTGCGAGCCGACCTGGGCCAGGTGCGCGTCCCACACGTCGAGGGTGTGCAGCGCCGACTCCCGCTCGGCGGAGACGTCAACCCCCTCGGATGCCGGCCGCACCCCCCGGCGACCGCCTCGCCGCAGCACCGGGGCGGCGGACTTCAGCAGCGCACCACGCTGCTTGAGGATCTTGTCGTAGTCCGTGCGCACGCCCGACCAGCGCGGCTGGCGGGCGACGAGCAGGTCGTCGAGGAAGCGCCGCCGCTCGCCGGGGTCACCCTTGACCAGCGCGAGGTCCTCCGGTGCGAAGAGCACCGTGCGCAGCGTGCCGAGCACGTCGCGCGGCCGGCTCAGCGGCGACCGGTTGAGCCGGGCCCGGTTCGCCCGGCCCGGGGTGATCTCGAGCTCGACCATCGTCTCCCGGCCGTCGCGCACCACCGCACCGCGCACGATGGCCTGGGTCGCGCCGAACCGCACCAGTGGCGCGTCGGTGGCGACCCGGTGGCTGGACAGGCTGGCGAGGTAGGCCAGGGCCTCGACCAGGTTGGTCTTGCCCTGGCCGTTGAGGCCGACGAGGGTCGTCACGCCCGGCTCGAGCGGCAGCTCGGCAGCGGTGTAGCTGCGGAAGTCGGCCACGCTCAGGTGCCGGACGTGCACCTACGGCTCAGCTCTTCCTGGCGGCGCGCTTCCGCGTCGTGCTGGTGCCCGAGGTCGGGCCCGCCGACGCCGCGCCCTTCGAGCGACCCGCCGAGGCGTCGCCGGTTCCGGATGACGGGCCGGCCTCGTCGGCCTTGCGCCCGCGGGCGGCCGCCTCCTGCGGCGAGCTCGCGGGCTTCTCCTTCCGCGCTGCCTTGCGCCCCGCGCTGGCCGCGGACGCCGGACCGGCCGTGGCCTCGGCCCGCAGCTCCTCGCCCTCGGCGACGGTCATCACCTGGTGCCCGCCGAACTGGCCGCGCAGCGCGGCGACGGCCTGCAGCGTGGGCGAGCTCTGCTGGCGCGACGCGAAGCGCGCGAACAGCGACGCGGAGATCACCGGCATCGGCACCGAGAGCGCGATCGCCTCCTCGACGGTCCAGCGCCCCTCGCCGGAGTCGACCGTGTAGTCCGACACGTCCTCGAGCGTGGGGTTCTCCTCGAGGGCGGCGACCATCAGGTCGAGCAGCCAGGACCGCACGACCGTGCCCCGGCTCCACGCCTTGAACGCGCCGGGCACGTTCTCGACGATGTCCTTCTTCTGCAGCAGCTCGTAGCCCTCGGCGTAGGCCTGCATCAGGCCGTACTCGATGCCGTTGTGCACCATCTTCGTGTAGTGCCCGGCCCCTACCTTGCCGGCGTGCACGAAGCCCTCGTCGCGCGGGCCCTCGGGGCGCAGCGCGTCGAAGATGGGCATCGCCTTCTTCACGTTCGCGGCCGAGCCGCCCACCATCAGGCCGTAACCGTTGTCGAGTCCCCAGATGCCACCGGACACCCCGCAGTCGAGGTAGCCGACGCCCTTGGCCTTGAGCAGCTTCTCGTTCTCGATGTCGTCGGTGAACCGGCTGTTGCCGCCGTCGATGACCATGTCACCCTTGTCGAGCAGCTCCCCCAGCTTGGCGACGGTGTCCCTGGTGGGCGCGCCGCTGGGCACCATCACCCAGACCACCCGCGGGGCGTCGAGCCGCTGGACCAGGTCGGCCAGCGAGCGTGCGTCCGAGACGGACCTGTCGCGGTCGTACCCCACGACCTCGTGACCGGCGCGGCGGATCCGCTCGCGCATGTTGCCGCCCATCTTGCCCAGCCCGACCAGACCCAGCTGCATCTCGGAACTCCTCGTGGTGTGTGGTGCGTCGACGATGAGGTGCTGATCCGCGAACGTTACTGCGACGGCATCCGCAAATGGCTGGTCAGGACGCGAACCGCACCGGCATCAGCACGTAGCGGTAGGACGTGTCGGCCTCGCCGTCCTCCTCGGCCTGCCCCGAGAGCACGGCCGGGCGTGAGGCCTGGGTGAACGAGATGCGGCTGTAGGCGGTGCCCACCGCACCCAGCCCGTCGAGCAGGTAGGTCGGGTTGAAGGCGATCTCGATCTCGGGGCCGGTGAGCACGGCCTCGACCGCCTCGGACGCCTGGGCGTCGTCACCGGCGCCGGCCTCGATGGCGACCTGGCCCTCGCTGAACCGCAGGCGCACGGGGGTGTTGCGCTCGGCCACCAGGGCCACGCGCTTGACGGCCTCGACGAGCTCGGCGGTCCTGATGACCGACTCGGTCTCGGAGGTCGTGGGGAAGATGGAGGAGACCTTCGGGTACTCGCCGTCGAGCAGACGGGTCGTGGTGCG